>CAYOOC010000063.1:0-18600 GCA_964405505.1 uncultured Thiohalophilus sp.
ATCGCCAGCGTGACCTACGCCACTCGGAACTCTGCACTCAGAACCTGGAACTCAGCCGCGAGGATGATGCCGGGCGTGCAGTTCCTGCAACCGCGCTTTGGCGATGTGGGTATAGATCTGGGTGGTGGAGAGATCGCTGTGGCCGAGCAGCATTTGCACCACGCGCAGATCGGCCCCGTGATTCAGCAGGTGAGTGGCGAACGCGTGGCGTAGAGTGTGCGGGGAGAGGGGTTTGTCGATGCCGGCACGGCGCGCGTAATCCTTGATCAGGTGCCAGAAGGTCTGGCGGGTCATCGGCTGGCGGCGATTACTGAGAAAGACCGCCTCCGCCGCCTGGCCATCGAGTACTGCCGGACGCACTTCCTGCAGATAACGTTGCAACCAGCCCAGTGCCTCTTCGCCCAGCGGGACCAGGCGTTCCTTGTCGCCCTTGCCACTGATGCGCACCACGCCCTGCTGGCGGTTGATCTGCCCCATGTGCAGATTGACCAGTTCCGAGACCCGCAGGCCGGTGGCGTACAGCACCTCCAGCATGCAGCGGTCCCGCAGCCCCTTGTGGGTTTCGGTATCCGGCGCCAGCAGCAACGCCTCGACGTCGCTTTCACTCAGGCTTTTGGGCAACGGCCGTCCCAGCCGGGGTGCCTCGATCAGGGCGGTGGGATCCTCGCCTATCTGCTGTTCGCGGCGCAGCCAGGCGTAGAACCGGCGCAGACTGGAGAGCAGCCGCGCGGTGCTGCGCGGACTGCCACGCTGTTCCAGCCGCTGGGCGAGATAGCCCTGGATCTGCTCGCGATGGACATCACGCAGCGAACCCCGCCCCTGTCCATCCAGCCACTGGCCGAACTGGCCAAGATCCGAGCGATAGGCCGAGAGGGTATTTTCACTCAGCCCCCGCTCCATCCACAGGGCATCGAGAAACTGTTCGATCAGAGACTGCGACTCGCTCATGCCGGCAACATCACACCCTCGTGCCGCAGTAACCAGCGTTTGAGATCGATGCGGGGACCGGCAGTCTTGCCGGCGAAACCGCCGATACCCGCTTTGGCCACCACACGATGACAGGGAATATAGATCGGGATCGGGTTCTGGCGACAGGCATTGCCCACCGCCTGGGCACAGCCGCCGACCTCTTCGGCCAGCTCGCCGTAGGTTCGGACACTACCCACCGGAATCGCCCGCAGCGCCTGCCAGACCCGCTGCTGAAAATCGCTGCCGTTCGCGCGCAGTGGCCAGCGCAGGGGCGCGGCCGCATCGTCAAAATAGGCGGCCAGTTCACGCGCGATACGCTTTTCACTGGCCCCGTTGGCGTCGCGCAGACCCGGCTGCGGCGTGGTTCGCAAGTCGATATCGGTGATGCAATCACCCGACAACGTCACGATCAGGGCGCCCGGGGTAATGTTAATCTGAAAGCGGGATGGCTTCATTTAGGTAGATACCCGAATTTACTCTGCGGTCAGTACACCGTATTCTGTCAGGGTCAGGGAATTGCTACCCGCCTGATGATGTGTTTCAACTATAGTGCAGGAGTTATCAAGATGAAACCGCGTGTGTTGTTTGCCCTGCTTGTTCCGCTGATGATCGCTCCCCCTGTGTGGGCCGAAGACGAAGAAGAGGCGTCAGACACCCGGGAACAGGCAGCACCGGTCGTGTATACCGCCATGCAGCCGCCCCTGGTGGTCAATGTCACCGATAACCAGCGGGTCCGGCATATGCAGGTGAGCGTGCAGCTGAAGCTGCGCGATAAAACCATGGAGCAATATATCAAGCAATACAATCCTGCCCTGCGGCACGAACTGGTCATGTTGCTCAGCGATCAGCCGGTCAAGAAACTCACCTCGGCCCAGGGCAAGATTGCCCTGCGCGATGAGGCATTGACCGCTCTGCAAAAGGTGATGGAAGAGCATATCCAACTGCCGGCCATCGAAGCGGTTTATTTCACCGAAATGGTCATCCAGTAGCGGCGATTGATTATGTCCAACCATCCCCTCATTGCTCTCGTACCGGGCCTGTTACTACTGCTGGCAAGCGGCCACGTCGCGGCCCAGATGTACAAATACCAGGATGAAGACGGCGTCTGGCATTTCAGTGACAACCCGCCACCGAGCGAACAGCGTCGCCGGCACCCTTCACAGGATGAACCACCGTCG
Source organism: uncultured Thiohalophilus sp. (assembly GCA_964405505.1). Lineage (GTDB taxonomy): Bacteria > Pseudomonadota > Gammaproteobacteria > UBA6429 > Thiohalophilaceae > Thiohalophilus. The sequence continues at coordinate 2,148 of CAYOOC010000063.1, forward strand.
AACGAAAAACAGGTGATTATTCACCGTCAGGGTGAAGAAGATACGCCGATCTTTGAGGTCAGTAACACCCTGCCCATGCCCATACAGCTGGAGTTCTCGGCTGGCCAGCTGCAGAACATGCGGGCCGACCCGCCGCTGCCGTTGCGCAAGGTAATCGGCGCCGGCAGCCGCAAGCCGCTGACCCGCTTTGAAAAGATCGATCCGGACGCACCCTGGAGCTATACCTATCGAACCCGCTTTGTCCCGGGCGACCCCGCCGCCGAACATCTGACCGGCAAACCCTATCTGCCGCCGTTTTCACCGCACAAGGAATTCAGTATCGCCCAGGCGTTCAACGGCGAAGCCAGCCATCATTCACACACCCTGACCCGTTACGCCATCGATATTCCCATGCCGGCGGACACTACGGTGCATGCGGCCCGCAGTGGCACCGTGGCGGAGATGAAAACCGGCAAGCTGTCGCCCGAACGGCGCGAGAAGACTTTCTATGTGCGGATTCTGCATCGTGATGGCACCTTCGGGCTGTATGCTCATCTGGTGCCCGATTCGGTCAAGCTGTTCACGGGGATGACCATCAATCGCGGTCAGGTGATCGGACGGCTCGGATCCGCCGCAGACGGGGATGCGCCGCACCTGCATTTCGCGGTGCAGAAAAATGTTGGCATGCAACTGGAATCGATTCCGTTCGAGGTCACCTCGCTGGAAGGTAACCCGCAGACACCTAAAACGGGCTTGTTGCTGCGTCATCCTCTGTGACGGCGGCCGACTGATCGCCGCTGCGCCCGCCCTCGAGCAGCCAGATTTTCTGCAGTTCCTGACGCAGGGCCGCGCGCCGGCTCTTGTCCTCGGTCACGCGCAGCAGATGATTGAACAGCGCCCGCGCATCCGCGTACAGGCCGGCCCGCGCCAGCGCCACGCCGGCCTGGTAACGGGCCGTCTGCGCCCAGGGATCCATCGCCTCGGGGCCGATCAGCATGGCGGATTTCAGATAAAGCCGCGCCGCCTCGGCATACTGCTCGCGGGCTTCGCGGGAATTGGCCATCCAGTAATAGAGCTCGCGCTTGCGTTTGGTATCGACGGTCAGTTCCTGCAGGGCCGCAAACAGCTCCAGTGCCGCTTCGTGAGCGCCGGCGGTCTGCATATCGAACACCACCTGCAGCACCTGATCCAGTCGCTGATCCTGCCCCGGCTCCAACTGCGCCAGCACCTCGTGCAGGGTTTGCTGTCCCTGCGCCAGCTCACCGCCGAGCACCAGAATCCGCGCCCGGCGCAATTGCCAGATAAACGCTTCCTCGCCCTCGGGCACTTGTTCGATGCTGGCCATCAGTTTCGAGGCGCGCTCGATCTCCTGACGGGCCAGCGCGATGTCCACCAGTTCCAGCCGGGCCGCCAGCGGAATATCGGCGGGTTGTTTGAACTGCTTGCCCTCGAGAAACAGGGCTTCGACCAGGGCCGCACCGCGACTGCGCTGACGCAGCGTCGCGATAAACGTTTTGGCCGCCCGCTCGCGACTGGCCGCCGACTGACCCTTGAACATCAGCAGGGTGTAATAGGCACGCGCCCGCACCGGCTGTTTGGCCCGGGCCGCTTCGGCGGCCTCGAACCAGGGGGCGTCATCGCCGATCAGAAACTGCTGCTGATTACCGAGAAAGGTGGCCAGATCCACATAGGCATTCCACAGGCTGTCGGCGTTGTACTCGAACAGGCCGGCCGGCAGAGGTCGCGCCGCCTGGGAAGCGAGGACGTGTTCCAGGGCGTTGGCAGCCGTCAGCCGATCACCGCTGCGCCGGGCCGCCTCGGCGATCACCGCCCACAGATGATGGCGATCCTCGGCCTCGACCCACTTGCCGCGCAGGTGACGTAACCCGGCCTGCATCACCTTGTTGGCCGGCCGGCTGCCACTGCGCAATTGCGCCAGCAGCACCAGCATCCCGGCCTCGGTATCCTGTTCATCCGCCAGCAGTTCGGGCACCTCGCCGGGATGGCCACTCATCAACAGGATCCGCGCGCGCAATAACCGGTCATCCCGATCTTGCGGCGGATAATCCTGATAGAACTGCCGGCTGGCCTGATAGGCATCCTCCGCCAACCCCAGTCGCACGTAACTGATCATCACCAGCTCGCGCCAGCGCCGGCGCCATTGCGCATCCACCGCGCCCTCACCCGACCAGATCAGATCACGCAACACCGACAGGGCACGGCGCGGTTCATCGAGTTTTAAAAAGGCGTTGGCCCGCTCGGTCATGGCCCAGCGCACGGCCTGTTCGGGCATGTTGCGGGGAAAGCCGGTGAGGCGGGAAGCGAGGCGCTGCCACTGGCCGCTGTCGCGATAGATGCGCACCCGCTCGCGCTCCAGCGCCAGCCATTCGCTCTGTTCGGAAGGGATGGTGGGCTGACGTTCGTCCAGCAGGCGCACCGCCAGAGTCGCCGCACCGCTGTCGGCCAGGGCGCGGATTTCATCCAGCGTCTCATCGGCCGGGGCCAGCCCGGTTAGCGCTAACAACAGGGCAAACAATGCCGTGCGCCAGAACCAAAAAACGGGTAACCCGCGAGGGTTACCCGTTCTGATGTTCACCGGTTTGCGGTCGTTCGACCGGATTGTCATGCCGGATGAGCTTATTTGTTGGTCAGCTTTTCCTTGATACGCGCGGACTTGCCGGAACGTTCGCGCAGATAATACAGCTTGGCGCGACGCACGTCACCGCGACGCTTGACCTGAATCTCGGCCAGGGTCGGGCTGTAAACCTGGAAAACACGCTCGACCCCTTCCCCGTAGGAAACCTTGCGCACGGTGAATGAGGAATTGAGGCCGCGGTTACGGCGGGCGATCACCACGCCTTCATAGGCCTGCAGACGTTCGCGATTGCCTTCCTTTACCTTGACCTGAACCACAACGGTGTCGCCGGGACCGAACTCCGGGATCGTCTTGTTCATCTGTTCCGCGTCTAACTGGTCGATAATGTTGCTCATGCTCGTCGCTCCCAAGCTCGTGCCTCGTTATTCAATCTCATGCTCGCGAATAAACTCCGCCAGCAAAGTCTGTTTGTCCTCATCCAGTTCGAGCGTCTCGAGTAACTCGGGACGTCGCAGCCAGGTTCGACCCAGCGCCTGTTTGAGTCGCCAGCGCTCGATGGCCTTGTGATCGCCACTGAGCAATACCGGCGGAACTTGCCTGCCTTCTATCGTCTCCGGCCGGGTAAACTGCGGAAAATCCAGTAGCCCGTCCGAAAAGGAATCCTGTTGTGCCGAGTCCTCGTGCCCCAGCGCCCCGGGCAACAGACGGGTCAGCCCGTCCATCATCACCATCGCCGCCAGCTCGCCGCCACTGAGGACGTAATCCCCGATGGACCACTCCTCGTCGACCTCGGCGTCAATCAACCGCTCGTCGATTCCTTCGTAGCGACCGCACACCAGTATCAGGTGCGAGTGGCGTGCTAACTGTTCAAGCCCGGCCTGATCCAGCCTGCGCCCCTGCGGCGACAGGTAGATTACCCGGCTTTGCCCGCCGTCGCTGCCGCGTGCGTCACGAATCGCCTCGCGCAGTGGCTCGACCATCATCACCATGCCCGGGCCACCGCCGTAGGGCCGGTCATCGACCGTCTGGTAATTGTCGGTCGTATAGTCGCGCGGGTTGTAAAACCCGACCTCCACCAGACCGCGACTCAGAGCCCGTCCGGTGATGCCGTATTCGGTGACCGCGCTGAACATCGTTGGAAACAGCGTGATGAGATCAAAGCGCATGTCACTTAACCTTCATGCCGCTGACCGGCATGAATCAAAATTCCGGTTCCCAGTCGACGCGAATCACGCCGGCCTGCAAATCCACCTGTTTGATCACCTGCTCACGGATAAACGGGATCAAACGTTGCTGCCTGTCACCTGCGGCGTCGGTCTGTTCGACCACCAGGACATCATTGGCCCCGGTTTCCATCAGGTTCGTCACCTGGCCCAGTTCCACGTCCGCCAGGTTGATGACCCGCAATCCCAGCAGGTCGCGCCAGTAATAATCGCCCTCTTCCAGCGCCGGCAGTTGCTGGCGGGTAACGGCGATCTCGCGGCCCACCAGGGCCGCCGCACTGTCGCGATCCGGACACTGTTCCAGTTGCGCAATCAGGGTCTTGCCGTGTTGCTTGCCCTGTACCAGTCGGTAGGGCAGCCATTCACCGCCGCTGTACAGATACCACGGCGAATAGTTCAGAATGTTGTGCCGGGGTTCGGTGTGGGAATAGACCTTCACCCACCCCTGGATACCAAACAGGCCACTGATATGCCCCAACACGATCATGTTATCGGCATGCTGCATGGCCTGTGGCGTCCTTCCGCCCGCCGCTCGGGTCAGGCGGTCGCGCGGCGGTTTATGCCGCGCGCTTTTCCTGTTCCTTGACCAGTTTGCTGACCCGCTCGGAGGCCTGGGCCCCCTTGCTCAGCCAGTGCGAGATCCGTTCGTTGTCCAGATTCAGACGGACTTCGTTACCGGTGGCGACCGGGTTAAAGAACCCCAGGCGTTCGATATAGCTGCCGTCCCGGCGGTTACGGGAATCCGTGACCACGATATGGTAGAAAGGACGCTTTTTGGCGCCAGCGCGCGCCAGACGTATGGTTACCATCGCGAGTTATAACCTCTTGAACCAAATAAATTGAGGCCGTCTCGACCCAAAGCCGGACAGCCTTCCCGAAAGAGTGGGGCATTGTACTGAAAATGGCGGAAAAGTGAAGGGCTTAGCGCCATTTTGCGGGGAAAATTTAACCTGCCGTCCCCGCCGGGGCTGCGGATCACCGAATACACCGAAAACCCACCGAACTCACTGAGTTTACAGTATTTTTCGGTGTCTTAAGTGCAATTCGGTGTGTTCGGTGTCATTCGGCACGACCTCTCAGGGAAACCACCGAAGACACCGAAGGGGACCGAACTCACTGATTTAAAATGTTTTTTCGGTGTTTTCAGTGTACATCGGTGTGTTCGGTGTTACCCCTGCACGATCCCGACCGTTACATCATCCCCGGCGGCAGGTTGCCGCCCTTGAGGCCGCGCATCATCTTGGCCATGCCGCCGCCTTTCATTTTCTTCATCATCTTCTGCATCTGGGTGAACTGCTTGAGCAGGCGATTGACGTCCTGGATCTGGGTACCGGAACCGCCGGCGATGCGCCGCTTGCGCGAGCCTTTAATCAGGTCCGGCTTGCGCCGCTCGGCGGGCGTCATGGAGCGGATGATCGCCTCCATGCGCTTGATCTGCTGCTCGCCGGCCGTCGCATCCAGGGCGCCCTGGGGCACATTGGGCATCCCGGGCAGCTTGTCCATCATGCTGGCCAGCCCGCCCATTTTTTTCATCTGCTGGAACTGGGCGAGGAAGTCCTCCAGATCGAAGCCCTTGCCCTTTTTGAGCTTGGCCGCCATCTTCTCGGCCTCGTCCAGGTCGATCTTGCCCTGCGCCTCTTCGACCAGGCTGACCACATCGCCCATGCCCAGGATGCGCGAGGCAACCCGGTCCGGATGAAACGGCTCCAGCGCAGTGGTCTTCTCGCCGGTGCCGAGGAACTTGATCGGTTTGCCGGTGATCTGGCGAATCGACAGCGCCGCACCGCCGCGGGCATCGCCGTCGGTCTTGGTCAGGATCACCCCGGTCAGCGGCAGTGCCTCGTGAAAGACGCGGGCGGTGTTGGCCGCGTCCTGGCCGGTCATGCTGTCGACCACGAACAGGGTCTCCACCGGATGGACCGTCTCGTGCAGCCGGCGCACCTCGTCCATCATGCTCTCGTCGATATGCAGCCGGCCGGCGGTGTCGACGATCAGCACATCCTTGTGCTGGACCTTCGCCTGCTCCAGCGCCCGTTTGGCGATGACCACCGGGTCCTCGTCGCTGGCGCTGGGACAGAAGCTGGCCTCGACCTGGCCGGCCACGGTCTGCAGCTGATCGATGGCCGCCGGGCGGTAGATGTCGGTACTGACCAGCATGACCGACTTTTTCTGGTTCTCCTGCAGCCAGCGGGCCAGCTTGCCGGCACTGGTGGTCTTGCCCGAGCCCTGCAGGCCGGCCAGCAGGATCACCGCCGGTGGCGTCACGCTGAGATCGAGGCTGTCGTTGGCCTCGCCCATTAACGCCACCAGCTCGTCGTTGACGATCTTGATCAGCGCCTGGCCGGGCGTCAGGCTCTTGAGAACTTCCTCGCCGAGGGCCTTCTCGCGCACATGGTCGGTAAATTCCTTGACCACCGGCAGCGCCACGTCGGCTTCCAGCAGGGCCATGCGCACCTCGCGCAGGGTCTCCTTGATATTCTCCTCGGTCAGTCGGCCGACCCCGCGCAGGTTACGGACCGTCTGGCCAAGGCGTTCGCTCAGACCATCAAACATATTGCCTCACTTGGAAATGCAGTCGACCGCCGCACCCGGCGATCCGGGACATTATAACGTGAAACGGGCCCCGGCCGAGAGTCGGTTGACCGAATGGGTGGTGATGGCGCGGGCGCATTCGGCGAAAATCTCGCCCTCCCCGCCCGGCTTGTTGTGGGTGATATACACTTCGGGCTGATGGTGGAGCTTGGCAATGTCCTCCGCCAGCAGCGCGGGGCAGTAATGCCCGGCGCGCCGACAGATATCGATATCCTCGTCCGCGAAAGCGGCCTCGACGATCAGCAGATCCAGCCGCTCCAGCTGGTTGAGCCGCGCCCAGAAAGTGTCGTTGGTAGTGGTATCCCCGCTGAAGGCAAAGACCTGCTGACTGTTGCGCACGATGAAGCCAACCCCGGGGACCACGTGATTGACCGGCACCATTTCAAACTGGATATTGCGCACCTGGCGGGTTTCGCCCGGCTGCATCGGCTGATACCGCAGCACCGGCCGATCGGGATGCGGCAGCGCGGCAAAATCAGGCCAGATCACATTATTGAAAATGTGCGTGCGCAATGCGTCGATGGTCGCTTGCTGGGCATGAATGATGATCGGTTCATGCAGATGTTCGAACACGCTGTCCACCAGCAAGGGAATGCTGGCAATATGATCCAGATGCGAATGGGTGAGAAAAATATGCCGCAGGCCGGCCATCTGTTCGAGGGTCAGATCACCCACACCGGTGCCGGCATCGATCAGAATATCCTCATCGATCATCATGGTGGTGGTGCGTAAACCATTGCCGACACCGCCGCTGCATCCCAAAACCTGCAGTTCCATCTAACCTGTCACTCCGCCTGACTGAATCATACTTAATTAACCTGTTATTCCAACCTTGAATAGTGCCATGCCCGAGTAAATCAAAATGCTACCAGGGTCACAAGTCTAAGACCTTGATAATCATTTGTTTTATCCCGAAATTGGTCATAACGTATACAAGACGGCCCGCTCAGTGCAAACATTGCCCCTGCGCGCAGCGCGGCACTTCCTTCGCCGATCGAGCTGTGCGATGATTCAGGCGTGATGAATTCCCTTGCTTTGAACCTGTTGCTCCCGGCCCTGGCTGCGATCCTGCTGTATCTGCTGGCCGGCGCTCTGCTATGGCGACGTCTGGTCAGCGGCACTGCGGCCACGCCGGCAACCCGTCGGCGCCTGCTGGCCCCGGGACTGATCGCCGTGGTGCTGCATGGCGTGCTGTTATGGCAGGTGCTGTTTACCCCGGGCGGTGTGGATATCGGGTTTTATACCATCCTCACTCTGGTGGGCTGGCTGGCGGCGCTGTTGCTGCTGTTGTCGGCCCTCTCGCGCCCGGTGGAATCGCTCGGCATTGTGGTGCTGCCGTTGACCGCTGTCACGATCCTGCTGCGCCTGCTCAGCGATGAGCACAACATTCTGGCCCGGGATCTGGCGGCGGGACTGGAATTTCATATCCTCATCTCGATCCTCGCCTACAGTCTGCTGAGTATCGCGGTAGTGCAGGCGATCCTGCTCTATTTCCAGGATGCCCATCTGCACAACAAGCAGCCCGGGGGTATCGTGCGTGCCCTGCCACCGCTGGAAACCATGGAGACCATGCTGTTCCAGATGATCGGGCTGGGCTTTATTGTACTGAGCATCTCGCTGATCAGCGGCGGACTCTATCTGGAAGACATTCTCGCCCAGCACCTGGTCCATAAGACCGTACTGTCGATCATCGCCTGGATTCTGTTCGGGATTCTGTTGTGGGGACGGGTTCAATTCGGCTGGCGCGGCCGTGTGGCGATTCGCTGGACCATCGCCGCCTTTATCGCCCTGATGCTGGCCTACTTCGGCAGCAAATTCGTCATCGAACTGGTTCTGCATCGCTAGTCGCCAGAGGCGGTTAGCCTTGACAGTGCCGGTGATGTCCTTCGTAATTCATCTTCCTTACAGGCAGCAAGAGGCGTTGCGTTCTTGAACGAATTACCCCTAGGTATGCTCATCGGCATACTCGTCTTCCTGTTGATTGCGTCGGGGTTTTTCTCCGGCTCCGAAACGGGGCTGATGAGTCTCAACCGCTATCGCCTGCGCAACCTCTCCGAAAAAAAGCACAAGGGCGCACAAAAGGCGGAACGCCTCCTGACCCGGCCCGATCGTCTGATCGGCGTCATCCTGCTGGGCAACAACTTCGTCAACATTCTGGCCTCGGCCATTGCCACCCTGATCGGTATCCGGCTGTTCGGCGAATCCGGCATATGGATCGCCACCATCGCCCTGACCATCGTGGTGCTGATCTTCTCCGAGGTCACGCCCAAGACCCTGGCGGCCTTCAACCCGGAACGTTATGCCCTGCCCGCCTCCTATTTGCTGGCGCCGCTGCTGAGAATTTTTTATCCGCTGGTCTGGCTGATCACACGCGTTTCCAACGGCCTGCTCTGGCTGTTCGGCGTGCGACTCGATGAGGCCGGACGCATGACCCTCAGCAGCGAGGAGCTGCGCGTTGTGGTCAGCGAGGCCGGCAGCATGATTCCCCAGCGCCACCAGGAGATGCTGCTCAGTATTCTGGATCTGGAAAAGGTCAGCGTCGACGACATCATGGTGCCGCGCAACGAGATCGCCGGCATTGACCTCTCTGATGACTGGGAGGAAATTGCCAAGCAACTGACCGAAAGCCAGCACACCCGCATGCCGGTCTACGAAGGGGATATCGATCATGTGATCGGCATGGTCCATCTGCGCCGTGCCGTGCGACTCTTTCAGCAGGATGAACTGAGCAAGGAAAATTTCCGCCAGATCATTCGTGACGCCTATTTCGTCCCCGAGGGCACGCCCCTGCACACCCAGTTGCTCAACTTCCAGCGCGAGCGCCGGCGTATTGCGCTGGTGGTGAACGAGTACGGCGATATTCAGGGGCTGGTGACGCTCGAGGACATTCTCGAGGAGATCGTCGGCGAGTTCACTACCGACCCGGCTGCCTCCAGTCGCGACATTCACGTGCAGGAGGACGGCACGTTTCTGGTCGACGGCAGCATCACCATCCGCGAACTGAACAAGGCGCTGGAGTGGGACCTGCCTACCGAGGGACCGAAAACCCTCAACGGCCTGATCCTCGAATACCTGGAACACATTCCCGATCCGGGCACCAGCCTGCTGATCGCCGATTATCCCATCGAAATCGTCCAGACCACCGGCAACGCGGTCAAGACCGTGCACATCGACCCGGGCTGGAAACGCAACAACCTGCCGACGGGGGAGCAGGACCCCGGGAACCCTTGACGCAAGGGGGGAATTCCCTGACAGGCGGTCAAATCGGGACTATCCACCGCCGCAGTTGTATAATAACATTAATAAAAGACTATAATTCTACGATAAATATAGACTTTTCATTCAGTTACTAGCCGGGAGCCGAGCCGCACGTGTCCAAGCTGACGCTGTCATTCAAGGGAAGCATTCTGCGTGTCTATCCGATCCTCAAGGGCAGCATGCTGATCGGCCGTGATCCCCAGTGCACCATTCATATCGACAGCCTGGCGGTCTCGCCCCAGCACGCCCGCATCGACACCCGCGATCAGACCTCGGTACTGGTCGATCTCGACAGCGAGGGCGGCACTTTCGTCGCCCAGAACAAAATCGACAAGCACCTGCTCAAGGATGGCGACAGCATCCGCATCGGCAAGCACACGCTCGAATATAAATACGAAGAAGATCTCAACATGGCCCACGTGGATGAGTTACCGGTGCCGGAAGTGGAAGAGATCACCCCGCAACAGGCCGAAGCCGAGCAAAACCACGAAACCCGCCAGGGCTGGCTGCAGATCTTAAACGGCCAGAACCTGGGCAAGACCCTGAGCCTGAACCGCTCCATGACCAACCTGGGTAAACCGGGCGTGGCCACGGCGGTCATCACCCGGCGCAACGACGGTTACTTTCTCTCGCATCTGGAAGGCGAACATACCCCGCTGGTGGACAACCAGCCGCTGGGTGAACACAGCCACAAACTGCAGGACGGCAACACCATCCAGATCGGCAACATCAAAATGCAGTTTTACCTGGACTGAGCATGAGCGACTCCGAACGCCGCCACTTTACCCGCATCCGCTTCGATGGCGACGCGTGGTTGATCGATCCCGGCAACAACCGCCAGTGGCAAACCGAGGTGATCGACATCAGCCTGCGCGGCGCCATGATCCGCCGCCCCACCACGGATGGCCCCCGCGACTTTGACAACACCTATCTGCTGCAACTGCTGCTAAGCGAAGAAGTCCAGCTGGAATTTGAAACCCGTATTACCCACTACGACAATCCCGATCATCTGGGGCTGCACTTCGACCACATGGACCTGGACAGCGCCAGCCACCTGCACCGACTGGTGGAACTCAACCTCGGCGATCCCGCCCTGCTCGAACGCGAACTGGCCGAACTGCTCGAGTCTGATTAAACGGCCTGTGCCTCTTCTCTTGTCCTCTGGAAAATAACGCGGAGAACGCAGAGAAAGATTTAAATTTTCAGGCTACATACCACGTATCATCATTCCTGAATTAACCACCGAAACACTGAAAGCACCGAACTACACCGAATCAGTGTCTTCGGTGGCTATTGTTCGTCCTCTCCGGAAATAGTACGAAGAGCAATAAGTTTAAATGTTGAATTATGAATGGGAGCCAGCTCTCAATTCAGAATTTAAAATTCAACATTCATAATTATTTTCTTTGCGTCCTCTGCGTCTTTGCGATCTTTGCGTTACTTTCCAGTGCGCTCACTAAAAAAGATCAAGGAGTTCTTCGAGCCGACTGACCGCGGTGATCTGCAGACCGTCGATGGGTTTGCGCGGGGCGTTGCCTTTGGGGACGACGGCGCGTTTGAAGCCGTGTTTGGCGGCTTCCTGCAGGCGGTCCTGGCCGTTGGGCACGGGACGGATTTCGCCGGCCAGGCCGATTTCGCCGAACACTACCAGGTCCTGCGGCAGAGTCTTGTTGCGCAGGCTCGACATCACCGCCAGGATCACCGCCAGATCGGCGGCGGTTTCGGTCACGCGTACACCGCCAACGACATTGGCGAACACGTCCTGATCGGCGCACACCACCCCGGCATGGCGATGCAGCACCGCCAGCAGCATGGCCAGGCGGTTGTGTTCCAGCCCGGTGGTCACCCGGCGCGGATTGCTCAGCTGGCTGTCGTCGACCAGGGCCTGCACTTCCACCAGCAGTGGGCGGCTGCCTTCGAGCGTGACCAGAATGACACTGCCGGGCACCGCCTCGTCGTGGCGGGACAAAAAGATCGCCGAGGGGTTGTTCACCTCGCGCAGACCCTTGTCGGTCATGGCGAACACGCCCAGCTCGTTGACCGCGCCGAAGCGGTTTTTCATCGCCCGCACCAGACGATAGCGGCTGCTGGAATCGCCTTCGAAATAGAGCACGGTATCCACCATGTGCTCCAGCACCCGCGGTCCGGCCAGGGTGCCTTCCTTGGTGACATGGCCGACCAGAAACAGCGCCGTGCCGGTCTGCTTGGCATAACGCACCAGTTGCGCGGCCGATTCGCGCACCTGGCTGACCGAGCCGGGCGCCGAGCTGACCTCGTCGGTAAAAATGGTCTGGATGGAATCGATCACCAGCACGCGGGGTTGCTCCTGCTGGGCGATGGCCAGGATATCCTCCACCCGGGTCTCGGCCAGCAGGGCCAGATCGTCCGCCGCCAGCCCCAGGCGTTGCGCGCGCAGGCTCACCTGCTGCAGCGACTCCTCGCCGGTGATATACAGCGGCGTCAGTTGCTGGCCCAGGCTGACCACCGTTTGCAACAACAGCGTCGACTTGCCGATGCCGGGATCACCGCCAAGCAACACCACCGAGCCGGGTACCAGCCCGCTACCCAGTACCCGGTCAAATTCACCGATGCCGGTGGGGACCCGGGCCACATCGGCGGCGTCCACTTCCGCCAGCCGCTGTACCCGCTGGCCGGCCGCGTCACCGGCAAATCCGCTGAAGCGGGCATTGCGCCCGCTATTGCTCACCGCGGTCACCTCCACCAGCGTGTTCCACGCCCCGCAATCACCGCATTGCCCGGCCCATTTTGGTGCCTGGGAGCCACATTCGGTGCAGGAATAAACAACCTTGCTCTTGGCCATAGGGAGTTAGATATTCGCTCTTGAGATCAGGGGACATGGTACCATGAGCCAGCCTGTCGCGATCCCCGCAACCCCGACACATTTGCCGCAAAACATGCGTCATCCGCCTGTCACACAATGCGGGAAGAATGGACGGCATACTATTTGAATACCAGTGCAGGAATAGCACTACTCGACAACCACATGGATGGACCATTATGTCAGCCTTCAAGGATCGCATTACTTATCAAAAGCAACTGCTCGCCAGCCTCGCGGCCGAGCCGCTGACCGCCCTCGCCGTCGAGGCCGCCGGCGTCTGGCAGGAACCCGCACAGCTGGATCAGATGCTGTTGCAGGGAATGGCACGACTGCCCCACTGCCATATGCTTTATGCGGTCAACACCCACAACATCCTGATCTCCGCCAACGTCGAGAACGACCAGCTCGATACCCAGTGGCGCGGCCTGGATCTCACCGGCCGGCCCTATTTAAAGCGTACCCTGCCCTGGCAGGGCTTCACTCTGTCAACGGTCTATACCAGCCGCCACAGTCTGCGCCCCTGCATCACCGCCATCCAGGCCGTGCATAACGGCGACGCGATCCTCGGCTTCATTGCCGCTGACTATAACGTCGACGATCTGCACAGCCAGCGCGGCAATCCACCGACCTCGGCCGGCTGGAGCCAGTACAAGGGCGATCCGGCAATCCGTAGTACCGTATTTCAACAGCAACGTTCCATCAGCGCCATGGACAAGGTGCTCGGCGAAGTGATGAACAGCATCGCCGACATGCTGCGCCATCACGGCATCTTTCACGTCAAGATTCATTTCTCCAGCTCCCGCGCCTCCTTCTGGTCGCTGGACGATCCCTATGACTACAACATCCACATGCTGGATGAGATCGTCGATCCCGAACGCTGCCTCGCCTACCCTCGTCGCCGAGCACATGAACGCACCCAGGTTAATCACGAAGACATCGGCCGCGTCCTCGATCAGTTCAAGACCCTGCGCCACGCGGATGAAACCATCTACCTGCGCTCCGCCTCATTCAACATCATCAACGGCATGGTCGGCCTCACCTTCTCCTGCGACGGCTCGCACTACATCCACTTCCAGCAATTTCTGGACATGGACAGCCGGTTCTGGTTCGGGGACAAGGCCGAAGCGGTTTAATATAAAGAGCACTAACGCAGAGGCGCGAAGGCGCAGAGGAACGCAGAGAAACATTATGCAAGTTGACAGCCCAGAGTAGTGGCAAGACAAAAAAGAGTGCCGGAAGTTTTCAATAGATTGCTCGAGTCACACTCACCACAAGTACATACTCGATTGTTTGTTCAGGATAGTCAGCTCATACCGCTCGGTGCAGGGGGCCTGGGCTACGCCGTAGCAGACGTGCAGCGGTAAAAGATGCTCTTCCCGGGGGTGGCAGAAGCGCGCGCCGGGCGCCTCGTCCCAGTGAATCAATTGCTCACGCCGCTTATATTCCTCAAGTTCCGTATCTTCGAATACGCCCTGCAACCAGGTTTCAAACGCCGCGTTGAGCCGGGCAGATTCGGCGTTCCCGGACGCGAAAAACGCCTCCATGTTATGAAAAGAAAATCCCGAACCGATCACCAGAACATTCTGGCTTGTCAGTCCTTGCAGTGCTCTACCCATATCAATATGCATAGCGGGATCCAGGCTATCGACCAGCGACAGCTGAACACAGGGAATCTCCGCATCCGGATACATAATCTTCAGCGGCACGAAAACGCCATGGTCAAACCCACGCTCCGCATCCAGCCGAGCCTCGATATCCCAGTCGCCGAGCAGCTGATACACCTCTCGCGCCAGTGACGGCTCGCCGGTACACGGATACGCGATCTCGTACGACTCAGTCGGGAACCCGTAATAGTCATAGATCAACGGCGGCTTGCTCGCCACGGTAATAGTCGGAACCGGTGTTTCCCAGTGGGCACTGATCACCAGCACCGCCTCCGGACGCGGAATGCTCGAGGCGATATCCTGTAGACACGACACCATTTCCTGGTGCCCTGGATCACCCAGCAACGGCAACGGGCCACCGCCATGAGAAATAAATAATGCGCGGGGTGACGATTTCATTGGTTTACTGTCAAAGACGACATAACTTTACAACGAATGCCAACGAGAATAGTTTTTGTTTGTCACCGACACCAGTAACGCGGTTTTCCATTATTCATTATGTCGACTTTCCAGCCGAGCCTGGAAACAGTGATTTGATCGACTCCAGACTGCCCAGAATTCCGGTTGCCTCGTACGGCACCATCACACGATCGCCCTCTTTGGCAATATCAGGCAAGGTATCCATATAGCGCTGGGCAATCAGGTAGCTGACGACGGTCTGCGCATTGAGCTCGGCATTTGTCTCCCGGCCTGCACTCAGCACCTCCTCGATGGACTTGCGTTCCCCCTCGGCCCGCAAAATCGCCGCCTGTTTATCCCCCTCGGCTTTTTTTATCTGGGCTTCCTTGTAGCCATTCGCCTCGGTTACCGTGGCACGACGTTTGCGCTCGGCCGCCATAACCTGGCGCATGGCCTCTTCCACGTCGCTCGGCAACGTGATGTCCTGAATTTCTACGCGGTTGACCTTGACACCCCATTTCTGTCCGGCCTCGTCCATAACGGTTTGCAGCTGGGCGTTGATTTCATCGCGGTTGGAGAACAGCTTGTCCAGTTCGCTGCTGCCCACCACGGCACGCAGAGTCGTTTTAGAAAGCACTTCCACAGCCTGGATCAGGTTTTCCACCTGGTAGACTGCATCGCGAGGCGTCTGAATTTCAAAATAGAGCGCCCCATCGATCTGAATGGTAACGTTGTCCGCTGTTACAACTGGCTGGGCCGGGAAGTTGAGGACCGTTTCGCGTGTGTCAATCTTCGTCTCTTCGACCACCCGTTCCTGTAACGCCTTGGAAGTGAGCCCGGTACTCTCATAACGACGTATTTTGATTGGCCGGGGGCGCTCGAGTACCGGGATCAGAAAATTAATCCCCGGCTGAAGCGTGCGGTTATAACTCCCCAAACGTTCCACCACCACTGCCTGGCTCTGCTGAACGATAAAAATGCCCTTTACAATAAAAGCGATGATCCCGATACCAACAATAACGGCCGCGATCAGGCCGACTGAAATTCCTACCTCTCCCATTTTTTATTCTCCTGTGCGTTCGTTTTTTTCCGTAGCTTTAGTATCCGCAGCCCGGTAGGCCAACACGGTGATCCCCTTCATTTGTTCCACGATCAGTCGCTCGCCTTCCACGGGGGCGCTGCCGTCCACCAGCTCGAGCGGGTACATATCCCCCTTCAACTTGGCAACCAGGCTGTCACCACGCGGCACGACAACAACCTCCTCCCCTTTCTCCCATCCCGGCTCACGAGGACCCGGGCCTGTAGGGCGCATGGTTTTCTTGAAGACCCACATCATTAGCGGAACCAGTACGAGCGTGGCGAGGACGAATCCCCATACCTGGCCTGTCAGGCTGAAACCCAGTGCGGCCAACAGTGCTGAGACCAGTGCCGCCAGACCCGTGGCCACCAGGATAAACTGGGTCCCAACCACCGTCAGATCGAAAATAATCAAAGCCACTGCAATAGCAAGCCACCATAGCCAGGCGGGTAATCCCAGAAATTCCATCGCTCTATCCTCTTTTTTAAAACGGATCGGTGATACATGGTAATACGAATAATTCTAGTTTTTCATCGAACCCTTTTACAAACCGACCCCAGCTATCCAGATCGACAAACAGTTCCCCAAATACCTGTCCGAGGATAGACCCCACCACAACCAAGGCCCCAATCCGGCGCCAGAACCCGCAAATCCATTTGGTTTCTTGTTGTTCTTCCATTTCTTTCCCTCTTTGTTACAGGATGCGGCTTAGAACCATCTTTTTCCTATCAAAAAACGCCGTTTAAGCATTAAATTTTAGCCGGATTTTGACAAATAAATATTACCTTTCAATAACTTGAGTAGGTCCGACCCGTCATGAACGGA
>CAYOOC010000064.1:0-18315 GCA_964405505.1 uncultured Thiohalophilus sp.
TGGTCTTTTTCTTCGCCGTGGATTTCTTGGCGGTTTTCTTCTTCGCGGTCTTTTTCTTTGCGGCCATGTGCAATGGTCTCCTGGCGGACGCTGTTCCGTAAAAAATAACGCGCTTTTCTACCAGAATCCGCCCGCAGGCGCAATAAATGCGTGGTCTGCGGAGTGGTTTTTTTGTGGCGGAGTGAGGCGGGTTACGCTTAACCGTATGAAAATCATGGAATTCTGTGGCTCACGGCGGGTGGCAAAATCGCCGGTTTCAGGTAAGCTGGCGCGCTTTTGGAACAATGCAAAGAGTGGAGAGCGATGGCGGAACTGGCGGCACTGTTATTTGATGTGGACGGCACCCTGGCGGACACCGAGCGGGACGGTCATCGGGTGGCCTTCAACCGGGCCTTTGTCGAGGCGGGACTGGCCTGGGAATGGGATGTGCCGCTCTATGGGGAGTTATTGCGTATCACCGGCGGCAAGGAGCGGATGCGTCATTATCTGGAACAGTATCAGCCCGCCGCGACCTTACCGGGGGATCCGGACGACTGGATTGCCGATCTGCATCGCGCCAAGACCCGCCATTACGAAGCGTTGCTGGGCGAGGGCGGTATCCCGTTGCGCCCCGGTGTCGAGCGGTTGTTGCGCGAGGCGCGCGAGGCCGGTTACCGCCTGGCGATTGCCACGACCACTACCCCGGCCAATGTCACCGCGTTGCTGGAAAATGCCGTGGGACCCGATGCGCTGCAATGGTTCGAGGTCATCGCTGCCGGTGATGTGGTGCCGGCGAAAAAACCGGCCCCGGATATTTATCATTACGCCATGCAAAACATGGCACTCGGCCCATCACAATGTATCGCGTTCGAGGATTCCCATAACGGCATCCTGGCGAGCAAGGGTGCGGGACTGAAGACCATCATCACGGTTAATGACTACACGCGCGATCACGATTTCGACGACGCGGAGCTGGTGCTGGACAGTTTTGGTGAGCCGCAGCAGCCGTTTCAGGTTTTATTCGGATCCCCGGCCATGATCGATGGCGCCGAGTACCTGGATATGGCGCTGGTCAAACGGGTCCATTCAGGCTGATACAAAACTGTTCCCACCACTGAATACACCGATGACACTGAATTCACCGGCTCGTCCATGAAAAGCATACTGGTGTCTTCGGTGTTAGCAGGAGCGCCTTCTTCCCGGCGGCGTATTTACCCGGGCTTTCGGTGCGCCGGTAACAGGGTTAAAGTTCCGCTATGTCTGACACAGCTTTCCGTCGTATCGATCGTATTCAGCCCTTTCGGGTCATGGCCCTGCTGGCCGAGGCCCGTGAACTGGAGCAGCAGGGGCGGGACATCGTGCACATGGAAATTGGCGAGCCCGATTTTCCCACCCCGGCACCGGTAGTCGAGGCCGCCACCCGTGCCCTGGCCGGGGGGAGTGTGCATTACACCCCGGCGCTGGGGATGGCCGCGCTGCGCGAGGCGATCGCCGGTTTTTACCAGGATCGCTATGCGGTGTCAGTGCCGGCGGCACGAATCATGGTCACCCCCGGTGCCTCCGGCGCCCTGCTGCTGGCCCTGGGTGTCTTACTGGAACCGGGCGAGGGCGTCATGCTTGCCGACCCCGGTTATCCCTGTAACCGTAATTTTGCCGAGTTTCTCGACGCCCGGGTCCAGGCCGTGCCGGTAGATGCGGACAGCGGCTATCAGTTGACCCTTGAACTGGTACAGCAGTACTGGCAACCCTATACCCGGGTGGTGATGCTCGCCTCGCCAGCCAATCCCACCGGCACGCTGGTTCCCCCGGACGAATTGCAGGCGATCATTGCCTGGGTCGAGCAGCAGGGTGCCTACGTGATCGTCGATGAGATTTATCACGGCCTGGTGTATGGCACGCCGGCACCGACCGCGCTGAATCTGGGTGAACGGGTAGTGGTGATTAACAGCTTTTCCAAATATTTCGGTATGACCGGCTGGCGTATCGGCTGGCTGGCGGCGCCGTCGGATCTGATGCCGTCTCTGGATAAACTGGCACAGAACCTGTTTTTGTCCGCCTCCACCCCGGCCCAGCACGCGGCGCTGGCCGCGTTGACGCCGCAAACCCTGGCAATACTGGAACAGCGACGCGAGGCGTTTAGGCAACGGCGTGATTTTTTGTTGCCGGTGCTGCGCGACATCGGTTTTGATATCAAGGTGGAACCCCAGGGCGCCTTTTATCTGTATGCCGACTGCAGCCGGTTTACCGATGACAGTTTCACCTTTGCCCGCAGTTTGCTGCATGACAGCGGCGTGGCCATCACGCCGGGGAATGACTTTGGGGATTATCGACCCGACCAGCATGTTCGTTTTGCCTATACGACGTCGCTGGAACGACTGCAGGAGGGACTTCGACGTTTGCAACAACGGCTGGCTCCCGATGACTGAATCTCCACGGACAGATCCGGGGCAGCCGCAGAACAGTCAACGCGCGGCGCGGATTTATCGGCGCACCGTGATCGTTTTACAGTTGATCATGGCGGTGGAACTGGTACTGACCCTGTATAACGGTTTGTGGATCAATGCGTTTCTGGTCGCAATTATTATCGGTATTACCCTGTCGCCGGCGATGCTCGGGCGCCATTTTCGGGTCACGGTGCCGGCTGAATTCCAGTTGCTGGCGGTCCTGTTTATGTTCGCTGCCCTGTTTTTGGGGGAGATACGCCGCTATTACGATCGCATCTGGTGGTGGGATATTGCGCTGCACACCAGTTCGGGCCTCTTGCTGGGGCTGTTCGGCTTTCTGTTAATCTATGTGCTTAATCAGAATCGACGCATCGAGCTGCATTTGCGGCCGGGGTTTATGGCGTTATTTGCCTTTCTGTTCGCCGTGACTGTCGGGGCCCTCTGGGAGATTTTTGAATTTGCCATGGACTACTTTGTTGGCACCACAATGCAAAAACCGATGTTCGGCGATGACTCGGGGCTGACCGATACCATGTGGGATTTGATCGTCGATGCAATCGGGGCGCTGTTAATCAGTGTCTTTGGCTGGTGGTATATGAAGCGAGGTGAACGCTCTTTTATTGTCGACTGGATCGGCAAGTTCATCGATCGCAATCCCCGCCTGTTCAAAACCGACTAAACAAGCGTTCCGAATACCCGTTCACATTGGTGTTAATCGATGCTGCCGGGCCTTCCTGATACGACATGAATACTTCCTTGTCGTATCGTTGGCCATACCCCTAAACATACCGAATTCATCAGCTGTTCAATTCTTGGTTTTTCAGTGCCGATCGGTGTGTTCAGTGTTTCAGTAGTGATACCAGTTCCTGCCCGGTGTGCAATAGAAAGAAAAATCTGTCTCTCGCCGAGACGTCACGGTGCAAGATAATCGGCTATCGCTCGTTCTCGGCGGGCTCTGCGGCTTTGCGAGAGTCTTATTGCCTGTTTTCAGGTGGAACTGTTCTGCTTGTTCCACCCTACAGAAGAAGGTGATCAGGTATTGGGGATTTTTATTTAGTCGATTTGCGATCGTCAGGTACAAAAAAGCCCCGCAAGACGGGGCTTTTTGATTCCGCACTGAGTCGTCGGATTACTGGTTACCCAGTACCTTTTTCTGCAGTTCCGGGCTTTGCTGAACGGCGGCAAAGATCTGGTTATATTCCTGAACAGAGAGCCCGGCATCTTCCACGGCGCTCACCATGTCCTGCTGGGCCTGCTGCTGCAGTTTCTGGGCTTTTTGCGGATCCTCGACGTTTTCCAGCTTGCCGGCGAAGGATTCACGGATACTGTTAACTTCACCAAAGGCATCCTTGAACTTGTTCAGGGAAGCATCGTCGACATTGGCTGCCGCCTGTCCACCTTGTTGCTGCTGTTGCTGGGCACCACCCTGGCTATAGTCCTGGGCGTAAGCGCCAAGTGACAGGCTCATGCCGAACAGGGCAACCAGCAGTGCTGTTTTTTTGATCTTCATGATGTAAAACTCCTCGGGTTTTGATTACTGACACCGGGACAGGAGCAAGCCGCATGCCGGATTGCTGTGAAATAGCCCACAAACCATACAAAGAATCAGGCTGAATAAGCAAAAACGCTTTAATGACAGTGACTTGTTTCGCAAGTAAATGTTTTATTTACATGCTCAGGGTACAAAGCCGGGTGTTCATTACCGCGTATGATATTGTCTCAGTCGATCAGCGGGGTGGTTTGTGTGTAGCGATTTGACACATGTGCCGGCGTGTCAGCCGCACAGGGTAGTCTCAATTCTCATCATCCTCACCCAGACGCCGATAGAGCGTGCGGCGGCCGATGCCGAGAATTTCCGCGGCGCGCCGCTTGTTGCCGTCGACTTGTTTTATCACGTATTCGATATAGCGGCGCTCCAGTTCCTGCAGAGGTATCAGTTCACTGCTGTGCGCCAACATGGCAGGCAAGGCTGTGTCGGTCTGGCTGTCACTACTTTTTAGCAGGCGTTCGGGTAAATGCTCGATATCAATCTGGTTGGCATGACAAAAAGTGACAGACCATTCGATTATGTTGGACAGCTCGCGCACATTGCCGGGAAACGGATAGCGTTTGAGCTGTTGCAGAGCCTGATCGGTGATGCCGTGAATCGAATGGTCGCGCCGCGCGCTGAACTCATCGATAAAGCGGGCGGTCAACAATTCCAGATCCTCGCCGCGCTCGCGCAACGGCGGAATCTGCAGGGCGAAAGTATTCAGGCGATAGAACAGATCCTCGCGGAAATTGCCTTCGCTTACCTCGCGTTCCAGATCGCTGTTGGTGGCGGCGAGAATCCGGACTTCGACGGTCTCCTCGCGGTTGGCGCCGACCGGTCGCAGTTTCTGTTCCTGCAGAACCCGTAGCAATTTGGCCTGCATGCCGATGGGCAATTCACCGATTTCATCCAGCAACAGGCTGCCGCCGCTGGCTTCGAGAAACAGGCCGCGGCGCGCTTTTTGTGCCCCGGAAAATGCCCCGGCGGCGTGACCGAACAGCTCGCTTTCCAGCAGTTCGGCCGGGATGGCGGCACAGTTGACGGCAATGAACGGGCCCTCGGCCACTTCGCTTTCGGCATGCAGGGCGCGGGCCACCAGTTCCTTGCCGACCCCGCTTTCCCCTTCGATCAACACCGGCCCGGCCGCCCGGGCAATCTGACGGATCTGACTGTAGAGCCGTTGCATGGGGGTGCTGCGCCCGACGAGGCCGTGAAAATCGCCACTGCCGAGCAATTCGCGATAGCGGACCAGCTCCAGGCGCAGGCGGCGGGTTTCGTTAACCCGTTGTACGCTCATTAACAGATGCTGCAGATCCACCGGTTTGGTCAGAAAGTCATCGGCGCCCTGTTTGAGTGCTTCCACCGCCTGGGAGACCGTCCCGAACCCGGTGATGATGATAAAGCCGGGCGCGACCGGCAGTTGCCGGGTCTGTTGCAGCAGTGCCATGGCATCGGCGCCGGGCAGGCGCAGATCGCTGATGACCAGATCGATCGGGTGGTCATTGAGTAATTGCCAGGCCTGCTCGGCGTCGGGGGCTTCCAGAGTGTGATAGCCGCTATCCTGCAACTCCTCGATGAGCAATTTACGTAACGAGGCGTCGTCCTCGACGACCAGAATATGAGACGGGTTGGAGTTATTATCCATGCGTGGCTCCGTGTTGCGGGCTGACGGGTAGCACGATCCGAAAGCGGGCGCCCCCCAGCGAGCTGTGTTCGATCTCGATCTGACCTTCGTGATCGCGTACGGCGGCGTGGGCCACGGCCAGTCCCAGGCCGGTCCCTTCATCGACCCCCTTGGTGGTATAAAACGGTTCGAAGATCCGTTCCCGATCCGCCTCGGCAATGCCGGGGCCGTCATCGTCGATCACAAAACCGGCCTCTGTCTGATTGGTGAACCAGCCGATGCGCACCTGATGCGTGGCCGCCTGCACCGCATTGTGCAACAGATTCGAAAGTGCCTGCTCCATTCGCAGGCGATCGATCATCAGCTCCGGGATCGGCCGGGTCTCATCCACCTGTACTTCAATATGTCGATAACGGGCATCACTGGTGACCTGGGTGAGTACCGCGCGCACGATCCGATCGGCCCGTTCCAGCTGGTATTGCAACGGATTGCTGCGACCGAAGTCCATCAACTGGCGCACGATAAAATTCATCCGTTGTACTTCCTGGCGGATTTCCGACAACGCGGCGTTAATGGCCGGATTGAGATCGCGGTGGCGCAGGGCCCGCTGGGCCTGGCCGTCGACCACATTCAGGGGCGTGCCCAGCTCGTGGGCCACCCCGGCGGCCAGTTGACCGATGGCCGCCATACGTTCCGAGCGGTGCAGGCGATCCTCCAACGCGGCCTGTTCCAGTTTCTGGCGGACCACCATGGCTTCCTGACTGTTCAGGTTCTCCAGCATCCGGTTGAGCCCGACTGCCAGGTCGTGCAGTTCCCGCGGGCCTTCGGTCGGTACCCGTTGTTCGCGCTCGCCGGCGCCGATGCGCCCGATGACCCGGCGCATGGACGCGACATGCGAGCCGAACGCCTTGTAGTGACCGTAAAAGATCACCACGCTTAATAACGATGCCGTCACCAGCAGGACGGCCAGCCCCTGGTAACGCAAGCGGGTGATATAGGCTTCGAATTCGCTGGCCCGGCGGGTGATCTGCAGCATACCGGTGATCTGGCCGGCGTCGTTGGATAGCGGCAGGAAATAGGAATAGATGTCCTCGCCTTCGAGTGTGCGATTGTATTCCTCGCGACGATCGCCTTCGGACATCATCTCGGCGACCCGGGTACTGCCCACCGCCGGTTCGGTTGGACCGCTGGCACCGATGCGGTTGCCGCTGGCATCGTAGACATAGGCACTGTAGACCCGGCTGATATGCGAGGTTGAGTCCAGTGCCTGGACCAGCGCGCCCTCGCGCTCCCGTTCCATGGCGTAAGTCACCGGCTGTCGAATGGCCCGGGCGACCAGTTCGATTTCATCCTGCATGCGCTCGCGGCTCTGCTTTTCCAGTACTTTCAGCGAGTACCAGCCGGCCACGGCGCTCAGCGCCAGCAAGGGCAACAGGACAAATATCAACAGTGCGGTGCGCAGATTATAGCTTTGCAGTGACACGGGGCTCCTTGATGGGGTGTGAGTCATTCTGACACATGTGCGCCGCGAACCTGGCGAAAACCCGTGTGTCAGCTGTGAACTTCAGGGTGACTGGTCTGTATCAGTTTAACATGTCGTGCGCGGTACTTCGTCACCGGCATGGCGATGACAGGCCAGGTCCTTGATCCGCGGCAGTTGTGTTGGCATTGAGTGGAATACACTGCGGCTTCGTCAAAGATTGGCTCGGGGAGAGGCTCGCTGGCACAGGAATTGCCATTATAACGGTTGAACAAAATGATCCTGATGGTTTTTGCGTGTACTGCACACGCTTGCCGATTAATAATGATGAGTATAGGGAGTTGTAATGAAAACCAGACTGATCTCCGTCGCTGTCCTTTTTTTTGTCCTGTCCGGTCCGACCCTGGCCGGCGACTGCCTGGAAGCCGTAGAGCATCATATCGACTCGGCCGAGCCCAGTTACAATCAGGTCTGGCTGGAGTGGTCGGCGCAGATTCGGAATAACTGTGACAAATCCTATTACACGCTGGTCAGAATCGACTTTCAGGACGCCGAGGGGAAACGGATTCACAAATCCCTGACCAGCTCCATGATAAAAAAGGGTGAAACGACGACGCTGCACAAGCGCTCGCTGGTGGATGAGGCGATCTACGATCAGATCGAAAGCAGCGAACTCAGGATCGATCCCGAAGAATTGCCGAACAAGGTGCAATAGCCGGTCTTTTTGAATCTGGTAAAACGCTCATCGCAGTTTGCCGGTTTCGTGTTCTGTCCAGCGTTCAATCAAAAATATCGATTATAACGAGTAAAAATTATCTTTGATAATCCAGGGGCAAGGCGCATCTTCTTCTGTCTGTTGGGGTCCAAGGTAAAGCCATACTGGTGTTGAGGTATGGTGAACAGCGTTGTTGTTATACCTAATTAATAATGATTGCAGCACCATGAGGAGAAGCGTTATGAATATGATCAAAACCCTGGCTGCCCTGACTGTCGGCGCCTGGTTGATGGCCGGGTGTGCCGGCATGGGCGGCGAATCCGCCGAACAAGCCCAGCAACGTTACGCGCAAGCCATGGCGGCGGCCCAGTCTGCCTATGACAAAGTCTATGCGGTGGAATTTACCTGGCGCGACACGGCCGATCTGATGAAAGCCGCGCAAAAAGCCGCGGCAAAAGGGGAGTACGACAAGGCGGCTAAACTGGCCAACCAGTCCCGACTGGAAAGCGAGCTGGCCTACAATCAGTACCTTGAGCAGAAAGGCGCCGGTCCCCGTTTCTGAGGGCGGCAAGCAGGCCGGCGGATTGTGCCGGCCTGCTTATTTAAACTGTTCAATACGCATGGCTGTGGCACCGGCCACGGCAACTGGCATGACCATGAAATTAAATACAGGGATCAGGGTGGCCACCATCACCGCGCCACCAAAGCCCAGTGACAACAGGCGTTTTTGTTGAATGGCCCGGCGAATCTCCGGAAAGCTCTTGCCCTGATTGCCCAGTGGGTAATCGAGATATTCAATACTCAACATCCAGGCGCTGAAGAGGATCCACAATACCGGCGCAATCAGGTTGATGACGGGAATCAGCGTAATGATCAGTAGCGCCAGCGCTATCAACGCAAACAGCCCCATTTTCCTGATTTCACCACAGATGGCCTTGGTCAGTTCCTCCATAAACCCCACCTCGCTGATGGGCGAGCGGCCGGTCAGGTTTTTTTCCACTGCCGCGGAGAGAAAACTGTTAAACGGTGCGCCGACCAGGTTGGCCAGAACGGTAAAACTGAAAAACACCGCGATACCGGTGGTGATGCCGAAAATAAACCAGAGCAGGCTGTCCAGCCAGGCCAGCCAGTCAGGCAACGTCGGCATCAGCCACTCCAGCAGCACTTCGAACTGCGCGGCCAGCAGCCAGATCAGCCCGGCAAAGATCAGAATGTTGATCACCAGCGGAATCACAACATGGCGCTTCACGCCGGGTTTGCCAATCAGGCTCAAACCGCGCAACAGATAACCTGCGCCGGTAAACGGGTTACTGATCATATCGCCTCCTGAGAGAGAAAAGATTTACCACGAAGACACCAAGACACGAAGTAAATGCTTTTTTGTCTATCTTTGACGGTCGAGCGGCCGGCAATTTTACGATGTGTTGCAGAGAATAAGGAGCATCTTGTTGTGAAATCGGCCTGTTTAGATTTATTCACATCGTAGCGGCAAGCGATGTGATAAACAAACAGGATTCACTTGGTGTCTTCGTGTCTTGGTGGTTATCAGTTCTTGTCGCTGCGCAGGGCGATGAGCGCGCTGCCGTAGGCCGCTTCGGTGTTGGGCGCGGTTTCCACCGGGATGTCTAGCAGGCTCTGGCGTATCTGTGTCCAGGCGTCGTTGACGCTGCCGCCGCCGGCGGTGAGGATGCGTTTGGGGAAGGGGGCGCCCAGCTCGGCCAGGCGTTCGTAGCCCTGTTTTTCGATGCGCGCGATGCCTTCGAGCAGGCCCTGAAAAAACGTGACATCGTCGTCGGGTCGCGGCTCCAGCTGTGGGCTCAGATGTGGATCGTTGATGGGAAAACGCTCTCCCGGAGCCGGCAGGGGATAGTAATCGAGTCCGGTGGGCTGTTGCGGATCCAGTTGCGTCGTCATCGCCTGCAGCTGCTCGTCGGTGAAATACTGCTTCAATACCGCGCCGCCGGTGCTGGAAGCGCCGCCCACCAGCCACAGATCCCCGAGAGGTTGACTGTAGACACCGTACTGGGCGGACAGAATGGGGGAGGGACCCAGGACTTTCAGCACCAGGGTTGAGCCCAGCACGGTGACCGCCTCACCCGGTGCCCTGGCGCCGGTGGCGATAAAGGCGGCGGTACTGTCGGTGGTGCCGCTGACGATCAGCGTCTCCGGCGACAGTTTGAAACGTTTGGCCATGTGCTCGCTGATCGGGCCGACAGGGACACCGGGTTGTTGCACCTCGGGTAACCAGGCGTTGTCCAGCGGCAGGGTATCCATCCAGCGCGGCCAGGTATGGTGCTCGGCATTGAAACCGGTCTTGATGCAGTTGTTAACATCGCTGATGCCATAACGATCGGTGAGCTTGCCGGCAATCCAGTCGGCCTGATGCAGGCAGTGGGCGAGGGTGTTTTTATCGACGTGCATACTCAGCCATAACAGCTTGACCAGCCCGGAGTTGGGGCTGAGCACCGGGTTGTCCGGCGGCGCCATCGACTTGAGATGTTCGACGTAAACCGGATCACGTTGATCGTTGTACAGCAACGCCTCGCGCAACGGTTCGCCGGCGGCATTGGTCACCAGTACCGAACCCGAGGTGCCGTCCACGGCGATACGTTTTACCTGGGCGGGATCGACCTGTTCCAACAGTTCGTCCAGAACCCGTTCCACCGCCTGCCACCAGAGCCCGGGATCCTGATAGCGGGCATGGCCCTCGGCCCGGGCCGGCGGCAGATCGGTGCTGGCCGTGTAGAGAATCGTGGCATCCGCATTGATCGCCGTCGCCCGGCAACCGGCGGTCCCCAGATCAATCCCGACATACAATGGTGAAGAGGCAGTCATGGTGTTTACTTTCTTTCCGGGCCGTTGTCCAATTGATCGCTGCGAAGTGTTTGGTTCACTTTATTTATCAATTTGAAACTTGGTGTCTTGGTGGTGAATGCTTTTGCACTCGGCCCTGCCGTCACGGTAACGTGACGGCTTCGGGGGCCTGCCAGCCGCTCTGGCGGTGTTCGGCGACGACGGAGGTATAGATGCCGCCGCGCACATTGAATTTGGCGGTCAGGCGCATGAAACGCGGTTTGGTCGCCTTCACCAGATCATCGAGAATGGTGTTGGTGACTTTCTCGTGAAAGGCCCCTTCGTCGCGATAGGCCCAGACATACATCTTCAAGGATTTGAGCTCGACACATCTGGCTTCGGGCACATATTCCAGATAGAGCGTGGCGAAGTCCGGTTGGCCGGTCTTGGGACACAGACAGGTAAACTCCGGCACCTCGATGCGGATGGTGTAATCCCGTTCCGGCATCGGATTGTCGAAGGTTTCGAGGGTTTTGCTGGGCTGGCTGGGCATGGCGCGCAACATACCCTAACCTTGCCTGGCTGACAAGCCAGGCAAGGTTAGGGTAGGGGCTAGTTACTAGGGGCTAGATACTAGCCCCTGTTCACCTAACACCTTGATATCCTTTACGCCCCTCTGCGTTGAAACCATCCGGGGTATGCACGATGGCAAAAACCGGGCGCCGGTTTTGTGCGTTTGTCAATCTTGCCTCTTTATATGAGGGTACTGTATCTTTCCCCGATGCGACTGACCAAACTCAAACTCTCCGGCTTCAAATCCTTTGTCGACCCGACGACTGTCCCGCTGCCCAGCTCGCTGGTCGGGGTGGTCGGGCCCAACGGCTGTGGTAAATCCAACATCATCGACGCGGTACGCTGGGTGATGGGCGAGTCTTCCGCCAAGCATTTGCGCGGGGATTCCATGGCCGATGTCATTTTCAACGGATCCACCTCGCGCAAGCCGGTCGGCCAGGCCACGGTGGAGCTGGTGTTCGACAACAGCGATGGCAGCCTGGGTGGCCAGTACGCCAACTACAGCGAAATCTCCATCAAGCGCACGGTCACCCGTGACGGCCAGTCGATCTACCATCTCAACGGCACCCGTTGCCGGCGCCGGGACATTACCGACATCTTTCTGGGCACCGGCCTGGGGCCGCGCAGCTATGCGATTATCGAGCAGGGCACGATTTCGCGCATTATCGAGGCCAAGCCCGAGGAGCTGCGGGTATTCCTGGAAGAAGCTGCCGGGATCTCCAAGTACAAGGAACGCCGCCGCGAGACCGAAAACCGCATTCGCCACACCCGCGAGAACCTGGATCGGCTCAACGATCTGCGCGAGGAGCTGGATAAACAGCTCGCCAAGTTGCAACGCCAGGCCAAAACGGCCGAGCGCTACAAGGTACTCAAGGAAGAAGAGCGCCTGCTGCGTGCCCAGTTGCAGGCCCTGCGCTGGAAGGGGGTCGACGAGCAGGCCCGCCAGAGCGATAACCAGCTGCGCGAACAGGAGACCGCGCTGGAAGGGGCGGTGGCCAAACAGCGGCATATCGAGACCGAGATCGAACAACAGCGCGGCCTGCATACCGAGGCCAGCGATAAATTCAACGAAGTCCAGAGCCGTTTTTACAGCATCGGCGCCGATATCGCCCGGCTGGAGCAGTCTATCCAGCACGCCAGGGAGCGTCGCACCCAGCAGAGCCAGGATCTGCAACAGCTGGAAAAAGACTGGAACGATGCCCAGGTTCACGTCGAGGCCGATCGCAAGCGGATCGAGGAGCTGGAAGCGGAACTCAAGACGATCGAACCGGATCTGCAGGCCGCCGAGCAGCGCGAGCAGAGTGCGACCGAGGCCCTGCAGGGGGCCGAGCAGGCGATGCAGGAGTGGCAACAGGCCTGGGAGGATTTCAATCAGCAGTCCGCCGAACCGGCCCGCCAGGCCGAGGTGGAGCGCACTCGCATTCAGCATCTGGAGCAGAAACTGACCCAGCTGCAGCAACGGCTGGACAAGGCCGAACAGGATTTGCAGCAGCAATCGCCGGAGCGGTTGCAGCAGGAAGTCAGCGACCAGCAACAGCAACTGGAACAGACCGGCGAACAGGTCAACCAGGCCCAGCAGGCGCTGGCTGAAAAACAGGATCAGATCGCCGCGTTGCGCGATTCCAGCCACCAGGTCAACGCCGACCTGGATCAGGCCCGTAGCCGTCTGCAGGATCTGCGCGGCCGCAGTGCCTCGCTCGAGGCCCTGCAGCAGGCGGCACTGGGCAAGGATGAGGGGGCGGTCAACGACTGGCTCAGCGGTCAGCAGTTACAGGACGCGCCGCGCCTGGCCGAGGAGATGGAGGTTGAAGCCGGCTGGGAACGGGCGGTGGAATGCGTGCTTGGCGGGCATCTGGAAGCGGTCTGCGTGGCCGGTGTCGATCCGCTGGCCGAAGTGCTCGGCAGCCTGCAGGAAGGGACCCTGACCCTGTTCGATACCCAGGCACCGGGGCCGGAAACCCGCACAGCCAGCGGCACCCCGTTGCTGAACAAGGTCTCGGCACCGTGGAAACTGGATGCCCTGCTGGGCGGGGTGTATGCCGCAGAATCCCTGGCCGAGGCGCTCTCCCTGCGTGGCAGCCTCGCGGCCCAGGAGTCGGTCGTCACCCGCGAGGGGATCTGGCTGGGAGCCAACTGGTTGCGGGTGGTCAAGGATCAGGAGCAGGATCAGAAAACCGGCATTCTCAAGCGCGAGCAGGAGCTCAAGGCGCTCAGCAGCCAGATTCAGGAAGAGAATGCCCGCGTTGTGGCCCTGCAGGAACAGCTGGAAGGCGAACGCGAGCGGCTGCGTGAACTGGAACAGGAACGGGACGACGCCCAGGCCCAGTTGAACCAGGCCAGTCGCCGCCAGGCCGAACAGCAGTCCGATCTCAAGGCGCGCCAGAACCAGCTGGAGCAGGCCCAGGCTCGTCAGCAGACATTGCAAAAAGAACAGCAGGATCTGCAGGCCGAAATCGAGCGGGACAAACAGGAGCTGCAGGAGTGCCGCGGCCGACTGCAAACGGCACTGGATACCATGTCCGGGCTGGAACAGCAACGCGAGCAGTTAAGCAATCGCCGTGACGAACTGCGCAATACCCTGGAGCAGGCCCGCGAGCAGGCGCAGACTGTGCGCAGCGAAGCCCATGAGATCAAACTGCGGGCCGAAAAACAGCGCACCGAGCTGAACTCTACCCGCCAGGCACTGGAGCGACTCGACAGCCAGCTCACCCAGCTCTCCGCGCGGCGCGAAGAACTGCAAAAAGCCCTGGCCGAAAGCGAGACTCCGCTGGAGGAGATGAACAGGGAACTGACCGACAAGCTCGACAAACGCGTGGCCGTGGAAACCGAGCTGGGTGAGGCGCGCCAGGCGATGGAAGCGATCGAGCATCAGATGCGCGAATTCGAAGAACAGCGTGTCGCGGCCGAACAGCAGGTGCAGGAAGTGCGTTCCAGCCTGGAGCAGATCCGCATCAGCCAGCAGGAATTCAAGGTTCGCCGCCAGACGCTCGAAGAACAGATCACCGAATCGGGTTTTGAACTGCAGCAACTGTTGCAGGAGATGCCGGAAGACGCCGAAGTCACTCAGTGGCAGGAAAACGTCGAACAGCTGGAAGCCAAGATCCAGCGCCTGGGGCCGATCAACCTGGCGGCCATCGAGGAGTTCGAACAGCAGTCAGAGCGCAAGCAATACCTGGATGCGCAGAACGAGGATCTGGTGCAGGCCCTGAAGACCCTGGAAGATGCGATCCACAAGATCGACAAGGAGACCCGGACCCGTTTCAAGGAGACCTACGACAAGGTCAACAGCGGGCTCAAGGATCTGTTCCCGCGCCTGTTCGGCGGCGGTCACGCTTACCTGGAGATGACCGGCGAGGATCTGCTGGAGACCGGCGTCACCGTCATGGCGCGTCCGCCCGGCAAGCGCAACAGCACCATTCACCTGCTGTCCGGTGGTGAAAAGGCGCTGACCGCGGTGGCCCTGGTCTTCGCCATCTTCGAACTGAATCCTGCGCCGTTCTGCATGCTCGACGAGGTCGACGCGCCGCTGGATGATGCCAACGTCAGTCGCTATTGCGATCTCTTGCAGCACATGTCGGACAGAACACAGTTTATTTTCATCACCCATAATAAAGTCACCATGGAAGTCGCCAACCATCTGACCGGCGTCACCATGCACGAACCGGGCGTCTCGCGCATGGTCGCGGTGGACGTCGACGAGGCGGCCAAGCTGGCCTCGGCCTGATTAGCGTCACTATTGCCAGAACATGATTGAATGCAGTCCGCGAATGAACGCAAATGCACGCGAATCTTTGAAATGTTTGGCATTAGAGGAGTATCTTGCGTTTATTCGCGTTCATTGGCGGATTAATTTCTGATACGTTCTGTGCCGACCAGAGTTAATCGGCAGTACTGGTGCATTCATCGCATATTTATGACAAGGTCGTGCTGATATGGATTCGCTGCGGCTGACCCTGCTGGCAATTGGTGTCGCGTTCATCGCGATATTCTATCTGGTTATGCGCCTGCGCTCCGGGCAGGGGCTGCGCTGGCCCGGTTTCCTGCGCCTTCCCCGTCTCTCCCTGCCGTCTCTGTGGCGAAACCGGAACCCTGATTACGATGATGCCGGTCCAGTCAACGCGCGGGACAACTATTACGATGAACTGGACGATGCCGATCTGCAGGCCCTGTCGCAAATATCATGGCATGCCCGGCGCGACGATGATGTGGATGTCGCCAGTCTGGGCGGCCTCAGTGCCGTTGATGGCGAGGAGGACGATGGCGAGTCGCTGGTGATCGTCCTCAATGTCATGGCCAAAGCGGGTCGGCAGTTTGCCGGTATGGATGTTCTCGACGCGCTGTATGCCAACTACCTGCGCCACGGCGAGATGATGATCTTTCATCGCTATTCCGAAGAGGGCGACCGGCGTCCCATCTTCAGCCTGGCCAATACCGTGGAGCCGGGGACGTTCGATCTCAATACCATCGAGCAACTGCAGACCCCGGGGCTCTCCCTGTTTATGCAACTGCCCGCACCGATCGACTCGCGCGAAGCCTTCGAACTGATGCTGAAAACCGGCCGCAACCTGGCCGAACAACTGGGCGGCGATCTGTGCGACGAACGGCGTAACGTCCTCACTCTGCAAAGCATCGGCCATCTCAAGGAACAGATAGAATCTTTCCAGTTTCGCCGCAAAATGGCCGGGTTGCAGAAACAGCGTTCAAAAAGATAAAAACAAACGACTCACCACCAAGGCACGAAGACACGAAGTAAAATCTGTTAATCTTATACTTTATTCGACCTTGCTGGTAAGTTATGACGTTATTGTGAACCAGGAACATTTCACTGTTTGTTTTGAAATGACTTTCTTGGTGCCTTCGTGTCTTGGTGGTGATCTTTTTTGTCAGGCTTGGGTTTAATTTATAATGAGTGCCAGTAATAAAGTCCAGCAACGCATCGACGAGCTGCGCGAGCAGATCGATTATCACAATTACCGCTATTATGTGCTGGACGATCCGGAGATTCCCGACGCCGAGTACGATCGCCTGATGCGCGAGCTCGAGGAGCTGGAAGCAGAACACCCCGATCTTGTGACCCCCGATTCTCCGACCCAGCGGGTCGGTGCCACGCCGTTATCCGCCTTTGAGGAAGTCAAACACGAACTGCCGATGCTATCGCTGGGCAATGCTTTTGATGAGGACGAGGTCCAGGCCTTCGATCGCCGGGCCCGGGAGAAGCTGCAGGTCGATACCATTGAATATGCCGTGGAACCGAAACTCGATGGACTGGCTATCAGTCTGTTGTATGAAAACGGCAAACTGGTGCGCGGGGCCACACGCGGCGACGGGACCACCGGCGAGGACGTCACCCAGAACGTGCGCACCATCGAGACCATTCCGCTAAAGCTACGGGGCTCCGATTACCCGGCTCGCCTGGAAGTGCGCGGCGAGGTGATCATCGCCAAACAGGATTTTGAGCAGCTTAACAAGACGCGCGAACAAGCCGGGGAGAAAACCTTCGCCAATCCGCGCAACGCCGCCGCCGGCAGCCTGCGGCAGCTCGATGCCCGGCTCACCGCCAAACGGCCGCTGTCGTTTTATTGTTACGGCGCGGGGCTGGTGGAGGGCGCCGAGTTGCCGGATCGTCACAGTGCGACGCTGGATCAGCTGCGTGAATGGGGCATGCGCACCAACCCCGAGACCCGGGTGGTCGAGGGGATCCAGGGCTGCCTGGATTACTACCAGACGATGCAGGAAAAACGCGACAAACTCGATTACGAGATCGACGGACTGGTTTACAAGGTCAACCGGCGTGATCAGCAGGAACAACTGGGCTTTGTCTCGCGCGCGCCGCGCTGGGCCATTGCGCATAAATTCCCCGCCCAGGAAGAGATGACCCGATTGATCGATATCGATGTGCAGGTCGGACGCACCGGCGCCCTGACACCGGTGGCCCGGCTTGAACCGGTGCAGGTCGGCGGTGTGACCGTCAGCAATGCCACGTTGCATAACCAGGATGAGATCGAACGGCTGGATGTGCGTGTCGGCGACACGGTCATCATTCGCCGTGCCGGGGATGTGATTCCGCAGGTGGTCAGCGTGGTCAAATCGAAACGTGAAGGCAAACTCAAAAAATACCATCTGCCGAAAACCTGTCCGGTCTGCGGATCACAAACCGTCCGTCATGAAGGCGAAGCTGTCACCTATTGCACAGGCGGCCTCTATTGCGCTGCCCAACGGAAACAGGCGTTGAAACATTTCGCCGCACGTCGCGCGCTGGATATCGAAGGGCTGGGCGACAAGCTGGTGGACCAGTTGGTGGATGAGGATTACGTGCATGATCCCGCCGATCTGTTTGGCCTGGAAAAAGAGCAACTGGTGCAACTGGAACGCATGGCCGACAAATCAGCGCAAAACCTGATCGATGCCCTGGCTAAAAGCCGCAACACTAGCCTGGAACGGTTTATCTATGCGCTGGGGATTCATGACGTGGGCGAGGCGACCGCGCGCTCGCTGGCCAACCACTTCGGTTCGCTGCATGCCTTGATGCAGGCCGACAAGGAGGCGTTGATGGCGGTGCCGGACATCGGTCCCATCGTCGCGGAAAGTATACTGACTTTCTTCAAGCAGGAACACAATCAGCAAGTCATCGACAAACTGATCCAGGCGGGGGTGACCTGGGAAGACATCGAAGTCAAACCGGCTGAAGAGTTGCCGTTGAACGGCAAAACGTTCGTTTTAACCGGGACACTGGAATCGATGAGCCGCGATGAGGCCAAGGCGGCGCTGCAGGCGCTGGGTGCCAAGGTCACCGGTAGTGTCTCCAAAAAGACCGACTACGTGGTGGTCGGGGCGGATCCCGGCTCTAAAGCCGACAAGGCGGAATCGTTGGGCGTAGAGATACTGGATGAAACGGCGTTTCGGGATTTGATTAAATAGGGGAGTGGATGTTTTTGTAGGAGGCGCTTGTAGCGGCGACTCTTGCGGGGCCATCTTGCTATCTAAATGTTCGCCCTCCGGGCGCCCTTGATCTTGAAGGCGGGCTCTCGCGCCCGCGCGGCGAGGTACTTTCTTGTACCGACAAGAAAGTACCCAAAGAAGCTCCCCGAAAGACGCCGCCGCTCCAGCCATTTCCAATGGCCGAACCGGTTCCCTGCGCTTCTCGCTCCAGTCGGGCTCGCCCGACGGCACGTCCCT
>CAYOOC010000065.1:0-18149 GCA_964405505.1 uncultured Thiohalophilus sp.
GAATCTCACCCTGCAGGTTGGCACCGCCGGTGATTAGAAGCTTGTCCATCGGGTCGTCTTGTCCTAAAAAGCACCGCTGTCGCGGCAGGCTGCAGCACTCAGGATGAGATCTGCAGTTCGCGCGCCTTCTCCCACTCGTCGGGGGTATAGGCCTTGATGGTCAGGGCATGCAGTTCGCCGGAGGTGATCTTGTCGGTCACCGTGCCGTAGACCATTTGCTGTTTTTTCACCGGGCTCAGGCCTTCGAAATCGGGGCTGACCACGATCGCGTCGAAGTGGCTGCCGTCGCCGTTGACGGTGGCTTCGCAGCCGGGAATACCGGCTTCAATCAATTGTTTAACCTCGTCGGGGCTCATGGTTCCAACTCGCATCGGGCTGTGTATGAGCCCGCTATTGTATCCGCTCAGCCGCTGGCCGCACAGGGCAAAACCGGACCGGATTGGAAATTTGGCAGGAAAACCACAGGCTTGCCCCAAGAATAGGGGCTAGGATCTAGTCGTAGACCAGGTTGCGCACAGCGCTACCTGGTGAACGTGCCAGGGTCAGGGAGTGTCACGTAGGCTATCGCCAACGTGACCTACGCGACTGGATTCCGGGTCGCGCCTCCGGCTTGCCCGGAATGACGGGGTAACGGGATTGTTTTCCTCGTCCCTCGTAACTCGTCCCTCGGCCCTTTATTTATGAGAGCGGCAGGAGATCTTCCAGCCCACTGATCCGGGCGATATCGCGCAGCTGATCCGGCAGGTTGCGGAAGCTCAGTTTGCGATCCTGCTGGCGGGCAAACTGCATCCATTCCACCAGCAGGGCCAGGCCGGCGCTGTCGCTGCGGGTCACGGCCTGCAGGTCGAAACAGACGTCGCCCTGGCTACGGCCCAGGATCGGCTCGACCTGTTGCAACAGGCCCGGCACGGTCTGCATGTTGAGCTCACCGCTGATGAGGTAGCTGTTGTCATCCTGGGGGGTGATGGCGGTGTCACTCATTGGCGGGGTTCTCCTGTGCGGTTGGTTGCTCGAGGCGCGAAATCAGCGCCTCCAGTCCGTGCGTCTTGATCTCGCTGGCAAAGCTGGTGCGGTAGTTGGCCACCAGGCTGATGCCATCGACGCTGATGTCATACACCCGCCAGCGATCATCATGCTGCCACAGGTAGTAGTTCAGGGCGATGGGCGGTTTGCCCGGCTGGACGACCCGGCTGCGTACTGTCACCTCGCCGCTGGCCGGATCCTCACGCAAGGGCAGATACTCAATGCGCTGCCCCCGGTACTCCAGCAGGGCAACGGCGTAGGTCCGCACCAGCCGTTGCCGAAACGCGGGGACGAAACGCCGCTTCTGTTCCAGGCTGGCGCGCGGCCAGTACTTGCCCAGCACCCAGGCCGACATACGGACAAAATCGAAATGGGGCAGGACGATCTCGCCGACCAGCTCATAAATCAGTGCCGGCTGCTGTTCGAGCTGCGGGCCGTGTGCTTCGAGCGCCGCCAGCATGCGATCGGTGGTGTCGATGACCAGTTGCTGCGGATCCGCCGGGGAGTGGACCTGATCCCGGGCCGTCTCCTGGGCGGCGGCCGGCGGAACCCCGCCCAGGCAAACGGCCAGCAGCACCAGGCCTGACAGCCACTGCCACTGACCCCGGTTGCCGACATTCACCTATTGGTCTCCACTGTCATCCATGAAGCGGGAAATAAACTGGCCGATCAGTTTTTCCAGCACCAGCGAATCCTGGGTCAGCTTGATCTCGTCGCCCTGGGCCAGCACTTTCATGGCCCCGCCCGGCTCCAGCCCGACATATTTTTCCCCCAGCAGCCCGGCGGTGTAGATGCTGGCCGAGGTGTCTTTGGGCAGGGTCTCACTATACTGCTCATCGATCCGCAGGGTGACGACCGCCTGGAAGGTTTGTTGATCGAACGCGATCGCCTTGACCCGGCCGATGGTCACCCCGGCCATGGTCACCGGCGAGCGCACCTTGAGGCCGCTGATATCCTCGAAACGGGCACTGATCTCGTAGCCTTCGTCGTTACTGTAGGTACTGAGATTGCTGACCTGCATGGCCAGCATGAACAGCGCCGCCAGTCCCGCGGCAACAAAAATTCCGACCCAGATTTCGACCAGACGTGAATTGTTCATCGTTATTCTCCAAACATGAGCGCTGTGAGTACAAAGTCCAGCCCCAGCACCGCGAGCGAGGCATGCACGACGGTACGGGTGGTGGCACGGCTGATTCCTTCGGATGTCGGGGTGGCGTCGTAGCCTTCGAACACCGCAATCCAGGTGACCACCACGCCAAAGACCAGGCTTTTGATGACACCATTATAAATATCATCATAGACATCAACGTTGGCCTGCATCTGCGACCAGTAGGCCCCCTGGTCCACACCCAGCAGTCCCACACCGACAAAATAACCGCCCAGCACGCCAACCGCGCTGAAGATTGCCGCCAGCAACGGCATGGATAAAAAGCCGGCCAGAAAACGCGGTGCCAGCACCCGGCGAATGGGATCGACCGCCATCATTTCCATGGCGGAAAGTTGCTCAGTGGTTTTCATCAGACCGATTTCGGCGGTCAGTGCCGAGCCGGCGCGCCCGGCAAACAACAGGGCGGTGACCACCGGCCCCAGCTCGCGCACCAGACTCAACGACACGATCACACCCAGTGACTCCTCGGCCCCGAAATCGACCAGCGTGTTGTAGCCCTGCAGGCCCAGCACCATGCCGACAAAGGCGCCGGAAACCAGAATGATCAGCAACGACAGCACACCGACCGAATAGATCTGCTGAATCACAAGGGTAAATTTGGGCACCAACGTCGGCAGGCCTTCGAGAATGCGCAGCAACAGCAGATGCCCGCGCCCCAGCCGCTGGAAAAAGCCCAGCGCGTTGTGTCCCAGTTGTTGCAGCATCGAGAGCATCAGTCGCGCGCCCCGTTGTTATTGACCAGATCCTCGGCATAACTGCCGGCCGGATAATGAAACGGCACCGGCCCATCGGGCAGTCCCTGCATAAATTGCTGGGCCCACTCGGAATCAGAGTTGCGCAGATCCTCGCGCGAACCGCGCGCCACCACCTTGCCGCCGGAGAGCAGATAAATGTCATCGGCAATCTCGGCCGTTTCGGCGATATCGTGCGAAACGATCACGCTGGTCAGCCCCAGCGCGTCATTGAGATCCTTGATCAGCCGCACCAGCACGCCCATGGAGATCGGGTCCTGGCCGGTAAACGGCTCGTCGTACATGATCATCATCGGGTCCAGGGCGATCGCCCGGGCCAGGGCCACCCGCCGCGCCATGCCGCCGGACAGCTCGGCCGGCATCAGAGCCCGCGCACCGCGCAGGCCGACGGCTTCGAGCTTCATCAGGACCAGGGTGCGAATCAGGCGTTCGGGCAACCGGGTATGTTCGCGCAGCGGGAAGGCGACATTATCGTACACATTCATGTCGGTCAGCAGCGCGCCGTTTTGAAACAGCATGCCCATGCGCTTGCGCAATTCGAACAGGGCGCCGCGCCCGAGGCGATTCACGTTCTCCCCGTCGACCAGGATGGTGCCGGCGTCGGGTAGCAGCTGCCGACCTATCAGACGTAACAGAGTGGTCTTGCCCGTCCCGCTGGGCCCCATGATCGCGGTGATGCTGCCGCGCCGGATATCGATATCGATATCATCGAAAATGACATTATGGCCTCGACGAAAGGTAAGGTTACGGATCTCGACCAGGTTTTCAGCTACAGCCATGCGTGCGCGGTTCCTTAGATTGAGCGTACCGGGTTGGCAATACCGGGATTGGCGGTGCCGGCATTGTGACCCACGGCCCGACTAATGACAATGCCAGGCGGGTTACCGGCGCGGTTCATTCACAGCGGGATCACAGCAATTCCTCGATCTGTTTGGCCTGACGCAGGGTTTCCGTGTCAGGCGGTTGTCCGTCGAGTACCAGCGCCACATCCCGCGCCGGATGGCTGACCGCCAGAGCGGCTTCAAGATACTCGCGCAACTGTCGCGCGGAACATTCACCACCCACCCGGATCACGGCCAGAGCGCCGAGTGCCAGTCCGTCGGCATCACTGTGTGGATTCCAGCTCCAGCCAATGCTCCGTGCCCGCAAGGCATCGCGCCACGCCTCGTCCAGCAAGCGGGAAGGATCGACGCAAAGCGGATAACCGTTCAGTCGGGGCACGATCTGCGCCAGCCACGCTTCGGGATCGCTGTGCGCCGCCGGATCCAGCTGCAACAAGACTCCGCCCGGACGGGGCAGTTGTTGCAGCAAACTCACTGCCGATTCCAGCCCGGCATCGTTCGGGACATTAACCAGCACCCACAGGTCCTCGCGGCAATCGGCCATTTCGGCGGGCAGATCCGTCTCCAACGCCTGTTCGCGTTCGGTGATCACCGCCAGGGGAAACTCGTTACTGTAATACCCCAGACGCCACTCCGGCGGCAGATCGGCCGGATAGTAGCTATCCTGCCAGCCCTCGTGCTGCCAGCCGCAACTGCCGATCAACAGGCGATGTGTCTGTTCCGTCATCCCGGCTCCCCGCGCTGTTCAGATAACAAAGCTGACAAACATACCCATTCACAGTCATAATTGAAACAATATACATGACGGAAACCGGCCATGGCGGATGTAATTCCCTTTAAAAAACCCAAAGCCAGCGACAAACATCGCGGCAAGACCCTGTGCAAAAGCGGTTTTCATAAATGGGACGTGGTCAAGGGCAACCCGTTTGACGTCAAACAGGGTAAAATGGTCACCCGCTATCGCTGCCGCCGCTGCGGTGCCACGCGTACCGAGGCCAAATAAAAACCCGCATAA
The DNA here is from genome assembly GCA_964405505.1 of uncultured Thiohalophilus sp. GTDB lineage: Bacteria > Pseudomonadota > Gammaproteobacteria > UBA6429 > Thiohalophilaceae > Thiohalophilus. Next base: position 4,801 of record CAYOOC010000065.1, read on the forward strand.
ACCTCCGAGGACACAGCGGTTTACAGACCAGGGTGAACTTCCTTTGTGTCGAAGCGCCGCTTGCAATTTATGATAAACAATTACAACCGATCCCGTTCCCTGCTGTCTCTTGTACTGCTTGTCGCAACCGCACTGCTCTCGGGTTGCGCCAGTACCCATGGCCCCGACCAGGAGGGACAAAGCGATCCGCTCGAGCCCTATAACCGGGCGATGTACAAATTCAACGATACGGTGGACCGGGCGGTCTTGCGACCGGTCGCACAGGCTTACAAGGATACACTGCCCCAGCCGGCACAAACCGGCGTGTCCAACTTCTTCAGCAACCTGGATGATGTCTGGGTCATGGTGAACAACCTGCTGCAGTTCAAATTCAAGGCGGCCGCGTCGGATTTTTCGCGCGTGGTCTGGAACTCCACTGTCGGGGTATTTGGCCTGATCGATGTCGCCACCCCCATGGGCCTGCCCAAACATAATGAAGATTTCGGCCAGACCCTCGGTCACTGGGGCGTCGGCGAAGGCGCGTACATCGTGCTGCCCATCCTCGGCCCCAGCACCCTGCGGGATACCGGCGGGCTGGTCGCCGACTGGGAATACGAGCCGTTACAGGCGATCGAGGACGACGAAGCCTACTGGAGCGCGGTGGTGTTGCGCGCCATCGATACCCGTGCCGGCCTGCTCAGTGCCAGCCGCCTGCTGGAAGAGTCCGGCGCCGATCCCTACACCTTCATGCGCGACGCCTATCTGCAACGCCGCCGCAGCCTGGTTTACGATGGTAACCCGCCGCGCCCCGACCGGCCACAGCTCGAGCGCAGCGACGAAGATCGGGCGCTGGAACGTGAACTGGAAATGGAACTCGAGCGCGAGCTGCAATAGAAAACCGATTCAACGCCGAGGCGCGGAAATACAATTTTGAATGTTGAATCTTAAATTTTGAATTACTAACAGGCAGTTCATTCAGCATTCAGCATTCAAAATTCAACATTACACAACGCCCTCGCACGCCGGTGACAAGCTGGTATCATACGCGCCGAATGATCTGGCCCATAACCTCAGACCCTGTTTATGCCGACTGACATGCTGTTTTCCGTGACTGCCGTGATCCTTGGCTTTGCCATTGTGATCAAGGGGGCCGACTGGTTCGTGCAGGGCGCCGGAGCCACGGCCCGCAATCTGGGGGTCTCGCCGCTGGTGATCGGCCTGACCATCGTCGGCCTGGGGACCTCGGCGCCGGAAATGTTGATCTCCGCCATCGCTACCCTGGAAGGCAACAGCGGCCTGGCGGTGGGCAATGCGCTGGGCTCGAACATTACCAACATCGCGCTGGTGCTGGGGATCACCGCCCTGGTAGTGCCACTGGTGGTGCGTTCCGAAACCCTGCGCCGGGAATACCCGGTGATGTTTTTGATCATGCTGGTCAGCCTGATGCTGGTGGCCGATGGTGAGCTGGCACCGCTGGACGGGCTGATCCTGCTAGTCGGCATGGTGTTGATGCTGTGGTGGATGGTGCTGCTGGGCAAACGCAAGGACCACGATCCGCTGGAGGCCGAATACGCCAGTGAAATCCCGACCATGACCACGCCCCGGGCGCTGCTGTGGCTGGTAATCGGTCTGGTGCTGTTGCTGGCCAGTTCGCGGGCCCTGGTCTGGGGCGCGGTGAATATTGCCCACTTTTTCGGGGTCAGCGATCTGATCATCGGCCTGACGATTGTCGCCATTGGCACCAGTTTGCCGGAGCTGGCCGCCTCGGTGATGGGGGCGCTGCGCAAGGAGCCGGACATTGCCATCGGCAATGTGATCGGGTCCAATATGTTCAATCTGCTGGTCGTGCTGGGTATCCCGGGCCTGCTGGGGCCGGTGGTGCTGGAGCCCGAGGTTCTGACCCGGGATTTCCCAATGATGATCGGCCTGAGTATCGCCCTGTTTGTGATGGCCTACGGTTTTCGGGGCGACGGCAAAATCAACCGCTTTGAAGGCGGGTTGTTATTGCTGGCCTATATGGCTTATCTGACACTACTCTATTTCAATATCCGGCAAGTTTGACATACAGGGGCGAACGCGATGAGTGAGACATTGCAAATGACGGCACAGAACATCAAATGCGGGGGCTGCGTGACCGCCATCGAAAACGGCCTCAAGGCCCTGCCCGGGATCGAGCAGGTGGCAGTCACCATCGACACCGGTCAGGTGCACATCGAAGGCGAGAATCTCCCGGAACAGGCGATTCGCGACAAACTGGTCGAACTGGGTTATCCCCCCGCCGACCCGGCCTGATTGTCTGGCTGCCCCAAACCCGACCGACTCTGGAACTGCAGTTATGAAAGATATTCTTGCCCGTGCCGCCCAGATCAAGCTGGTGGTCTTCGATGTCGACGGCGTACTGACGGACGGCACCCTGTTTGTCGGTGACGACGGGCAGGAATACAAGGCCTTTCATTCGCGGGATGGCTTCGGTATCAAACTGCTGCGACAAAGCGGTGTGCAAATCGGCGTGATTACCGCCCGCAATTCCCAGGTCGTCCTGCATCGCATGGAAAACCTCGGTATCGAACACGTTTATCAGAACCGGCAGGAAAAAGTCCCCGCCTTCGAGGAGCTGGTCGCCAAACTGGAACTGCAACCGGAACAGGCCGCTTACGTGGGGGATGACGTGGTGGATCTGCCGGTCATGCGTCGCGCCGGGCTGGCCATCGCGGTGCAGGATGCCCACCCGCTGGCCAAACAGCATGCCCACTGGCAGACGCCGCACGGTGGTGGCCGGGGTGCGGCACGCGATGTGTGTGAACTGATCATGGAAGCGCAAAAAACGCTGGATGAACAGCTGAGCAAATACCTGCATGAATAAGCTGCAGATCGTCAGCGTCATCTTGCTGGTCATTCTGATCGGCGCTTTCAGCAACTGGCTGCTGACCGGCCTGGATACCCAGCCCCGTATCATTCCTCGCGAAGTGCGCCACGATCCCGATTATTTTCTGCAAAACTTCCGGGCCACCAGCATGGGGGAGAACGGCAAGCCGCAGCATCGCCTGGTCGGCGATTATCTGGAACATTTTCCCGACGACGATACGGTGGTCATCCAGCAGCTGAAGCTGGAGCTGTTTCGCGAGGCGCTACCGCCCTGGACGGCCCGCGCCAACCAGGGCATCGTGTATGAGCGGGGGGAACGGATCGAGCTCAGTGGCGAAGTGGAACTGCACCGGCCCGCCACCGAACACAACGAGGCACTGCGCCTGCAAACCGAGGCGCTGACGGTTTATCCACAGCGGGAATACGCCGAGACCGACGCGGCTGTTACAATAACCAGCGATCGCAGCGAAACCCGGGCGATCGGTATGCGCCTGGATGTGGGCCAGGGCCTGCTTGAACTGTTATCCCAGACCCGAGGGAACTATGTTATTACCCCGCGCTAAACCGCTGCTGCTACTGGCCCTGCTGGGCCTGGCCCCCGCCTGGGGCTGGGCGCTGAGCAGCGATCGCGAGCAGCCGGTGAATATCAGCGCCGATCGCATGCGCGCCGACGAACGTCGCGGGGTCAGTCATTACACCGGCGATGTGTTTCTCAAGCAGGGTTCGCTGGAAATCCGTTCCGACGAGCTGACCGTCCACCTGGAGGACGGCGAGGTGCGGCAGATCATCGTCATCGGTGAGCCCGCCAAACTGCAGCAAAAACCGGATGATCGCGAGATGGTCTATTCCGAAGCCCGGCGCATGGAGTACGACATCCAAAGCGGTGAACTGCTGCTGATCGACGACGCCCGGGTCAAACAGGGCGCCAATCGCTTCAGCGGCGCACGCATTCATTACGACACCCGCAACAGCATCGTCGCCGCCAACAGCGAGGGGAAAAGCGCGCCGTCTCCGGACGCGGCCGATGATGACGGTCGGGTGAAGGCGATTATCGAGCCGGCCGACAAAGCCGGGGACAGCCCCCAATGAGCCAGCTTATCGCCAGCCAGCTGGGCAAGTCCTACAAGGGTCGCGAGGTGGTCAAGGATGTCTCCCTGAGCGTGGACAGCGGCGAGATCGTCGGCCTGCTGGGCCCCAACGGGGCCGGCAAGACCACCTCCTTTTATATGGTGGTGGGACTGATCCAGGCCGATCAGGGGCAAATCCGCCTGGACGACGAGGATCTGACCCCCCTGCCCATGCATCTGCGGGCACGGCGCGGTATCGGCTATCTGCCGCAGGAAGCCTCCGTATTCCGCAAGCTGAGCGTGGCGGACAACATCCTGGCCATTCTGCAGACCCGCAAGGAGCTGGCGCCCTATCAGCAACAGCAGAAGCTCGAAGAGCTGCTCGAGGAGCTGCACATCAGCCATATCCGCCAGAGCAAGGGGATCAGCCTCTCCGGCGGAGAGCGCCGACGGGTGGAAATTGCCCGCGCGCTGGCCACCGAGCCGCGCTTTATCCTGCTCGATGAGCCGTTTGCCGGTGTGGACCCGATCTCGGTACTGGATATCCAGAGTATCATCCGGCATCTGAAGGACCGCGGTATCGGCGTGCTGATAACCGACCATAATGTTCGGGAAACCCTGGGGATCTGCGAGCGGGCCTATATCATCAATGCCGGTGAGGTCATCGCCCAGGGCGAACCGGCCCAATTGCTACAGAACAAACAGGTGCGCAAGGTGTATCTTGGGGAAAACTTTCGCCTCTAGTGCGTCGGATACTCTATGCCTGTCGCAAGAGCAGAAATCCGCCCTAAAGGCCTCGGCAGTTACGCACGAAATACGCTAAAATAAAAACCAGCCAGCATGCTGGTTCACTGGCCAATTCCAACCATAATATGAAGCAAACCCTACAACTTCGACTCGGTCAGCACCTGACTATGACCCCACAGTTGCAGCAAGCCATCCGGTTGCTGCAACTGTCGACGCTTGAGCTGCAAACTGAAATCCAGGACGCGCTGGATTCCAACCTGATGCTCGAAGTCGATGAAGAGGGGGAGAACAGTGCAGAGAACGCCGAACCGGCCGATAACTATACCGTCGCCGAGGCGCCGCCGGGCGCGGAAACGCCGGAGTCGGCCACCGGGCAGGAGGACAGCGAGCCGGCCACTTCCGGCGATACGAACAGCGAAATTCCCGATGATCTGCCAGTCGACAGCAGCTGGGACGACATTTACGACAACATCGCCGCGCCTCTGACGGGGAGTTCGGGCGAGAGCAGCCAGGACTATGAAATCTCCGGCACCACCAGTGAAAGTCTGCAGGATTACCTGCGCTGGCAAATGGAACTGAGCCATTTCAGCGACACCGATCGGGCCATTGCCGAGGTGATTATCGACTCGATCGATGACGACGGCTATCTGGGCTGCAGCATCGAGGAGGTCCAGCAGGCGCTGGGCGACGAGGAGATCGAACTCGATGAGGTCGAGGCCGTTTTACATCGCATCCAGTATTTCGACCCGCCCGGCGTGGCCGCGCGGGATCTGCGTGAAAACCTGATGCTGCAACTCAAGCAGTTCCCGCTGGAACACGCGTACCTGCCAAAAGCCCTGGAACTGGTCGAACACCATTTTGATCTGCTCGCGCAGCGTGATTACGCCCAGCTGCAGCGCAAGCTGAAGCTGAACGACAGCGAATTGCGGGAAGTGATCCAGCTGATCACTTCGCTGAATCCCCGTCCCGGTGGCCAGATTGCCACCGACCAGCCGGAATACATTGTCCCCGATGTCATCGTCAACAAGGTGAAAGGACAATGGCGGGTGGAACTGAACCCCGATGCCGCACCCAAACTGCGCATCAACCCGCATTACGCCAGCCTGATCAAACAGGTTAAAAGTGACGAGGACAGCAGCACCCTGAAAAACCACCTGCAGGAAGCGCGCTGGTTTCTCAAGAGCCTGACCAGTCGTAACGAAACCCTGCTCAAGGTCGCCACCAGCATCGTCGAGCGTCAAAAAGATTTTCTGGAACATGGCGAGGAAGCCATGAAAGCACTGGTGCTGCATGATATTGCCGAGGAGGTCGAAATGCACGAATCGACCATCTCGCGGGTCACTACCAAAAAATACATGCACACACCACGCGGCATCTATGAATTGAAATACTTTTTCTCCAGCCACGTCTCTACTTCCAGTGGCGGGGAGGCATCGGCGACGGCCATTCGAGCCCTGATCAAGAAGCTGATTGCCGCTGAAACACCGAGCAAACCCCTGAGCGACAGTAAAATCGCCACCATCCTGTCAGACCAGGGAATTAATGTTGCCCGGCGCACCGTCGCCAAGTACCGTGAAGCACTGGCGATACCTCCATCCAATGAACGCAAACGTCTGGCTTAACCCGGGAGATAACCATGCAAGTCAACATCACAGGTCACCACGTCGACATCACCGAATCCATGCACGACTATGTCATCAGTAAACTGGAACGGGTGGAACGACACTTTGATAATGTCACCAACGTTCATGTGATTCTGAGTGTGGAAAAAAACCGTCAGAAAGCCGAAGCCACCGTCCACATCAGCGGTGGCGAACTGTTCGCCAATGCCGAAAACGACGATATGTACGCGGCCATTGATGCGATGACAGACAAACTGGATCGTCAAATCAAGAAGCACAAGGAAAAACTGACCGACCATCATCGTGCCGAAGGTGGCCTGAAAAAGCAGCCCATCGAATAAACCAGACAGGCCTGACCATGCAACTATCGGATTTTCTAAGCCCGGAGCGCGTTGTTTGCGGCTCGCAAGCCTCAAGCAAAAAGCGTGTCCTGGAATTGCTCAGCGAACTGCTGGCCACTGACCAGCAAGAGGCCAGTTCGACGGAGATCTTTGAAAGCCTGATATCCAGGGAACGCCTCGGGGGGACCGGCATCGGATACGGTGTCGCGATTCCCCATGGCCGCCTGAAAAACTGCGATCATGCCAGTGCCGCCTTTGTGCAGCTCAAACAACCTATCGACTTTGACGCGATCGACAAACAGCCGGTGGATTTACTGTTTGCCCTGATCGTGCCCGAAGAGTCGAGCGAGGAGCACCTCAAACTGCTGGCCATGCTGGCCGGGATGTTTAATGACGATGAATTCAGGCAACACGCGCGCCAATGCCCCGATAGCGAATCGATTCACCAGCTGTTGAGCGAACACTCCCGGAACTGAGTTTATGACCGAGCCGGTTACCACCAATGACATTTACCAGGCACATCAAAAGCAACTTGGTCTGGAATGGGTGGCCGGTCAGGAAGGCAATCGACAATTGAGCGAGGTGGATACCCGCCTCTCGGATAACAGCCTCATCGGCCATCTGAACCTGGTTCGCCCCAATTATATCCAGGTGCTGGCCAGCACCGAACTCGACTATCTTGACGGACTGGGCAAAAACTCGTTGCAAGACACGCTGCAATGCCTGGCCGAATCCGGGCCCCTGATGGTCATTGTCGCGGCCGGTAACACGCCGACGACGGCGCTACTCGAATTTGCCAAACGCACCGGGACTCCTCTGCTGACTTCCACTGAAAGCAGTCACAAGATTGTCGATCATCTGCAGTATTATCTGAGTAATCTGCTGACCGAAAAAACGGTCTTTCACGGCGTATTCATGGAAGTTTTCGGCATCGGTGTACTGCTGACCGGGCCCAGTGGCGTCGGCAAAAGCGAGCTGGCGCTGGAACTGCTCAGTCGCGGCCATCGACTGGTGGCCGACGATGCGCCGGAATTCCGACGCACCGCGCCGGATGCCATCACCGGCACCTGTCCCAGCCTGCTGACCGATTTTATCGAGGTGCGCGGGCTGGGCGTTTTGAACATCCGGGCCATGTACGGCAACAATGTGATCCTCGATCACAAGCGTCTGCGTTTGATCGTCCAGCTGGATACCGAACCAAACCCCGACGATACGCCGATCGAACGGCTGGATCACACCGGCCGTACCCGGCGTATACTGGATGTGGATATTCCCGAAGTGTGCCTGCCGGTCGCGCCCGGCCGCGACCTGGCCGTGATTATTGAGGCGGCCGTAAGAAATCATGTACTCTATCTGAACGGCTATAATGCCGCACAGGATTTCATCGAGCGTCAGCAGAACCTCATCAAACAAACCCGATCTTCATAATGAAGCTGCTCATCATCAGCGGACTTTCCGGCTCGGGCAAGAGTGTCGCCCTGCACGTGCTGGAAGACCTGAACTACTACTGTATCGACAACCTGCCGATCGGGATGCTCCCCTCGCTGGCCGATGAAATCGTGCGCGCCAATCAGCATCATGAACAGTGGTTTGCCGTCGGCATCGATGCGCGCAACCTGTCCGGTGAGCTGGTCAGTTTCCCCGATGCATTACAGGCGCTGGACGATGCCGGCATCCAGTGTGAGATTTTTTTCCTGGAGGCGGACGAGGTCACCCTGCTCAAGCGCTTCAGCGAAACCCGCCGCAAGCACCCGCTCAGCAATGATGAAGTGCCCCTGAACGAGGCCATCCTGCAGGAACACCAGTTACTGGAACCGGTTTCCTCGCGTGCCGATTTGCGTATCGACACCAGTATGACTAACATTCATCAATTGCGGGACATTATTCGCAACCGGGTGGACAACACTGCCAGGACCCAGCTGTCAATCCAGTTCCAGTCTTTCGGTTTCAAACACGGCGTACCGGTGGATGCGGACTTTGTCTTTGATATTCGTTGCATTCCCAATCCGCACTGGGTGACGGAATTACGCCACCTGACCGGACAGGATCAGGCCGTGGCCGATTATCTGGAACGGCATAACGCAGTACACGATATGTACAACGATATTCGCCAGTTTATTGAAAAATGGATCGGCTGTTTCGAGGCCGACAATCGCAATTATATGACGGTCGCCATCGGCTGTACCGGTGGCCACCATCGTTCCGTCTATATGGTGGAACGACTGGCTGATTATTTTCGTCCGCAGCGTGACGGCATTCTGGTTCGTCACCGGGAGCTGACATGAGCGTTGCCGTTTTATTGATCACCCATGACAAGATCGGCCAGGCCATGCTGGACACGGCCGGCAAGATCATCGGCGAGATGCCCCTGACCATCAAACGCATGGGTATCAGTATGAATGCCGGTCTGGAAGAAACGCTCGACAAGGCACACACCCAGATCGATCAGCTGGATGAAGGCCAGGGTGTTCTGATCCTGACTGATCTGTTTGGTGCCACACCCAGTAATATTGCCCGGCAGCTACATACCGGCAATATTGCGGTCATCAGTGGTCTTAATCTTCCCATGCTGATCCGGGTGCTGAACTATCCCCGGCTGAGCCTGCCTGAAATGGTCGAAAAAGCGGTTTCCGGCGCACATGACGGGATTATTGTCATTCAATCCGCCGGAGACGAGATTTGAACGAGCACTCAATCGAAATCATTAACAAGCTCGGCCTGCACGCCAGGGCCGCCGCCAAGTTCGTAACCCTGGCCTCCCGATTCAAAGCCGATATCCACCTGCGGCATAATGATACCCGGGTTAATGGCAAAAGTATCATGGGCGTGATGATGCTGGCCGCGGCCAAAGGTTCCCACGTTATTCTTGAAATCGACGGCCCGGACGAGGAACAGGCCTGCCGCGCCCTTGAGGAACTGATTAACAATCGTTTCGACGAGCCCGAGTAACCATCCCATCACATCCCGTCAATAAATATCAGCCCGGCAGTTCCCATTCTGCAATCGACCTTGTTACACTTTAAAAACGGGTGGATACGGGAACGGTTCAATGGCCGAGGTTGAAGCAAAAGAAGAATATCGTGACGTTCTGCAGTCACTGCTCGATATTCTTCACTCGGAAGAGGAAGATCACGAGCAGATAGAAGATTTCCTGGAGGAAATGCATCCCCAGGAAATCGCGCATTTGCTCGAATCCCTGCCCGCCAATGATCGCCAGATCGTCTGGGAACACGTCCCGGCGGATTCTGAAGGCGAAATCCTGGTCCATCTGGCCGATGATGTGCGTAGTGCGATCATCGACAAGATGGATGCCGAACAGCTGGTCGCGGCCACCGAATCACTGGATACCGACGATCTCGCCGACCTGCTGCCGGAAATGCCGCGCGATATCGTCCAGGAAATCCTGCTGTCGATGGAACAGCAGGAGCGTGAGCGCCTGCATTCCGTCCTCTCCTACTCGGAGGACTCCGCCGGCGGTCTGATGGACCTGGACATGGTCACCGTCCGGGCCGACACCAGCCTGGATGTGGTCCTGCGTTACCTGCGTCGCCGTGGCAGCATCCCGGAATCGACCGACAGTCTGTTTGTCGTGGATCGTGACGGCCGCTTTCAGGGCCTGCTGCCGCTGACCGAGCTTCTGACCAACGACCCGGAGATGCGCGTCTCGGAAGTGATGGAACACGACGTCATCGGCATCCCGGTCGACACGCCGGCCCGCGAGGTCGCCAACCTGTTCGAACGCCGCGACCTGATTACCGCCCCGGTCATCGCCGAGGAGGGCCAGTTGCTCGGCCGTATCACCATCGACGACGTGGTCGATGTTATCCGCGAGGAAGCCGATCACTCCCTGATGAGCATGGCCGGTCTGAACGAGGAAGAAGACATGTTCGCGCCGGTGATCACCAGTACCCGGCGGCGCAGCGTGTGGCTCGCCATCAACCTGCTCACCGCCCTGCTCGCCGCCTGGGTCATCGGCCTGTTCGAGGGGACCATCGAAAAACTGGTGGCCCTGGCGGTGCTGATGCCGGTGGTCGCCAGCATGGGCGGCATTGCCGGCAGCCAGACCCTGACCCTGGTCATCCGCGGTATGGCGCTGGGCAAGATCAATCCCAATAACGCGCGAACCATCTTTCGCAAGGAGCTGGGCGTCGGGATCTGGAACGGGGTAATCTGGGCCATCGTTATCGCCGGCGTGGCCGGCCTGTGGTTCGACAGCTTCTCACTGAGTCTGATCATTGCCAGCGCGATCGTGCTCAACCTGATCGTCGCCGCCATCTCCGGCGCGGTGATCCCGCTGATCCTCAAACGCCTGGGCATCGACCCGGCTCTCTCCGGCTCGGTCATCCTCACCACCGTCACCGACGTCGTCGGCTTCTTCGCCTTCCTCGGCCTGGCAACGCTGTTCCTGATCTGACGCCTCTTTTCAAATCCACTGGCAATAACGCAAAGGACGCAAAGACGCGGGGTATAATTTTGAATGTTGAATTTTAAATTTTGAATTACGGACAGGCATTTAATTCAAAATTCAGCATTAAAAATTCAACATTACTTTGTGTTCTCTGCGTCCTTAGCGTTTCTTCCACTCACCTGGCTAGATGCACGTTAGTCTCCGGCGACAGTCATATTGTCGATGAGCCAGGAGCCGGTGATGATGTTGCCGCGGGCGTCGATGTCGTTGCCGACGGCCTGTAACCCCTGGTACATGTCCTGCAGGCGCCCGCCCAGGGTCACTTCATCCACCGGGTACTGAATTTCGCCGTTTTCCACCCAGAAGCCGGCAGCGCCGCGGGAGTAGTCGCCGGTGACGGTATTGACGCCCTGCCCCATCACGTCGGTGACCAACAGACCGCGATCCATATTTTTCAGTAACTCGTTACGGCTCAGCTCGTCATGGTTGATATACAGGTTATGCACCCCGCCGGCGTTGCCGGTGGTCGGCAGGCCGAGCCGACAGCCGCTGTAACTGTCCAGCACATAGCCCTGCAGAACACCTGCCTCGATCAGGGTTCGGGGCGCGGTGGCCACGCCCTCGTTATCGAACGGCGCACTGCCCAGCGCGCCGGGCAAATGGGGGCGTTCATCAATATGTACCCGCTCGGGGAACAGTTGCCGGCCTTTGGCGTCCACCAGGAAACTGGCATTGCGATACAGGGCGCTGCCACTGATGGCGCGCACCAGATGGCCGAGCAGGCCGCGGGCCACATCGGCTTCGAACATCACCGGCACCTGGCGGGTATCGAGCTTGCGCGCCCCCAGCCGGGCCACGGTGCGTTCGGCCGCCCGCACCCCGACCGACTCGGCGCTGTCGAGCTGCTGCGGATCCCGCGCCAGGGTGTACCAGTAATCCCGCTGCATGCCCGACTCATCCTGACCAATGACGGTACAGCTCATGCTATGCCGGGAGCTGGGATAGGCGCCGACAAACCCGTGACTGTTACCATAGACCCGCAAACCGCTGTGGCTGCTGATGCTGGCGCCCTCGGAATTGGTAATCCGCTGGTCGTACTCGCGGGCAACGGTTTCGCAGGCCAGGGCCCGGTCAATGGCTTCGGCGGTTTCGAGCGCCCAGGGATGATAAAGCTGCAGATCCGGAATCGCCGTGGTCATCAGTTCAGCCGGTGCCAGCCCCGCACAGGGATCCTCCTCGGTATAGCGGGCGATATCACAGGCGGCCTTCACCGTCTCGCGCACTGCCGCGGGACTGAAATCGGAGGTACTGGCCGAGCCCTTGCGCTGACCGAAATAGACCGTGATGCCCAGCCCCTTGTCGCGGTTGTGCTCGACCGTCTCCACCTCACCAAGACGCACAGTCACCGACAGGCCGGACTCGATACTCAGCGCCGCCTCGGCGGCACTGGCCCCCAGCCGTTTGGCCTCACCGAGCAGATCGGCCACAATCTGTTCGTAGCGCCCGGGCTCGAGCAGTTCATCGGCGGCTCGGGAAGTGACGGGATTTTCGGACATGCTTTTCTCGCTGTTCGGGTTAACGGGCCCATTCTACGGGGGCCCGGCGGACGGGACAAATGCCCGTACAAAAAGGGGGTGACACCGGGCAATTTTCTGCCTCGCTGACCGCCGGATAGAGGTAAAATACCCCCATGAGTTACGACGACCATGACGAAGAGTGGATCAGCAAATCCCAGCGCAAGCGTGAATGCCATGCCCTGCAGGATCTGGGCAGTGAGCTGGTCAAACTGTCCCGGGCCGATCTGGACAAGATCCCGCTGGATGATGAATTGCAACAGGCCATTAACGAGGCCCGCCGCATCAAGCAACGCGGTGCGCTCAAACGCCAGATGCAGTTTATCGGCAAGCTGATCCGCCAGCGCGACGCCGAGCCCCTGCAACAGGCTTATGACCGCGTGATGCATCCCTTCGAGGAAGACATCAAACACTTCCACCAGCTGGAGAAGTGGCGCGAACGGCTGCTAAGCGACGGCGACGCCGCACTCGAAAAACTGGTCGAAGAACAGCCCGACACCGACCGCCAGCACGTTCGGCAACTGATCCGCAGCGCGCGCAACGAACAGAAACAGAACAAGCCCCCCAAAGCCGCCCGCGAACTGTTCCAGTACCTCAAGACCCTTATGAGCACGGATTGAGCCACTTTATCTATACCCTGATCACTAACGCAAAGGCGCAGAGGACGCAAAGTAATTTTGAATTTTTAATGCTGAATGTTGAATTAAATGCCTGTCCGCAATTCAAAATTTAAAATTCAACATTCA
>CAYOOC010000066.1:0-3385 GCA_964405505.1 uncultured Thiohalophilus sp.
GCGCAGAAACCGAGCCGTCAGGATTGGCCCAGATCGAATAGTCCGTGCCCGCTGTGAGCGTTGGCATGGTGATCGCGGTATCCGAATCGAATACGACAATCGCCCCGCTATCCAACTGCACCGACGTACCGGCCAGCACGGACAGCGTTTGCGCGGCGGTTTTGGTGATGCAGGGTTGGGTGTACGACGCCTTGCGCAGCACCCCGTGATCTTTATCCAGCTGCAACGCTGCGCGGGCGGTGGGCTTGGTAATCGACGCCATGAGCGTCGCCCAATATGTATCGGCATCCGCGTCGTCGATCAGGGTCTTGGTAAAGGCAGTGAAACCCAGTGTCGTCAGGAAGGCGTCGATGGTTGGGCCGGCGGGGATGTAGGTGAGCAGTTTGGTGGCGCTGCCGGCGTCGTTGCGGTAGACGCTGATTTCGCCGCTGTTCGGGTCGTTGGCGACGCTGAATATTTCGGTGTCGCTGGTGCCGGCGAGGCCGGCGGTGGTGTCGGCGTAGTAGCCGCCGAAGGCGGCGATCTGGTCGCGGTATTGTTCGGCCTGGTCGCGGTATTGTTCGGCCTGGTCGACCAGGCCGCTGATGACGCTGGCGCGGGGGAGCGTGCCCAGTTCCAGCGCGGTGCCGGCGTCGTTTTTGTAGAGCACCAGCAGGTTGTCGCCGGCCTCGGCGGTGATAAAAAAGTAGTCGCCGTCAGTTGTAGCGGCGATACCGTCGGTGGTGTCGGGAAAAATATCGTCACTGGCGGCAGAGAGAAAGTCGATGGCGTCGTAGCCCTGGGCGTCGCCGATCAGCACATCGGGCAGCTCGAATTCGTCGGCGCCCTTTTTGATTTTGAGCCGGTAGCGGCCGCCGGTGGTTTTGAAGCCGATCTTGGCCAACGTACCCACCGCGCTGTTGATGATGAGTCCTTTACTGTTAGTGGCCAGCGGCTGGCCGACGACATTCTCGTCGCCGTCGTAGACGGTGGCCAGCGCGCTGCTGTCACCGACGAACACGCGCACTTCGGCGTCGGCAATGGCGTTGCCCAGTTCGTCGCGAATGATTTCTGAATAGCGTTGCACGGTATACCCTCTATTTATCCTGTTTAATCTTCAAACCTGTGTCGTGTGTCGTCGTCCGTTACGCTTCACGCGGGCATTAAAAAACCCGCCGGAGCGGGTTTGGTGTGTTGCGCTGAGCAGGCCGGGTCAATAGTCAAGCCGGTAGCCTATCCATAGCCATTGGTCGTTGGTCTCGACGGTTTCGGTCTCTCTGTAGGTGGTGCCGCTGATCGTGGTGGAGTAACTCATTTTGTTCTCGGCGTCCACGTAGGTATAGCGGGCGAACCACGGGCCGTTGGCGTATTCCAGGAACCAGGTGTCCGCCCATGTCTTATCGTGATCGCGAACGACGACGCCCTGCACAGTCCTGTCCTTGTTGATCTCGTGGTTATAAAGCCCGTAACCGGCGGACAGCTCGCCCCAGTCGCCACGCATGCCGGCGCGGATGTCGGCGCCCGGGTCGTAGTTATGGAAATACACATCACCGGCGACGAACGTATCCCCTTCGGTGGCATACCCCACCAGAAAGCCCAGCCCGGCGTCGTCTTTATCTTCCACCGAATGGTCCGCGCAGCACTCGTCCTGATCGGTGTAGCTGGCGAAAAAGCGCTGATCCCAGTTGCCGGCATGCGCCAGCGAGCCGATCAGCAACATGGCAAGTAGTGTAATGAATCGCATTCTTCTTCCTCCTTGTTGTTCCGTAGAGTGTAGCGTAACTGATTGAATCGTGCCTGCCTATGAAGCGGGTGTCTCGGTGACTATTTGCTCAGTTCACCTGCGCACCCTGGATGTCGTTGGTGCCGACAAAAGTCACGTAGCTTACGCCGTCGATGGCATCGCCTGCGGCACCGCCAGCAGCCCCAGTGCCGCCGCCGAAGCAGTGCTGGCGGCAATCGCCGCCGTCCTGTCCGGGTTGCCCCGGACCGCCGCCGTCACCGGACTTGCCACCTAATGCCCCATCATCCCAGTCCACGAGGGGCGGATCTCCTCCAGCGCCCGGGGCTTCTGTTGTGCCGTTTTCTCCCGGCGCGTCCACCGACCAATTGTTACCGAAATACGGGTCACCGCGCAGGCCTGGCTCTGCGCCTTGTCCGCCGCCAGCGGTAGATGTACTGCAAGGCGCCAACCAATTACAGGCCGCAGCGCCGCCGCCTCCGCCGCCGCCGCCGCCGCCATATACTGCGATGTCTTCCAGGTTAACCGGTACGCGAGTATAGAAAGCCGGCCCGCCGTCCTCACCCGGGAGACCGTCGCTTCCATCATCTAGATTGCCGCCGCGCCCACCACGCCCGCCGGCGCCCTGCATCCGATATCCGGTGATCGTGATGTTCGTGCCAGATGGCCAGTCTCCTGCAACCACAGCATACTGATCTGGATCGGTAGCGCCGAGTATCACGCCCTCTTCGATAATAAACCTCACGCTATCCCGCACGTTCGCATAAAGCGTGTCATAGATTTCGCGCAGGTTGACGTTGTAGGTGTTCTCGCTAAAGATCACTACCGCTTCGTCGCTGTCGTCGGTCTCGTCAATCCACCAGTCGTAGGATTCGGCCTCGTACTCTATACGGTGGCCGGGCTCGGCTTCGTGCGCCTCGATGACCAGGTAGTTGCGCGGTTTGTTGGCGCCGGTCTCGTCCTGCTCTTTTTCGCTGTCCGACAGGAATACCGTGCCGGTCCATACATCGCTGTGCTTGGCGTCCAGTTCAAATTTCAGTGAGGCCGGGGTTTCTCTGTAGCGACGTTTGTACAGCTCGGCCAATTCATCAGCGGCAGGCTTGTTATTACGGGCGATCCAGCGGCTGAAAACCTCCCGAATTTGCGTGGTCTTGTAGTTGGTTCCCGTCACCTTGAACACGCCCTGCGCGTAGTTGGTGGCGTCGTCGCGATCTTCGGTCGGGTCCAGCATGCCGAAGTGGATCAGCACCGCATCGATGCGATCTTTGGGTCGGTCCTTTTTCTCCAGGTTGTAGTAGTGGTCGCGGTCGGTGAGGGTTTTCACGCCCGGCGACGGGCCTTTGATGGCGCGCATTTCGATGCGCTGCAGCTTGGGGTTGGGCCAGAACATGACGGGGACCGATTCCATCAGCTCAGCCAGCAGCTCGTTGACGCCGGTGGGCTTGACGATGTCGCCGCCGTACAGGCGCGGCAGGTAGGCGTCGGCCTCGGCCTGCCACTCGCTGGTGGGTATCCAGCTGGCCAGGTCCGGCTGGGCAGTGGTGATGATGGTCTCCGCGATCTGGTTGACCTGCTGGGCGCTGAACTGGGCGACGACCTGTACCGAGTCTTCGGCCTCGTGATCGTCCAGCCCCTTGTACAGGCCACGCTGGGTGATGGTGCAGG
>CAYOOC010000066.1:3485-17601 GCA_964405505.1 uncultured Thiohalophilus sp.
TCCGGGCCCTTGATGTTGTCCAGGATGTATTCGCGGTTTTCGAAGTCCGCCAGGTCAAACCCGTCCTCGCCGATGTAGCCGGTGAGCAGCTGGGCGCGAATGCCGCGATAGTACGGGTTACGCGCCAGCCACTTGGGCCAGTAGGTGCCCTGGTCGATGGGGTTGTAGGTGCGCTCGTCGCGGTACGGGTCTTCCCATACGTCGTGCCACGGGCGGTTGATTAACGTGATGCGGGCCTGCGCGCCCTCGCCCAGCCCCTTGGTCGGCGCCAGGCGCCGCGGCGCGGCGTCGATCTTGGTGATGGTCGGCTGGATCTGTTCGCTGGGCGGGATGTCCTGCGTAGCCGTGCAGAAGGTGGTGATCACGTCTGCCGGGTCGAACGAGTCGGGCACCGGGCAGGTGGCCAGCGTGTTGTGGCATTTGGTTTCGCTGTCCGTCCCCAGCACCGCCGGGCAGGTGCCGGCGGCGTTGGTCGTGCCGTAGCGCAGCTGGCAGAACGGCACGTACAGCCGCAGCAGGCTGACCGGCTGGCGCCCCGGGCGTTCGCGTTCGTCCTCGTAGCTCACCGCGCAATACCCTTGATGCTGAGGCTGACGCCCATGCGCATTGTGGTGCTGTAGCGCGGGCGATCGATGTCACGGTCCGCCCAGATATAGGCGACCTCGTCGGGCCAGTAAACTGGGGACCAGACCAGGTAGGCCGGGCGGGTCTCGAAGTGGTCGACGAACGGCTCCCACTCGTCACGCACCCAGCTTTCGGTCACGCTCTCGAACTGCAGGCGGGTCTGGATGCCGCGCTTGCTTACCGAGCGGCCCACCAGGTGACCTTGATCGGTGGTGTTGTTTTTGATCATGTTGTGCCGGGCCTGGCGTGGCGGCTCAAAGCCCGGGCGGAACCCGCCCTCTGCCACCATGGCCTGGCCGAGCGAGAGGTTGATCACCTCCGGCGGCGCGCTGCCCGTGAACAGCACGCGCCAGTCGTCGTGCTCTTCCTGGTCGAACAGTAGCGCCAGCACCCGGTCAGTCGTCATTACCGGATCACCAACATTGTCCCAGGTGCTGCCGCTGTCGTCAGACGACTGCAGCTGGATGGTGATGCCGGATAAGTCCCACGCAACAATTCCCAGGTAGTTCGCCTTGGCCCCGGCCTTGCTCACCCGAGCCCACCAGCTGCCGTCGCCCTCGGTGCCAATCCACGCGGTATCGGTGAACGGGTCCACCGCCATGTCGATCGGGTGGTCGGTCTGCGCGCTGCTCGCCGTCACCGTGCCATCGAGGTAGTGGTTGTCATAACAGATACGCGGCAGATACGACTCCCGCGTGATACCGTCCTGCAGCGTCAGGCTGCCTGTGAGTGCTAATGCCATACGTTAATACACCAGTCTTGCATCGGGGTTGGCCTCTTGTAGTTCGCGATGCATATTGCGCCACTGACGCACTGAAAGCTGCCGATCGTCGTCGTCCGGTAATTCGACGAAGACAGTTTGTCGTGCGCTCTCTTCAATCTGGTTGGTGCCGCTTTGCTGCGGGATAGCTGGCGTCGTGTTGACTGTGGAGCCACCACCACCGCCACCCGACAGCGACGGCGCGCCGCCGGCGTTGCCGCCTTTGCCGGTGAACTGCGTGCTCTGGATCGCCTGTATCTGCGCCAGCCCCTTGGCCAGCATCAGCCCGGCCGGGACAAGGCCCCAGGGATAACCGCCGCCTTTTTCAAACGACTGCATCACCGCATCCGGCAACGCAACAGCCGCATTGGCCAGGGCAAAGGCTTTGTTCAGTTCAAACAAGGCTTTGTTGTTTTGCGCGACACCGGCCGTCATCTCGGCGCCGGCGGCCAGGGCATTGCGCACGTCGTTATCGCGGAAGGCAGTAGCGAACTTGTTTGCCGCGGACATGCCTTCGTATTTGATGGCGTTCAGGCGGTCCTGGTGGTTTTTCTCAAGCTGCTCGACTCGTGCCTTGCGCTCTTGCTCGTTGATCAGGCCAATCTGAAAGGCGTCTTCAACGATGAATCGCTGCTCTTCCAGGTGCAGACGCAGTTGCTCGTTCTCGCTGCGCTGCTGCTCTTTGAGCTTCTCGAAGTTTTCGGCGATCTTTTCGTTGTCGGCCCCGCCGGGCATGCCGCCGGAAGCAACAGTGCCGGCCATCTGGCCTTTTGATTCGGCGACTTTTTTGGCAGAGGATTCGGCCTCGGCGCGGACCTCGGCGAAGAACTGTTTGACGTTGTCGCTGGGCATGGGCTGGGAGACCAGTCCATCCAGCTCTGTGGTTAGCTCGTTGGTGCGCTCGGTCGCGGCGCGAGCGGTCAGGTCGATTTGATCTGCAGCGGCCTGGAACTTGTCGCCGACGCCGGGGACTTTTGCCGCCATCCGCAGCAGGTCGCCGACGGTGTCGTTCATCGTGGCATAGAGGCCCTCGGCGAACATTGCGAACGCGACCTCAAGGCCTTTCCAGACAACGTGCAGGCCACGGAACACGTCGCTCAGATACGAGACGCCGACGACGATAGTCTCAAGCCCGCCAATCACTTCATCTTTGAAGCCGTTATGCGTGCGCGCGGCGCCGGCAAAGTTCTTGGCGAGGGCGGATATATAAGGGGAGAGTTCAACGGTGACGGTGTTGGCGACACCTTTCATGACCGAGGCGGCGCGGTCCATATTTTCATTGGCCGCCCGGATTTTTTCGGCGTCAACCCGGGAGATCGCGACGCCGAAATCGACCGCCTCTTCCCGCAGCTGCTTGAACTTGGCGGCGTCATTTTCCAGCAACGGCAGGAGCAGGCTCGCGTCAGAGGCTAATGACTCCAGTATCTGGACTTTCTCGGCCTGAGTGCCAACGTTGTCCAGTTGACTTGCGATGCGTAACAGCTGCTGATCGGGGGACAGCGCTGCCATTTCCCGGGCGTTCAGATTCAGGCGCTGCAATACCTCGACGGCCTCGCCGCCCTCGTTGGCAAAGGCATCGCCTATCTTCTCGCTGGTGTCCTTGAGGATATCATTCAGCTTTTCCTGCGAGAGCGAAACCGTATTCGCGGCATAGCCCCAGGCCCCCATCTCTTTAACCGAGACATTCAGGGCATCCGAGTAGGATAGGGTTTCCTTGGTCGCTTTACTGACGCTGACGATCATCGCGCCAAAGCCGCCAGCCCCCACCAGGCCGAAGATCGCGCTTCGTGCGCTGAACACCCGCTTGGTCAGACTGCCCAGGCTGGAGCGGACAGACTTGAAAGCGGCCTGGGTCTTGTCCGTGGCGCTGATATTAAATCGTGCGTCTGTGGCCATGCCTGCTCAAGCTCCGCTCAATAAAAAAGGGGCGCCGAAGCGCCCCTTTGGGTTGTTGCCTATATACAAAGAGTGCCGCGTCAGGACGCGTCCTGACGGGCGATTTCCTGTTCTATTGGCCCTGAGTGGGGCCAGTTCTGTCTGGCCGCAGAGCGGGTCCAGGTGATTCCCCTTGTTGGTTCACCTGCTCTGATTGTGGTATATCTAGCAAAACCCAAATAACAAGGAATCGCCATGTCCAGCCGCCAGCTAATGAATCAGTGCAAAACCTGTAAAAAGATGACCATGCACGTTGCGCCATCCACCTCGCACGTTCTGCATCTGCTGATGTCGATCATTACCGTCGGGCTCTGGTTGCCCGTCTGGTTTATTGTTGCCGCCAGCAACCAGTCGCAGGCCCAGTGCACCGTATGTGGGAAAACCAAGGGCCTGTTCGGCTAGTCCTGCGCCCCCTCGATAATCTCCATCGCGCGCAGGAAACCCGCAGGCTGATCCAGCAGGCCGCCGCTCAGCGGCAAGAGCCCGTTTTTATAGTGCATGTAGAGCCGCAGCAGGTAGTTGGTGCTCTCGGTGACCATGGGCTTGAGGCAGGTGTTGCTCTCGATGACGCCCGGGATCACCCACTGGCTCACCGGGGCCGGGTTGCTGCTGTCGCAGTGCCGGCCCCATTTGCATTTGTCGCAGTCGAAGTCTTTGAGGTTACGGGCGACTTCTACGCCCACTAGGAGTTTTTTTCTTCGTCCCCCGACAACTGCGAGCTGATCAGAATCTGTCCGGCCAGCTCCAGGCGAATCTCCCATGGGATGCGCCAGTGATTCGTATAGCTGAACTTGATCGGCTTGCCCGTTTCGGCGTCGTTGAAGTTTTCCCAGTCCACCACGCCCAGGCGCAGTACCTGGCCGAAATTCTTCGGCGGGATATTGAACGAGCCATCATCGTCCAGCTCGGTTACGCTCTCCCGCTCCGGCGGCGTGAGGGGGCGGATCTTGAACCGGGTAGGATCGTCGCTGTCCTTTTCCGATTCCGGTGTGTACCAGGTCGGGGCGATCTTGGTTAATGCGTTGATTGACATTATGGCCTCTTAGCTGAATTGGATGCTGACTTCGTCATCGGTGCCGCCGGACGATTCCACGGCGCCGAATGTCATCTCGTATGACCGGATACCTTCACGATCGCCGGGCGCGATTTCGCGGTAGTAAACCGCCGGCATGGTGATCGCGAACTGGTTGTACTGGGTGGAACCGATAGTACCCAGATTCAGCGCCATGCTTTTGCCGCTGCGCCAGTTATCCTCAAACGGGTGCGTTGCCACCAGCACAGCAAGCGGGTCGAAGCTGCCGTTGACATCGCGGCCGGTGATCTGGATATCGCCAAAGCCGTCCGCTGCATTGATGTCCTTGGGCATTGAGAGCTGGTTGCTCATGTCAAAGCTGAGCGTCGCGATCTTGGCGGAGTAGCTATCGATCGTGAAGGAGCCGTCCAGCACCGGTGCCGGAACCGTGCTGTCGTAAGTCGGGCTGGGCAGCGTATCATCGGTCGGCGTGGAGGTATGGCCGGTAAAGGTGAACGAGGCCTTGGCCGGAATGCCGGATTCGACCTGAAAGGTCACGTTACCGCGCGCACCGGTCATTTTGATCAGCTGGCCGTCCTGGTAGTAATACAGGGTCAGGCTTTCGTGGCCGCTGGAGGCCGGCTCATACGTCACCTTCTCTGAGTCGGCAGTGGTGTCGATGGTCTCGCTGAATGCGCAGCCCCGCAGCAGGGTGCCGATTTCCGGCTTATCGGTGGAGCTGTAGGCGGCGCCGGGCCCTTTGAGCTCGACATCGAAGGTCACCGTGCGTAACACCCCGCCAAAGACCTGCTGCAGCGGCGCCAGGCTTGGGCGCACCGGGTTGCGCTCTGTCATCACCGCGCCTTCGTTTGCCCAGGCCAGGTTCTCGACCAGCTTGGCATCGTCGGCTGCGTCGGGTGACGCGTCGGTATTATAGGTGTCCTCGACCTTGGCCAGTAAGACCTCACGCCTGATCAGCATTGCCCTTCTCCTTTTCTTTCGGGTTGGTGGCCGGGGCAGGTTTGTTGCCCTTGATTACTTTCGAGCCGCCTTCGCGGACCTCGACTTTTTTACGGGGTTTCTTGTCGGTCATAGTAGATCCTCATGCGCTCAGGTCGTTGCGCGATGCTCTGTATCGCACTGTGTAGACAATCCGCTGTGAGCCAGCCGGTTTGTTGTTTTCCGCGTCCAGCTCCGGCTCATTGGCCGGGCCAGGCATCACGTCGATCACAAACGCCAGTCCCAGCGTGTGGTCGGCCATCATGGCAAGGTGAACCTCTTTGCGGACCTGGTTCAGACGCGAATCAATCTGCTCAGTGCTGGAGCGTGTGTGCGCCTCGATAATCACTTCCAGATCCCAGTCCATCAGGCCGGGGCCCAGATCCATCACCGGCGAGTCGTTGCCCATATAGACGGACAAAGCATCGTCACCTGTAGCCGGCCGGGTGCGGCCGCGTTCAACATTGCTGCCGGTCGTAGTCAGCCCGGTAATAGCAGACTTCGCTGCTACCATGATCTGTTCTGCGTGGAGATCCGCCATTTATCTCACCTTGTAGCCGGCTTTTCGCAGGTAGTAGCGGACATTGTTGTCAAACTCTTTACGCCAGCGAACGTTGGCCACTTTGCGCAGGATCATGACAATCTTGTCCTGGATGAACGTCTTCGGCACGCTGGGCCCGTAGAACGATTTGGACCACGGGCTTTGCCATTTGCCTTTGGCGCGCTCGGCATCGGGGCGCCGGCCTACCACAACGGGTTTGCCGCTACCCTTGCCCTTGACGATAAAGCTGCCCTTGTACTCTTTCTTTTGCCCGTAGGCTTTGGCAGTCACGCCCTTCTTCTTACGAAACGCGCCCGGTTCCCGTTTGGACGGCGCGACAAACTCGATCAGGTTCAGCGCGTAACCGGTCGCCTCGATTTGTGTAAACAGCCTGGTGCGCTTGGCTTTGACGATAATATCCAGCTGGTTTTTGATCGCCTTCTGTTTAACCCCCATCTGCCGGGCAACCTCGCGCCGGGCCTGCGTGCGCACCGTGGAGGCCGTGCGGTTCAGCGTGCGCGCGGTGGCCTGCGGGATTACCTTGCGCTGTGAAGCGGTCAGCATCTTCTCGACCTTCTTCACATCGGCCCGCACGTCCATATCAAAACCGCCTGTCGCCATTGCTACGCCTCGTGCAGATAAAGTTCCGTCATCCCCGTGCCATCCGGCTGCGGCGGCCAGCCGACGGTGTAGCTTGTGCCGTCCACCGTCAGTGCCGTGCCCTGCCCGATCCCCTGCGCCGATACATCGCTCGACTTCACAATCAGCCGCGGCGCCGTCCCGGCGAAGTTCTCGGTTTCCAAGTAGGCGTTGTCGAAGATGCCGGTGAGGGTGACGGCGCCGACAACAACGTCGACGCCAAAGTCATCCAGGAAGATATCCCGATCGCTGTCGGTTTCAACGGCCATCGGTTATTGTTTTCCCTTGCCGCCGTTGTTTTCTTCCGGTTTTTTGGTTGGCTCAGCTTTTTTGATGCCGATCAGCAGATTGGCGTCTTTGTCCGACGCCTCCACAATCTGGCCTTTCTCGACTCGCTTTCCGCCACACATCGTTGCGCGAAGTATTTTGATTTTCATGATCCTAATATCCTCGTTTTGAGATAAAGCGGCGGACACCAAGTCCGCCGCTTTACTGGTTGTTAACACTGGACAGCGATTAGCTGGTCAGTGCGTCCTGCATGGCCGCGAATGACTCGGGATGCCGAACAGCGATATCCACATCCTGCAGGCCCACGATGCGAACCGTGCCGGAAGTGCTGTTGCTGTACGGGTCCACAGTCAGATCCAGGCCGCCCCACATACCGATCAGCAAGTCGGCAAAGTTGCCGAAGATGATCGCGGAGCAGACGCCGGTACTGGTGCCTTTGTCCAGATCACTCGGCACCTGGTTGGTGACCATGGCTTCGTAGCCGTTCAGCGGGGTGTTACCAGCCCGGGTGTCCCATACGCGCTCGGCGTTGGAGCCGGAATCGACAAAGGTCTTTTTCAGCTTGCCGCGCACTTTGGCGTTGGTCAGGTAGCGCAGTGAACCCAGGTCGGCATTGTCGATGGCAACTTCCGTTTCCAGGTCGACAATGTCATTCCAGTCAGGCGCTGCACCATCGGTACCGCCAGCAACATCACCGATACCGGACGTGCTCAGAATGCCGGTGGGCTGGTTGCTTGAGCCCGAGCCATTGATAGCCGCACGATCGATTTCCAGCGCCAGGACACGAGCCAGATCGGCACGAACAAAGGCTTCGACATCGATCGAAGATTGCAGCAGCAGCTTGCGGCTGTAATCCGTGAAGGCGCCGACGGTGTTGGGAGACAGGGTTACCTGGTCGAAAGCCTGCTGGCTATCAGTCGGTGCGCCTGATTCAGCGACCCAGTAGGCAGTTGCGCCGCCGGTCTGGCGTGGAATCGCAAGATTGCCATTCAGGTCGGTCAGCACGGTGCTGACACCCATCATCATGGCTTTGTTGCGCAGCAGATCGATGAAGCTGCCAGACAACAGATCCGTGGCCACGGTATGACCGCCGGCAGTTGTGGTGCCAACAGTCAGATCACGCTGTCCGTTCAGTGCACTGCGAAGCACGTCGACCGGAACCATGATGCCGCGAACTTCCTTTTTCATTTTGTCGGCAGCAGCACGAGAGCATTCCAGTTCGAATGCAGCGGCTTCCTGGGCTTTGCCGTCGCGCGGATTGGCCAGAGCATTCAGCGCACGAACAAACGAGAATTGTTCTTTTTCACGCTCATTCATACCGATGTCGGGCGCTTCGGCCTCGATCGGCATGGTGCCGCCCATACGTTCCAGCACGGCTTCGCGCATGGTGTCGACGGACTTGCCATCATTGATGAAAGTACGCGCCAGGTCGCTCTGTCCGTACTTTTCGCCGATGGACAGGATTTCGCTCACGCGCTCGCGCTCTGCCTGGCTTGCGGCAGCGCGCTCCTGCTTGACATCGACCGTCGGCTGCGTGGGTTCCGCCGGGGTCTGGGGTGTGTTTTCGGTAGGCATTTGCCTTTCCTCCTTTTCGGGTTCGACAATCTCGATTGTGTTTTCCTCGTCATCGACTGAGCGGCCTACGCCAACACTGTCGTCTGCGGGAATCGACACGATGCTGATTTCATACGGCTCCCAGTCAGTCGCTCGATAGGTATCGCCTTCCTTGTCTCCGGACTCTTCGAGAAGGATCCGGTGGATTCGATAACCAACCGAAACTTTTGTCCGGATGCCGTCGCTCACGTCATTAAAAATTTCCATCGCGCGTTCACCTTTACCAAAGCGAACAAGGGCGCGCCCCCGGCGGTCCTTATCGATGGAGACAGACTCGATGACCCCGACGTGATCACGGTGGTCATGGTCTACCAGGACCGGGCCACCATTGTTCAGGCGACCTAGCCTGACCGATGATGGCGAGTGGTCCAGGATTTCTGTGCCAAACCAGCGTTCGACCGGCTCTTCTGAGGAGAAGGACAGTTCGACTGTTCTCGCCTCAGAATCTGCAGTTGCGCGCTCAAACTCCGCAGCACGGAATAGCGGCTTGGCTTTAATCTTGCGGGTTGTCGTCTTCGGTTTCGTCATTGTTGTCGTCCTCGTTAAACGACGAACCCGCCTGAGTGGCGGGTTCTGTTTTGATACCTTTGGCGGTTTTCAATTCTTCCCATTGTCGCCACTCATCCAGAACTGTCTCAGGGTCATCACCCATTTCTCGAATCACGGATTGCGGGCTTCGAATCTTGTGCGCAAAGGCTTTTTCGTGTGCGGCGATTTCTTTTTGTGGATCTACCCACTGCCATCTGCGCGGCTGCCAGGTGACTCGCTGATAGTTTTCTTCTCTGTCGAGCTTGAGCGGTCGGCCTTTGATAGTCATTGCGCCGGCCAGTAGCGAGACGCGCAGCCAGTCGCGATAAACGTGATCGCAGAAACTGTCCACCATCCAGTCCTGCAGCAACATCCACAGAGCCCGCTCTTCGAGCGCACCCTGGCGCAAGCTGGAATAGTTGACTCCCTCGAGGTCGTTTGCCAGAGAGTTGTAGGTCACACCAAGCCCGGAGGCGATGCCACGCAGGCAGGCCTTGATAAAGTCTTTATAGGCACTGTTCGGATGCTGCGGGTCAATCAGATTGAGCTTATAACCCTCCGGGGTCACCTCGATGGTCCCGCTCTCAAAATCCTGGACAAAGGCTCCATCTGACTGCTCTTCAAATTGTTTGCCTGGTTCTACTACCGGTGCTTCTTCGTCCGTCTTCTCATAAACTGCAAACTTCGAGGCACTGGCTCGACTGGCTACCAGCTCGGCTTCCTCGTAACCACCCAGCATATTGAGGCGCATCAAGCCCGCAGATATCCATGGCACACCCCGAGTTTGCCAGACCCATTCCGGCAGAAAGTCATGGTAGATCTCTTCCGCTGGCACGCGGACATACCGCTTGCCCATATAGGAGTAGTCATCCGTAGTGGGCCGTGCTGACAGCAGGTGATACGCAACAGGCCTGCGCCACGCGTCAAGCTCCACACCCATTCTGATCGCATGACCGTCTGGCAGGTTTGGCCCATCACGGTTGTCGTCAACATCCAACAGCTCCGGGTCCAGAAATTGCAGTGCAAATCGGAACTTATTGCCTTTCCAGTTCCTGACCTTGCGAACCAGTACCTCGCCATCACGCGCCAGGCTCTCAATGTACAACCGCTGGATCATTTTCCAGCTGAACTTACCAGTGACGTCTGCTGTACCTTTGCGTCCCCATTCTTGCCAGCCCTGCTCCAGCGCGCTGTTTGCTACCGGATCAGGTTTCCCTGCCGGATCGATAACCCCCGCGCGCATAATAATTCCCTGGTGACCAACGACGTTGGTCTTAACCAGGGCAAGGAAGCGGCGCACGTAATCGTTATTTTGTGCTTCATGCCGTGCGCGGGCACGTAACCGACGCAAACCGTTGCGGATATCGACATCAATCGGTTTCGGTGTCGATGTCCAGCTAGCCGTCAGGTTTGATACCTGAGCTGACATAAAGCTACGCTTACCGGATGATGCCGGGGCTTGATAGTCAGAATATTTCACCGCGTCTCCCGGTGAAATTATTCCCGCATCAGCTAACTTGGTTAACAGTTCTTTATTGGCCATCAGAAGCGAACCTGCCCTTTATTGGCAGGCGCATCACCGTTGGCCATGCCTTCTGCCTGCAATTCCTGCTTGTACAGAATCTGGT
Organism: uncultured Thiohalophilus sp.; assembly: GCA_964405505.1. Classification (GTDB taxonomy): domain Bacteria; phylum Pseudomonadota; class Gammaproteobacteria; order UBA6429; family Thiohalophilaceae; genus Thiohalophilus. The sequence continues at coordinate 14,054 of CAYOOC010000066.1, forward strand.
AATGGTTATGCCATTTAATCAGTTCACCCGGTTCCATGCGATCCAATGAGCGACCGGCAATGCTATATGACATCTGGTCTTTGCTCGCTTTGCCGAGAATAGTGGCTTCCAGCGCATCCAGTACTTTCTTGATGTGCGACCTTGCGTCGTAGCCATTGGTCTGCGATTCAAAGTCTGGTTTTACCTCAACCCGACCCTCCGCCACCTTGTAACGATCCGTGCCATCAGTAACGTAGGCTTGCCAATACTGAATACCTGCCGCATAACCGGCCGAGGTGGCGGCTGCAATAGTCAGAAGATGTGAGCCATCACCATTGTCGGTGCCAGTAACAGTTTCTTGTGCTGCATCCGATACAAAGATGTATTTCAGCGTCCATCCATCAGACGGCAGGTAATCGCTGAGATATTTGGTCCACTTGACCGTGTCGCCAGCAACGAACGAATCCGGCTCTTTTTTTGGGATAGATGCAGTCATTTATTCCAGCCACTCACAAATCCGCTCCGCTGACGAACCCTGGCTTTTCTTTTGCTTACCGGGTTGTCATTGATTTCGAGGTCGACGTGATCGTTGTCGTCCCATTCCGCCGCCCAGCTTGGCGGCTTGCTCCAATCGACCTCCTGGATGCGGCGCTCGACCAGGAACGCCAGCAGGGTGCCCTTGCAGTAGGTCTTCAGGTCGAAGGCCTCGTTGCGGGACTTGCCCAGGTTTTCCCAGCCTTTGTCGCTGCGCACTTCGGCGGTCAGCTCTTCGTAGAACCAGGTGCCGAGCCAGTCCGGATAATGCTGGTACCGCGGGCCCGGTTCGAGCCGCTTGAGATCGGCGCTGACTTCATCCTTGAGGATGGTGGTGTTGATCATCCACACCGGTATCTCGCCGCGCGCATTTGCCTTGCGGGCGCTGCGGCTGGAGTTGTCCGGGAACACTTTCTGCACCCGGGGCTTGCGCGCGTGCGGCAACGGCCGCTCGCCTTTGAGCAGGAACAGGCGATTGGCCAGCCCCTTGCCGCGCAGTTTTTTCCAGTAGGCGTAGGCCCGTTCGGTTACGCCGGCTTTACCGCCCGAGTCGCAACCGGTGGCCAGCACCGCCATCTTGCGGCCCGACTCATCGGCCAGCGGATAGTTGCGTTTGACGACCTGCTCGGTGAGCAGGTCCCAGTCCTCGATATAACCTGCCGGGTCGATCGGCAGCTTCTCGTCGCCCTGTTTGCGGTTCGACCAGCGAATGTCGAACCGGTCAATCAGCCAAGACTCAAACCCAACACCCAGGCCGTCGACCTGGACGACGAAGCGATCTTTTTGCACGTCGACCGTGGCGATCAGGAACCGCACGCCGTGCGGCACGGTGCGCTTGCCGACATCCTCGGCGCGTTTCTCCAGGTCCGCTGCCGAGGTCTCGCTCATCAACCGGCGCGGCAGGTACGGCGCGCCCAGGTCGACGTTGACGCAGGTCTTGAGCGACTCTTCGGCGCCGGTGATGTCGTATTCGCGCTGCGCGTTCAGGTAGTTCTGGATGATGCTCTTCCAGGCCTGGAACGCGGCGGCAGCGCCGGGCAGCCAGTAGGACGCGATCTTCGTGTCGCGCGGTGTACCGACCACCTTGTCTTTTTTGTTGATCTCGCAGCCTTCCGGTACCCAGATGCCGACGCCGTTCATCTCCTGTTTGTACGATTCTTCGATCAGCGTGCCGCACTTGGGGCAAGGCACACCGTACACGCCGATGATCTGCGGATCCGTAATGCCGAATAGATCTTTGTTGTACTTAAAGACGAACGCCTCGATGCCGGCCTGCGGCATGAACCAGCCATTGCAGTGCGGGCACGGCCAGTACCAGCGGCGACGATCGCCCAGGTTATATAACGACAAAGCCCCGCGCGTGGGCGGGGCTTCGTGGGGTGAGTGCGGCTGCCACTTGGGCTCCGTCACTTCGTAGCCGGGGGAAGTTTCGACCAGCGTCATTCCCCGACTCATAAATGTCGTCGTTCGTTTTCGCGCCAGGTGGAACGGTGAACCTTCGCGGTCTACATCCTGAGGCATGCGATCATAGTCTGTCAGGCCCATGCGCTTGATGGCGCGGCCGGACAGCTGATTGATCGACGGCCAGCTGATCGACAGGATATTGCCGGCCTTGTAAACCTTGTCGTAAGTGTTGTCGCTTTTGCTGCCGCCGGCCAGCTCGGCTTTGATTGCCGGGCTGGTGCGGTGCATCCGATCGATGCGGCGCTTTGAATAATCGCGCGCCGTGTCCTGCGAGGTCTGCAGGATGGTCATATCGGACGGATCGCACTTGACCACGTACCCGACCCAACCGTCGATCAAGGTCTGCGTTTTGCCAGACTGCGCCGGGCCAACAAAGATCACCGACTCATGCTTGCGGCTTTCCAGCATATTGACCGGCTCGACCATGTACGGGGTCGTTTCCGGATCCAGGGGCCCGGTACCGCCGCTGGGCGTGCGCACCTTCACATACTCGCGCCCGGCGTCGCTCACGGACATGCGCACCGGCGAGCGCATCATCACGGCGACTTCACGCCGAATATCGGCCGCCGACGCAAAGCTCATTTTTCCAACTCCTTCGCGATGTCATCGCGGATGCGACCGACCACGGCTTCAACCTGTTCGATCGCTTCCGGCGGCAGCTGGCACTTGCGCTCGAGTACATCGGGCAGCGTATCCAGTGACGGCACCACGATCTTGATGATGTTGGCAAACTCTTCGCGCACATCATCGAGCGGGACCAGCAGGCCCTGCTCGCGTTCGTACTTGCTCTTCTCGTTTTGCGACCGGTAGTAATCGAGCCGGTCTTTCGGCGGCAGCTTCTCCGGATCCTCGACGCCGTCGAAACTCAGAGCACCGTACTCGGCCTCGAAGATCGCCCGGCTCGCCTCGCGAATATGGAACACCGGGTGTCCGCCCTTCTCCCCGGCCGGCTTCACGCCAGCCTGGTTCAGGCGTTTGCTTATAGTCTCTCGGGCCGGCCCGTAGATACGTGACAACTGCGACAAGGAAAACAGGAATTTCTCCTGAATATCAGCAACTTGTGAACCTTGCATAGTTTATCCATGTCACATATCTAATCTGATGCCGAGATCATAGGGCCCCGAAAATGTGTCGAAAACCGCGCAGCTCTATGCCCCGCGTACAGGCCACCTTCTGGAAGGACCCGCTCATGTGATGCGATGATCGTCTTCTGTTTCTTCTGTTGTATTGGCGCCGAGCTTTTCGCGGCGAAGATCAAGAGACTCGACAGCGATCTGGGTGCGGCGGTGCTGGTAATACCAGTTGACCGCGAAGGTGGCGAAGGCGAGAACGATACCAACCAACGCCGCCCACTCTTGTGCGCTGAGTCCGCCGAATACTGTCAGTCCGGCGCTCGCTGCATAGGCGCTGCCCTTGGCAGCCAGGTTGCCTGCGGCTTCTGCTTTGTCCTGCATTCTTCTCCCCGGGCAAAAAAAATGCCCCGAGGCTTTCGCCAGGGGGCACTGTGTGCAGTTTGAATGAAAGTTAGCAGGTAGCAGGCGCCCGGTCAACTATAAAATCTTACCCGCGAT
>CAYOOC010000067.1:0-17038 GCA_964405505.1 uncultured Thiohalophilus sp.
TCTTCTCTTTTATTCAACAGACTGGAAATAACGCAAAGAACGCGGAGGCGCAAAGGACGCAAAGGACGCAAAGGACGCAAAGCAATTTTGAATGTTTAATATTGAATTCTGAATTAAATGCAGATGTCGCAACTCAAAATTTAAAATTCAACATTAAAAATTATATCTTCGCGTTCTCCGCGTCTTTGTTGCGCGATGTACAGGGATGTACAAGTGTCGCGGGAGGCAGGATGCCGGGAGCGACCCTCCGCGTTATTTACAGTGATGTCGCAAAAAGGCTATTTGAGGTCGAAGCGGTTACGGCGCTGGACGAGTCCGTTGTTTTCCTCGAGTTCGTTCAGGTAGGTCGTAAAATCCGGCGGGGTTAGATTCTCGGCCTGGATTTTTTTCTGCATTTTTTCGGCATGCTTGATTACCGGTTTGTAAATTTTCATCACCCGGACATTGGCAAGCCACTTGAGTGCCTCCGGTGCTCCGGTGTGGGAACTTGTCGCCAGCTTGTGAAACAGTCGCATGACATTGCGTGAGTTAACATCGATACCGCCCATATGACCGTAGGAGTGTTCCTGCGGGGGAAAGATGGGCGCAATGATACGCAGTAACTGGGCATCCATCATCGGGGTAAATTCAACACCGGTATCCGCATCCTTGGCACCAACCTGCATCATAAAGTCGAGCAGGGGAAGAACCTTCTGTTTTTCGCGGCCAATAAAATTGGCCATGTGCTGCGCGAACTCTTCCGGGGAAAGTAAAAATGCAATGGCCAGCCAGTAGAGACGCCGGCTTTCATCCTTGATGCCATTCTCATCGTTGAGCAGATCACGGGCAGCCTGTAAAAGCTCATCGTGGTCCACATACCGCAAAGCCGCGAACACCAGTTCTCTGAAGGTCTTCAGCTTGCAGTTCTTCCAGTGAATCAATACCGGTAACAGGACTTCCCGGTTCAGGTCGGCATATTTTGAATCGGCGATAATGATGCGTAGCCCGGGCAACATCTGGGCATCATTGTTGATCAGCCCCTGCCAGAAACCGTTGAGCGCGGGGGCCGAAATAGAAGCATCGGTGAGCAGAGCATCAAACCATTCATCCTGGTGATCGGTTTGATTGGCAAAATGAAAACAGATCGCCGACTGCAAGACCGTTTGTGGGAGTTGCTCCACATTTTCAGGCTCGGTTTGCATCAGCCGGTCGAGACCGGCCAAAACCACATAACCGGCGGGCGAGCTTTCGTGTTTAGCCAGCTGTTCGCCGATTTCATAAGGGGTCGGGATGTCATCGCGCCCAAGTGTCGCGACAAAGCCGGTTAATACGGCCTCGCTGACTTGCTCATTGGCAAGCATGGCAACCTTGTCCGCCGGGGCAATGGCATCCTCTATCTCGTAAAACATACCAAGGTAGGCGCGGGCAAAAGGCTCCAGCACCTGCATGTCCGCCCCATTGCGCAGGGTATCCAGCTGCCCGAGCAGTCGCTCGTCGTTTTCCTTGCGCGCCTGCTCGAAGGTATAGTCCGAATCACTCATTGAAGCCGCCAGAATCGGTGAACGTTGCCAAATAACAAGATAACTATTATAGAGAGTGAAGCAATAACATGACAGTCCGTTATGCCGACAGCGGGAATGGCCCCCTTTCTATCAGGGTAATAAACGCCTCAATGCGTATCGGCTTGCTGAATAAGAAGCCCTGTACGCTGTGTGCGCCGTAGGTACGCAGAAACTCGAGCTGACCAGTGTGCTCGACTCCCTCGCCGACCACTTTCAGCTTGAGACTCTCGGCCATGGCAATAATCGCCTGGCATAATTGCTTGTCGCCGTCATCGGTTTCCACATCGCGAATAAAGCTGCGATCGATCTTGATCTCGTTAAAGGGAAAACGTTTCAAATAGCTCAATGAGGAGTAACCGGTGCCAAAATCATCCAGCGACAGAGATATCCCCATCTGACGCAATTCACCCAGCACCTCGACCGTATGACTATCTTCTTCCAGTAACAGCGATTCGGTAATTTCGATCTTCAACCGGGATGGTTCAACCTTATGTTCTCGCAAAATACCCCCCAGATGCCGGGCAAAGTCCTGATTGCGAATTTGACGCGAGGAAATATTGATTGCCACTCTGGCGCCGCCAAAGCCGTGGTCGGACATGGTGCGTAAGTCGCGACACACCTGATGGATCGCCCAGTCACCGATCTCCACAATCTGACCACTCTCTTCCGCCAACGGTATAAACTGGGCCGGCGAGATGGCACCCATTTCCGGACTCTCCCAGCGCATCAGGGCCTCGGCACCGATAATATAGCCGCTTTTGATGTCCACCTTCGGCTGGTAAACCATATATAGCTCGTCACTGGACAAGGCCCGTCGCAAGCGGTATTCCATGGCCAGGCGTTCGGCAGCCCGTTCATTCATACCTTCGGTATAGAACCGGTAGGTATTCTTGCCGGTCTGCTTGGCCAGGTACATCGCCGCATCGGCATTACTCAACATCGTATCCACGTTCGCCCCATCATCCGGATAACCGGCAACACCGATACTGGCGGTAATCAGAAACTCACGATCCTCGACATACACAGGTTTGGTGAGACGGCTGAATATCTTGCTGATAGTCCGTTCCACATCCGTCAACTGCACCAGGCCCGGAATAATAATCAGGAATTCATCACCGCCCCAGCGGGCCACGGTATCACTTTTTCGCACGCAACTTTCAAGATTGTGCGCCATGCGAATCAGAACTCGATCACCGAACTTATGTCCCAGGGTGTCGTTGATATCCTTGAAGTTATCCAGATCCACAAATAACACGGCAGTGTGCATGTTAAATCGGCGTGAATGGTTGATGGCCTGCTCAAGGCGATCAATTGCCAGCATTCGATTGGGAAAATCCGTCAGGGGATCGTAATGGGCGCTATGAATCAGTTCGGCCTCGGCCTGTTTTTTGCGGGTGATGTCGTGCATGACATGCACCATCGCCCGGGTTTCTGTCTGATAGTCAAACGGCGTCAGAGTGACTTCCCGGTACTCGCCGCTTTCGGGATAATAAATCTCGAAGTTTTCCAGTGGCGTCCCGCTATCAATGTTATGGCAGACGACACATTCGTCTTTTTTCATTCTGCGCGGATGAAAAACCTCATGGCAGTCCTGTTCCAGCATTTCCTGCCGCGGCAGGTCGGCCGCCTTTTCCGCGGCTTTATTCACCTGGATAATTCGCCCATTGTTATCGACTACAATGGCAGGATCGGGCACGGCATCGTAGGTACTCGAGGCGCGGGTCAATATCTGATAAGGCTCACTCAGGCTGGTGCGAACCACGGCCAGGAAAATGAGCCAGTAGGAGAGAAACTTGAAAATATGTCCGACAACAATCGGCAAACTGAAAAGTTCAATATAGAGAGTAAAGCTCAACTCGGCCGCCACCGTGCAAACAATCGAGGCAACCATAAGCCGATAGATATGCCTGTCCAGCAACCGACGGTAATGCGTTAATACCCCAATCGCGGCAAACAGTAACCCGACAATCAGGTACTCACTGACAATTTTGGCCCGGGTCAGTCCGACCCCTTCCACAAACATGGCCGGAAAGTGTTCCTGCAACACCAGATAGCTCACCACGGTCGAACCACCACCAAATACCAGCAGCAGTGCCGATTTCGGTACTCGGTAACGGAAAAACAGCGGCGCGGTCAGCAGCAGAATCGCTTCCAGATAGCGGGTCACAATCCAGAACTGGATGCTGGTATTGCCGCCATCCAGCGCCAGCACTCCCATTCCCGTGAAGCTCAGGGTATGCATCAGATCCAGCACCCCGATCCACAGATAACCGGTGCCCAGATACATCAGAAAGTGATTGCGCGAAAACCCGTAGGTGTACCAGGCGACCATCGCCAGCACGATGGCCACCATGATGGCAAACAGTTCGGCCAGGGTATGAAAGAGCAAAAAATTGTAGCGACTGACAACCACCAGCACGGCAATCAGCAACAGGGGTACCAGCCAGCCCTGCACGGCCAGTGTCTTATGCAATTTCGGGAAGCGGTTTCGAAGGAGGCTGAGTGTCACAGTTATTATCGTTACCGTTATCGCCTGCGTTGAGATAATAACGGCAGATACCTGATATTACTTGAATAATTTCCCCGCAAGGCGGGCAACTGGGTGACTCCGGATAAAGAGTATTCCACGCCCGCGCCGGGCATGGAGGGAGGGGAGAGCGCGAACGGGTCAGACAGCCCGCGGCAGGGCCACCTGCTGGCCACTGGAGGCCCAGGCGATCATGCCCCCGCGCAGGTTATAAACCCGCTCGAAGCCCTGCTGCTGCAGATACATGCAGACCTGGGCCGAGCGTGCCCCACTGCGACAGACCACCACCAGCTCCTGGTCTTTGTCCAGCTCGTTGAGCCGCACCGGAACGGTCGCCATGGGCATCGGATCGGCGCCCGGGACGGTACCGCCACGGATTTCATTCATTTCACGCACATCGATAATGCGGAACCCTTCGGCCTTGCTGTCGTACCATTGGGCCAGTTCAGGGGCATCGATTTCCTTGATATTCCAGTGCATGCATCTCTCCGGTTTTGTCACGTGTCGGGATAGTATATTAGTACTTTCTTATATTTCAACCCCGATTGCCTCACAGTGTGACCCCTCCATCCCCGGGAGCGAGCCGCAGATGTCCCGCAGTCGTGTAGGATCGAGCCCATTCCTCCGATTGCGAAAAGGCCATGCCCCAAACCGCCGACACAATCCACGCCAAGCCATTCGCCGCCGTCGCGGCCCTGCAACAGCAGGCCCGGGCCGCCAACCAGCGGGCGCTGGTCATCGCCGCCGGCAACCCGGCCTGGAGCCAGCCGCTGGCCGACCGCCTCTGGTCGCAAACGCCTCTCGAACAGCGCCTGTGGCTCGGCGAATCACCCGATCAGCCACAACAGCTGGCGCCGTGCCGCGCCGCGCAACTGCTTGGCCAGGAACGCCAGCTGGTGATCCTGGATGCCCATGCGGGCTTCTCTGCTGATGCTTTCGGCGCCATCAGCGGGACGCTGGTGGGTGGTGGCCTGTTGTTGATGCGGGTGCCGCCGCTGGCCGAGTGGCCCGGACAAACGGCGGCCAATCCCTATGCCTGCGCCGATTCGCGTTTTATTCGTCACCTGATCCACCACATCCAGCAGGACCCGGCCCCGCTGTTGCTCGAGGAACCGGACCGCCTGCGCCCCAGCGCGCATGCCTATCCCACCAGCGCGACTCGCCCGGCGATCGCCCCCTGTCGCAGTCGCGATCAGCAGGATGCCGTGGCGGCCCTGCTCGAGCTGGCCGACCAGACGCCTGCCCGGCCGCTGGTGATCACCGCCGACCGGGGCCGGGGCAAATCGGCGGCGCTGGGCATCGCCGCCGCCCGGCTGTTGCAACAGCGGCGGGGTTATCGCATCGGGGTCTGCGCACCACGACCAGCGGCCTGCGCGCCCCTGTTCGAGCGTGTCCGCGCCCTGCTGCCCGACGCCACGGCGGCGCGCAACCGCCTCGAATATGCCGGAGGCAGCGTGCAATTTCTGGCTGCCGATGCGCTGCTGGCGCAACAACCCGCACTGGATCTGCTGTTGATCGATGAGGCCGCCGCCCTGCCGGTGCCGGTGCTGGAGAACCTGCTGCGCGCCTATCCCCGCACGGCCTTTGCCAGTACCGTGCACGGTTACGAGGGAACCGGACGCGGCTTCACTCTGCGCTTTACCCGGGTGCTCGATGCGCTTGCGCCCGGCTGGCAGGCGCGGCAACTGGATGAACCGATTCGCTGGTCGGCGGGCGATCCGCTGGAACAATTTGTCTTCGACGCCCTGTTAATGAATGCCGAGCCTGCCGACCCCGACCCGACTAGCACTCCGGCCGGGTGCCGGTTTATCGAACTGGATCGGGAGGCGCTGATCGACTCGCCCGCTTATCTGCGCCAGCTGTTCGGCCTGCTGGTACTGGCCCATTACCGCACCCGGCCCGAGGATCTGTACCGCCTGCTGGACGCCTCCGACCTGCGCCTGTTTGTCCTGGAACAGGCCGGACAGCCGCTGGCGGTGGCCGTGCTGGGCATCGAAGGGGGATTCGATGCGACCATTGCCGAGGCCATCTACCGCGGCCGGCGACGACCGCGCGGCCACCTGCTGGCCCAGAGTCTGGCATTTCACGCCGGCGTACCCGATGCCGCCCGCTATCAGTACGGCCGCATCCTGCGCATCGGCGTGCACCCGCTGTTGCAGCGCCGGGGGCTGGGCAGTGCACTGCTGGATACGCTGATCAGCACGCTTGAGCGCGAGGCCAGCCTGGATGCCATCGGCGCCAGCTTCAGTGCCGGGGCGAAATTGCTGGCGTTCTGGCAGCGCGCCGGATTGCAGCCGGTGCGCATCGGCCTGACCCGCGAACACACCAGTGGCCAGCCGTCGCTACTGGTCGTCAAACCGCTGACCGACGCCGGCCAGTCGGTCTTCGTACAGGCCCGACAACGGCTGGAACAGCACTGGCCCACGCTGCACGAAGGCGTGCTGCGGGATCTCGATCCGGCGCTGGTCGAACAATTGCACCTGCCCGTTTCAGCCTCGCCGGAACCGGACTTGAATCGCGCGGATCGGGAAGATATCGATTCCTTCGTGCATGGCCAGCGCGGTTACGAAGTCTGCGCCTGGCCGATCGAAAAACTGATCGCCCGGCTTCGGGAGCATCCCCATCTGTTGCAGCGGCTGGACGCGGCCGATCAACAACTGCTGCTGCGCAAGGTCGTCGACAAATGCGACTGGCCGACACTCTGCGCTGAGTTTAAGCTGGAGGGACAAAAAGCCGCCCGGCGGCAGTTACGTCAGGCGCTACGTCGCGCCTGGCAACGCTGGCAAGAGGAGTCCTCATGAATCAGGAAGAAGAGATCATGCAAATGGTCAATCTGCTGGCCGGCGCCGCCCAGGCCGGGGCGCAGGGGGTACTGGCCCAGGCCGCCTTCAACCTGATGCGCGCCTCCGAGGCGGTGGTCAAGGCGCGCAAACTGCAGATGAATGAAACGTTCCAGCAGGCGGCGATGGATCAGTTACTGTCCGCCCGCCAGGCGCTGTTCCAGGCCCTGGAACTGCCCGATGCCATGCACGAAGCCCGTCAGGACATCATTAACACGGGCCGCGTTACCTATAACCCCAAGCAATAGGAGGGGGTATGACCGCAGTGAATACTTACCCTGCCGCGCCACGTTTTGCCCCGTAGTGTTTTGGGGTAAGCTGCGCGCCCGTTTTCGCGCCGAATCAGCATCATGAGCCGCATACTCTGCACCGGCATTGCCACACTCGACATCATCAACCAGGTCGACCGCTACCCGGCCGAGGACGAAGAGTTGCGCGCCACGGCCCAGTTCCTCCGCCGCGGTGGCAACGCCGCCAATAGCGCCTGCGTCATGAGTCAGTTCGATCATCAGGTCGAGTTGCTGACAACCCTCGGGGAGGATGCCGCCGGGCGAACGATTTGCCAGGATCTGCACGATTGCGGGGTGAATACCCGGCAGATCGTCAGCCTCGAACAGGGAAGAACCCCCACCTCCTATATCACGCTCAATCAGCGCAATGGCTCGCGCACCATTGTCCACTACCGGGATCTGAGAGAATTGCACTGCGACGATTTCCCCCTGCAGGAGGTGGAGCGTTATGACTGGTTTCATTTTGAAGGGCGCAACATCGAAAACCTGAAGTCTATCCTTGAGCAGCTCAACAGACACCGGATCGATCAGCCGGTATCGATCGAAATCGAAAAGTCCCGGCCTGGCATTGAACAGTTATATCCCCATGCAGATATTCTGCTGTTTTCACGCGCATTTGCCCGGGCCCGTGACTATACTTGCGCCGATGCGCTGTTCGACGATCTGCGCCGGCTGAACGTCAGCGGGATCCTGATCTGTGCCTGGGGTGAGGAGGGGGCATTTGCCTGTGACGCACAGGGTCAGCGCTATCATGCACCGGCTTGCCCCCCGACCCGGGTGGTCGACACCCTGGGCGCCGGCGACACTTTTAACGCCGGTATCATTCTGGCACTGCTGGAAGGTCGCCCGCTCGACAGCGCGTTGGGCGCGGCCTGCGAACTGGCCGGGCGCAAGGTGGGTCAAAACGGCTTTGCCAATCTCAATTCGTCAGAGGGAGAGTAACAGCCCATGAAGTTCAGTCTGCTAGCGGTGGGGCAACAATTTGAATACCAGGGCGAGACCTATATCAAGTCCACACCGCTCATCGCTCATCAGGTGGATACCGGCGAGCAACGTCTGATACCACGCTCGGCCACGGTAGTCAGCGCCGATGCGCCTGCCGTAAAGCCACCACCGGTCAACAGCGAGATTGAGGCGCAACAGCTGCAAGCCGCCTTTGCCGAGCTGGAACAGGCGCTCTACCAGCAGTTCGGGGAAGATGAGGGTTTCGGCCGGGCCTTCGAACAGGCCCGGCAACGGTTTTTCGAGCGTCTTGGCCTGGCGGCAACGCCCGTGTCACCACGGGCGAAGGATCATTCGCCCTCGTAGTAATAATCGTCCAGCAATCGGCGCAGGCGCATCATTTCCATATGTTCTTCGAGTTTTTTTCGCGCGGAGTGACTGTAACGCGCGCGGGAACTCTCGTTATCAAAAATATCGCTGGCACTCAGCTCATCGTCCAGCAACGTGTCATCTTTATCCAGCATGCCTTCACCCTGTACAACATACATAGCGGTTAACCTCCAGCGGGACACCGATCCTGAACGTCGGCTTCGTCCCGATTTATCTGCGCTATTTAGTGTTCGTAAAGGTTCTCGTAAAGCAAAATAAATTAATTGACACTATCGCCATTTTGAATTGATATTGGCGCCATGAAGCCCCGCCCGGGGTCACTGCGGGATAACCGTCCGGTACCAGGTCTATGGATATTCACGACTTCGCCACCTTCCTGGAGGTCAGCCGTACCCGTCATTTCGGTCAGGCGGCCACGAATCTGTGTATCACTCAGTCCACGGTCAGCGCCCGGATTCGCCAGCTGGAACAACAGCTGGGCACGCCGCTGTTCATTCGCGAGCGCAATAACATTCAACTGACCCCGGCCGGGGAGAAAATGCTCGCTTACGCCGAGACGATCACCACGGCCTGGAACCGGGCGCGACAGGAGGTCGGCATGACCCAGGCCGGCAAACTCCCGTTGAGTATCGGCGGCATTATCAGTTTGTGGGATATCCTGTTACAGCAGTGGATTCAGCAATTGCACCAACAGCACAGTGAACTCGCCCTGCAGGGCGAGACCCACGGCAATGAGGTGCTGATCCGCCGCACCCTGGGTAACACCCTGGATATCGCCGTGGTCTTCGATGCCCCGCAAAACGATAATCTTGTCGTGCGCGAACTGGCCACCATCAAACTCATCCTGGTCGCCTCGCGGCCGGGCAGCGCTGCCGAGGTCATGCAGCAGGATTACATTCTGGTCGACTGGGGCACTTCATTTTTAACCCGCCATGCCCGGGAGTTTCCCGACCAGCCCATGCCGGCCCTGCGCATCGGTCAGGGGCGTATTGCCCTGGACTTCATTCTCAACTGTGGTGGCAGCGCCTATCTGGCCGAACAGATGGTGCAACCTCATCTGGATGCGGGACGCCTGCAGCGAATCGACGATGCCCCGGCCATCGAGCGCAGTGCCTATGCGGTTTACAACAGCCAGAATGAAAAAGTGGCTCTGATCGAACAGCTTCTGGATGAGATGCCGATAACCTGATCCGATCGAACAGAGGGGACCACTGAACACACTGAAGACACTGAAGACACTGAAGACACCGAATACTCTGAACTCATATTAGGGTTGCTTTTAAATTTCGGTGCTTTCAGTGACTTCAGTGTTTTCGGTGTCACGCATATACTCTTTGACAACGGATCCCGGCGAACTGGTTTTATGCCGGACAATCGTTTACTGTTTCTGATATGAGTGGCAAGCCAGGCAAAGCGCCGCGTAACTGGGCACGGCTCTCCAGGGAGCGGCTGCTGGAGCTACGCATTTGTGATCTGCGGTTGCGCATCGAAGGTAGTCCGCTGGGCGCACCGCTCAAACAACTCTACCGCGAACTGCAACAAAGACAGTTGCGCTTTCGCCCGCATGTCTGGCTCTCCGATGAGTGGTTCTGTCCCGATGGTGTGCCCGGTTTCGCGATACCGTTTTTTCTGGCGCATGCCCGCCTGCGACGGCTGGAGCGCGAGTTCATGCTCGAGGTCGAAGGCGGCGATCGCGCCTGGTGCATGCAACTGATGCGTCATGAAACCGGCCATGCCCTGCTCAATGCCTATCGCCTGGACCAGCGTCGCGACTGGAAGAAAACCTTCGGTCGACCATCCATCCCTTACCCCGACACCTATCTGCCCAGACCCTACAGCAAGCGTTACGTGCTCAACCTGCCCAACTGGTATGCCCAGAGTCATCCGCACGAGGACTGGGCCGAAACCTTTGCGGTCTGGCTCGAGCCCCGCTCGGACTGGCGCCGCCGTTATCGCAACTGGCCGGCCTTGAAAAAACTTCATTATGTCGATGAACTGATGAACGAAATTCATGACAAGCCGCCGCGATTGCGCAACCGCCAGAGGGATACGCCGGCGGAAAAAATCCGCACCACGCTGGGGGATTATTATGCCGACAAGATCTACCGTTACGGACTCGACAGCCCGGAATTCTCCGACACGGATCTCACCCGGCTATTTTCGGCCGATCCGGCCTATCGACGTCAGGAAAAAGCCTCGCGCTATATCCGCCGACATCGGCGCGAAGTCATCGCAATTGTCGAGCGCTGGACCCATGAATACCGCTATCGCATCAACGAAGTGCTTAACGAGATGATAAAACGTTGCGACGAAATGCAACTGCGTGTAATCGACAGTAAGCAGGACACCTTTCCCGATCTGGCCGCCTGCGTCACCATGCTGGTGATGAGCAAACTCCATAGCGGAGGTTTTCATATCGCCTTATGAAAAAACTCAAGGTTATGATGCTGTTGCATCCCGAGATGGTGCCGCCGGAGAGCCTGACCGAAATGGACGATCCCCGCCATGACAAGTACCGCACCGAAATGGATGTCAAACACGCGCTGCAGAAACTCGGGCATGACGTGCTCATTGTGCCGGTACACGACGATATCGCCCCCATTCGCCAGGCGATTGATGACTGGAAACCTCATATTGCCTTTAACATGCTGGAAGATTTTGCCGGCTTCGGCGCGCTCGATTTCTATATCGTCAGTTATCTCGACATGCTCGGTATTCCCTGCACCGGCTGCAATGCTCGCGGCCTGCTGTTGTCCCGTGACAAGGCGCTGTCAAAAAAACTGATGGCTTATCACCGTATCCGGGTACCGCGCTTTCGCGTATTTCCCCTCTCGCGCAAAGTTACCATGAAACGCGCGGCCAATTTGCCCTACCCGATGATCGTTAAATCAAAAATCGAGCAGGGCTCGGTCGGCATCGCCCAGTCCTCCTATGTGGAAACCCCCGGGGAACTGATCGAACGGGTACAACAGGTGCATAAAATGACCGGCGAGGATGCGATCGCCGAACAGTACATCGAGGGGCGCGAGCTATATGTCACCGTGATGGGTAACCTGCGACTGGAGGTTTTGCCCTTTCGCGAACTGGTGTTCGACAAACTCGATGAAGGGATGCACCGCATCGCCACCTATCATGTCAAATGGAACGATGACTACCGCGAAAAATGGGGTATCGATTACCAGTTTGCTCGTAATCTCCCCCAGGGCATGGAAGACAAGATTGTGCGTATCGCCAAGCGGGTCTACCGGGTACTGGAGATGTCGGGCTATGCCCGGCTGGATTTACGTCTGTCCGGCGACGGGACAATCTATGTGCTGGAAGCCAATGCCAACGCCGCTATCAGCCGCGATGATGATGTGGCGTATGCCGCGCAAAAGGCCGGCTACAGCTACGAGCAACTCATCCAGAGACTGCTCAATCTCGGTCTGCGTGCCAGTCGGGCCTGAGCCCGCTGTCATCGGCCTGCCATCCTTTGTTAAACTGGTCACAAATCCAGCTGCATCAATCCAGTTTTCCATGAATTTACTTATCAGGGCAAGGTCATGAGCGAACAAGAGATCGACATCGAGAATCTGAAGATGAACACCGACGACCTGTATCGTGAAGAGGTCTTCACCGATCAACAGGTTGGTACCCTGCGGCGTCTGACGCCAGTGACCGCCGATGGCAGCGACGACACTTCCCGCTCGGTACGCTATCTCGGCCAGTCACAGATGATGACGCCGATGGGTGCTCTGCCACTGAATTTTGAGATCGAGGCCGACTCCCTGCAACAGGCGCTCGACGGTTATGGCGAAGCCGCCAAACAGGCGGTAGAGCGCACCCTGGAAGAACTCAAGGAGATGCGCCGCGAAGCGGCCTCGCAGATCGTGGTCCCCGAAGCCGGCGGCGGTATGGGCGGTGCTGGAGGACCGGGTGGTATGGGTGGCCCCGGCGGCATGCCCGGCGGCGGTTTCAAGCTGCCCTGATCATATCCGGTTCAGAGCCAGTTCGGCACCGGATCGGCACCGGGCCTATTCCAGTCCGGCCAGATAAGCGGCCAGTACCTCGATATTTTCATTGCTTAACCGGGCAGCAATGGATTCCATGATCGGACTGCGCCGGACATTCTCTGCTTCCTGCTGTTCGCCCCGATCATGGGCGCGAAAGCGCTCGAGCGTCAGGCGCAGATATTCCGGCCGCTGGCCCGCCAGCCGGGCATACTCGGCCGTGCCGTGGCCCCGCTCCCCATGGCAGCCGACACAGCGTTGCGCATAAAGACGCTTTCCACGCGCGGCCAGCGTTTCATCCTGCGGTCGTGCCTTTACCGTCTGACGCGCGAAGTAAATCGCCAGATTCACCTTGTCATCCAGCGTAAAATCCTTTGCCAACGAATTCATCACAAAGTTTTTTCGCTCACCCCGGGCAAACTTGCCGATCTGATCCAGCAGATAGACCGGGTTCTGGCCGGCCAGGTTCGGGACATCGGGTTTCAGACTGTTACCTTCATTACCGTGGCAATAACTGCATAACAGCGCCCGATTGCGACCGGCCTGCATCGCCTGTTGCCTGGCCGCCGGATCTTCCAGCCGCTGTTCGATGATCAACATCAGTCGCTGTATCCCATCCTCCATTGCCAGCAACGGCGAGGCCGACATCGCCAGCAATATCAATAGGCCGAATCCCTGCGTCAGTTTTCGGTACATCATTTTCCCTCATAAAGACTTGTCGACGACAACGATACAACATTGCTGCGCCACGATATGTCTTGTATCGAACCGACCCCGGGGTTGCTTGAAGAAAAGTTGGCCGGGTTTGATCCAGATCAAACCCGGCGGGATACGGCAACAAAACGGGAATAATTTCCCCGCCTGATACCTCACTCGCCCTTTCAATACACGGACCGGTTTTTCCGGGGAGAGTCTGTTCAACCCTGATCGTGGCGATCGCAGGGGGCCCGGTATTTATCCGGCACATTTTCCGGGCAGGCACCGCACAGCTCGTTACCGGGCACGGCAAAATCGATTTTGCGAGGATAGGGCAGATCCATGTTATCCATGATCTCGACAAACTCTTCCAGGCTTTTGTTATTGCCCAGGCGAGGATTGCGGATTTTCTCCTGGGCAATGGTGGTCACAAAACGGCCTTCGTAATCGTGGCAGGGATAAACCAGCGTTTCATCCGGCAGGGTAAAGAACTTGTCATGAATACTGCGATACAGCGTCGCCGCATCCCCGGACTGAAAATCAGTACGCCCACAGGCCTCGATCAACAGGGCATCGCCGCTGAACAGCATCTTCTGCGTACCGTTATCGATGAGATAGGCATGATGGTGATCGGTATGCCCCGGCGTATACAGGGGATGAATTGCAATATTACCCAGCCGAAACGGCTCGCCTTCGCGGACACCGATATCGGTACACGGCAACTGATCGACAGCCGGGCCGACAATCCGGCTGCCGGTCAACTCCTTGAGGCGTTTGGCACCGGTCAGGTGATCGGCATGCACATGCGTGTCAAGCGTAAAGTCCAGCTCCAGTCCCAGCTCGTTCAGCATTTTCAGATCCCGCTCCACCGTATCCAGTACCGGATCGATCAGCGCGGTCTTGCCGCTATCGGGACAATGCAACAAATAAGTATAGGTGGAGGAATCCGGTTCAATGACCTGGCGAAATAACATAATAGCTCCTTGAATAATGTCCGGATTTATAAACCCGGATCAAATCATACACAGAGGTTTCCCTTGTCCGCGTTATCAGGGCGAGGGTGTATCACGTCATTTTTCTTCCGCGACAATCCGTTGGACCACCTGTTCGTTCAGTTGTTTCAGCACCCCGGGTCGGCCTGGGGTAACATGTTCCCCCGACAACCATTCCAGTTCATACGGCTCGCGTAACGAGGCATGCAGGGCCACCACACTGGCCGCTGGATAGGCGCTATCGCCACGGGAACTGATGACCACCACCGGCCGGGGGGAGATTTTTCCGACCCAGCGCTCCGGCTTCAGATCCTCGCTGGCCGTCAGCAACCCGAGTATCCGGGCGACCAGCGCGCGGGCCGGCTCAAAGGCAATCTGCTCGCGCAAACGGTATTCATACACCGCGCGCGGATCGGCCGCCCCCTGCACCAGCCAGACACGACTGAAACGCGCTTCCAGGGCCCCCGCTGTTCCTGCAAAGAAGGCACCGAGACTGACCCCCACCAGTTCCATCCGCTCGGGATCGACATACGCCTGCCGGGCCAGATACTCGACTGCCAGCAACAGCGCCGGCGTAGTATCCAGTATAGCCTGCTGTATCTGGTTGAAGTGCCACAAAGCCTGCCAGCCGGAAAACTCCTCCGGCCCCTGGTAGGGATAGGAGATGGCCGCGACCACCATGTTGCCGGTGTCCTGCACCAGCTCCGCCGCCTGGCGGCCGGTACCGGCGCCCCCCAGCAACAACATCAGGGGTCGCGCACCATTCCCGGTCCGCGGTCGACGTATCGTCATCTTGACCTGCAGCCCGCTGCTGGATGTCAGTGTCAGGTGCTGATAGCGCGACTCTTGTGTTTGCCACTGGCGGGTGACCTGTACCTGTTCGATCTCGCCGCGACGATCAACAAAACGCTCGCTGGGATCCCCCCGTACCGGCCAGCCCAGCCATACCAGGGATGCCGCCAGGACAACCACCAGCAACACAATAAACAGCCACTTACCCCCGCCCCGGCGATCCCGATGCCACAAACCACGTTGTGCAAAACTCATACAACCTGCAACCCTGCTGTTCTGTTAAAGGGCACCCTCGGCCCCGGCCTGCATGATATCCATCAGCGCGTCACGCACGCGAGTGGCCTCGGCTTTGAGTTCATCGGTCAGGGTGGCGCCGTTGAGCATCATGTCGAGGTTCATCATCACCAGCCAGCCCTGACCTTTTTCATCTTCCACCAGGGCAATCCGGCACGGCAAATAGGCGGCGAAATTGATATTCGCCTCGACCATGCGCTGCGCGGTCAGCGGATCGCAGAACTGGAAAATTTCCATCCGCCGGGCCTTTTTACCCATGGCCTCCACCTGTTTGGACAGCGGCAACTCGGCGACCAGATTCATGTTGTGCATATTGGCCCGCAATTTCATCGAATCGACCGCAGCATTCATACTGATCCCCTCTTGCAGAGGCATCTTCACCACGGTCTGCTCCAGCTTGATATCGGGAATCTCGGCACCCTGTGCAGCACCGGTGACCATCAGGCCGGCAGTTAATAGCAAGAACATCATCTTTTTCATTCGCTGGCTCCTTTGTCCGTATGGCAATACAGCTTTTAATAACATTACCTTATGCTAAACCGCTCGTCACCCTCACTACTTACCCAACAAATAACCTTTTCATCATCGGGTTTATGGTCTAGATTGTAAACACGTTGTTCCCTGGATTTCTTGCCCGGTCTTTATTGACTGTATTTTAAGGAGGTAACACATGCCCCGCTTTTCCTTACCCGCGACCCTGTTGTCAGGGGTCATAGCACTTTTTATTTCAACTACTGCTCCCGGCGCCGAGATCAGCCAGGGCGCCATGTTGAGCAATTCCTGTGCCGCCTGTCACGGCACTGACGGCAATAGCCCCGGCGCCATGCCCACACTGAACGGCAAATCAGCCGATTTCATCGAGCGTGCCTTAAAAGGCTTCCGTTCCGGCGAACGCGATTCGACGGTAATGGGTCGCCATGCCAGCGGCTACAGCGACGAGGAAATCACACTGATTGCCGAATATTTTGCCGGTCTGAAATAAAATTAAGGAGTTGCCGTTATGAATCATGTTAATCGCAGACAGTTTATCCAGTTACTCGGCGGTGCCGGCGTGCTGGCTTCCTCGTTCGGCCTGACCGCCTGCTCCAAACAACCCACGGCTTCCGGCCGGGTTGTCATCATTGGCGGTGGTTTTGGTGGTGCCACCTGTGCCAAATATTTGCAACGTTTCGATCCGAATCTGGATATCACACTGGTCGAACCCAAACAGAAATTCGTCACCTGCCCTTTCAGTAATCTCGTACTGGGCGGAATGCGCAACATAGACAGCATCAGTCACAGCTATCAGGCACATGAGCAACGCGGTATAAAAGTCGTTCATGCCATAGCACAAGAAATCGATCCCACAGGTAAAAAGGTGACTTTGAATAACGGTTCGACACTTGAGTACGACCGGCTGGTGGTTTCTCCCGGCATCGACTTTCGCTGGGAAGATGTGGAGGGCATGAGCGATGCCGATATCGAGAGTCTGCCGCATGCATGGAACGGCGGCCCACAAACGACCATTTTGCGCAAACAACTGACCGACATGCCCGACGGTGGCACAGTTATCATTGCGCCGCCGTCCAATCCGTTTCGTTGTCCGCCCGGGCCGTATGAACGGGCCAGCATGATCGCCAACTATCTGAAACAGAACAAGCCCAAATCCAAAGTACTGATCCTGGATGCCAAAACCAAGTTTTCCAAGCAACCGTTATTCATGCAGGGCTGGGAACAGCTTTATGGTGACATGATCGAATGGGTCA
>CAYOOC010000068.1:0-15976 GCA_964405505.1 uncultured Thiohalophilus sp.
AGCCCAACTGCTGCACGTTTCTGCCGACTATTGAGATTCTCTTCTTGCCTCACCTACCGAGCCTATCTCCTCCTCATCGCCGGCTACGGCACCCTCCAAAACTCACTACCGGCATTGTCTGAGCTGGCCAGAGGTATCCCAATTCTATGGCCAAGCACGAATAGATTGTTCCTGGACGACAAAATTTCCTATAGAAGCTTTATTTTTTAATAATTCTGTCTACATTTACTAACGAATATCTATATTTTGTGCAGGAGGCGTCCTGTTTACACAAGATATAGTGATATGGCAGACTATTTGTGAGGTATATTGGTTCCTGGTTAAGGTGAATCTAACAATGTATACCAGTGTATACATAGATTTCAGTACGCCTACATAAAAAGTGTGTTTCTGGTCGTTATTCTTATTAATACAGTAGGAAGTACCGTTCTTTAACAAGTAGAGTGAATGATGCGATCGCTCGTACCAGACAAAGTCATACCGATTGATGAATTACGTAAGGCCCCTGAAGAGTGCTTCATAGACCAGGCCGTAGCAGTTAGTTCAGACGATAAGATTATTGGGTATCTCTTAAACGCAACGCTGTATGAAGAGATCATGTCAATTATTCGGCAATCTGAGCAAACCGATACATTTGAGGGAAACTTTCAAGTTAGTGAAGAACGATTAAGGGAAATAGCTAATCAAGCTGAACTGGTGTTAAGTAAGGCAACGGATTCAGAACTTGACTCATATTCAGAATAGTAGGCGATCGGTAGAGTGTTCAGGTTGACATTCACATGGTGCAATAATATTAGTGATATCAACAGCTTAACATTATAGTGGCCTGGATAACGGATATTTGCAATTTATCGCTATATTCCATGTGATATTTGCAACATATCAGTTAATAAATTTGCAATTTATGGGAGTTAAGCAAGGCGTAAGTCATTGATTTTAAGTGGAGGCGATTATCACTTTATGGTTAAACCTACATGGGGAGAGGGTTAGGGAGAGGAGTGCCGCGCTGCTCGAACGATTCGTGCCTTGCCCTCGTGACCTCAGACTGTACAACTGATAATAATAAAGGCGGCTACGGTCGCCTTTTTGTTTAAACGGCTAACTAGTGTCATCGCTCAACAGTACTAATTAATGGTTTAAAAGTTAACGTTTATCATGAGCTGGAAAGATAGTCCTATAGTTGTTGGAGCAATTACTGCAGTGTCAACAACACTATTTGTATTGACAGTAACTTTTACTGCGGTAATACCAACGTGGACAAAAAAATATGAAAACAAAACCTTAGAGTTAAGCAATAAAGTTGATGAGTTAAAAAAGGAAATGGAGGGTTATACATCTGTAAAGCATAGCTTGGAATCTAAGGTAAATGAATTAAACAAACTTGTTGATCGAAAGAATAAAAGTATTGCCGAACTTGAATACAAAATAAGAATACTAAGAAAAAAGAATGTATTTCTGAATAATAACGTTTATCCCTATGGTTATAGGGAAGTAAAGATCTTTGATTCAATTGAAAAGGTAAAGAAAGTATACCAAGGTCAGAAAATAGAAGAATTTCCAGGGTGGTTTTCAGTGGAGGTCGATGGTCCTGTTTTTGGCTCCATCGCATACTATTTCAAGAATACAAAGAATGGTAGAGCGATTACGCAAATATTATTTCATATGGTGTACAACGACGAACACATACACGATATTATTTTAAGGCAATTTACAGACATATTTGGAAAAGAGACAACAATTTTAGTTAATAAGTCAGAAGAAAAAGAAAGACTATGGATCGATGTCAATGGGCATAATGTAAGAATAGATAAGAATACATATTTTCTTCGTCATATAAAATATGAAAACATGTGTTCAGTTTGTGATTGATAGCAAGGGTTAATGACAAAAAGGCTGAGAAATGTAATTTTAACCAGTGTCATTCAGTGCTCAGCGGGAAAGTTGCTGGAATAAAAATAAAATCCGCATCGCCATGGAACGTTTTATTATTTGAATATGCTATGACATTAAATGAATTAACAAGTACAGACTACGTAGCGATTATTGGTGCTCTAACCGGGTCACTCGCGCTTGGATGGGATATTTTAAAGTGGTTCAGGGATGGCGCAAGATTAAAAGTGTCAATAAGGCCAAATACATATTATGAGGATGGCGAAGCCCTATCTGTCGAGAATCACGATAACGGCACAAGTGAAGAGCTTGCAAGTTATTATCATATAGAGATTGTTAATAGAGGAAACTTGCCAACTACATTGTTAGGTGTTGAGGGAAGCACTAAGTCAATTGGGTTGTCAAAATTGTTTGATAGAAAGAAAGCGGTTATTGGTATAGGGGTTCCTAGGTTTATCCCGCACTTTGGTAAAAAATACCAAGTATTATTAACCCTGGTGAAGTGTGGAGCTGCCGAATCCGAATGGATGGTATTAGAAATCAAATGAATCTCGGGTTTCCAAAACTTTTTGTGAATGTTTCCCATAAAGATAAGCCAATCACAAAACGATTTGAGATATTTGATTGGCAGAAAGAAAAAGAGGGCGAAGAGATTTAATTATTTTCGGATAGTTGGGGGCAGAGTATAACTAGAATTTAACCAATTTCATTCAGTTCTCAACGGGAGAGTTGCGGGAATAAAAGCAATAATCCGCATGGCCAGGGAAGGCTTATTTTTTTAAATATAAGAACATTCATGTCTGAAGATAAAGAGTCATATCGATAGTGCGAAGATATTGTAATGCCTACGCTATATCATTACTGTTCTAATGCTGCCTTTCATTCGATTATTGAAAATCGCAGCGTTAGGTTGTCATCATTGTCGCTTTCCAATGACACATTAGAGGGGAAGCTAGTTTCAAAATTGATTTCGCAAATTTCAAAAGATGATGGCATGGATGACCTTAAGACGCAAAGAATTCTTACCTCAGTATCAATACTGGAAGAAATTATTGATGGCTTAGGATTTTGCCTTTCGGAAGAAGGTGATTTGTTAAGTCAGTGGCGTGGATATGCTGATGATGCATGTGGGGTTTCGATAGGATTTTCGAAAGATTATTTATTGTCATTATCTGATTATTTGAATGAGAAAAACGATACAGGGTTTTCATTGCAGAAAGTAGAATATGAAAAAGATAATCAAATCAGTATTGTTAAGCCCGCATATGAAAAAATCAAAAAAAATATTGAACGGGGTGCACTAAAGCCAGCAATATTCAATACTTTGTTGGCCCCTAGAAGTGACGATGAAATAGAGAATGAAAAGAAGAAAATTGAAGATGCCAATGAGCAACTAAGGTCATCGGTAGTGCCGTTATTTTCAAAGCTGTTCCTTTTGAAGGCTAAAGCTTTCAAGGAAGAGAAAGAGTGGAGGTTGCTTTCATATCTGTTGAAAGATGGAGATGATGGCTGCCTTTATAGGGCGGATGGAAATAAACTGGTTCCCTATCGTGAATTCAAATTTTGGCCATTAGAAAAACCGGTTGTCAATGAAATAATATTAGGGCCGAAAAACATAACACCAGATTATGTGGTTAAAAGATTTATGAAAGATAATAAATTTGAAGGTGTAGATATAAGAAGATCTGAGGCTTCTTATAGGTAAGGATATTTGAGGCTAAAAAGGGGACGGAGAGATTTAATTTTAACCAGTTTCATTCAGTGCTCAACGGGAGAGTTGCGGGAAAAATAAAAACAGCCGCATCGCCACGGATGGCACTATTTAACAATGACCACAGGGTCAGGCTCGTTTGGGCCCTGCGCTCATAAGAGGAACTTGAAATGGCGGTTCTGAATCGAGCTATTCTGGCGTTTGTCCTGCTGATCGGTTTGCTGCCGCTGAGGCTAGCGGCGGCGCCTTTCGATGCCGGCTCGTTCAATCTCTCGGTGGTGTTGGGTGAGGGCCGGGCGTTTAATGATACCTACCGGATCTTCGGGGTCGGCGGTGGCTATTATGTGGCGGATGGCCTGGCCTGCGGAATAACGGGGTCGGACCAATGCAAGTTTATGATTTAGCAATAAATTATGCATTTTTATCGCCTTTGTAGTGCCTTAGAAGGCCCATTTTTGCGGTAAAAACGCCTGTTTAAAGAAAGAGTGGGGGTAGCAACGGTTTTCATTCAGTGCTCAACGGGAGAGTTGCGGGAATAACAAAAACAGCCGCATGGCCACGGAAGGCACTATTTAATAACGACCGCAGGATCAGGCTCGATTGGGCCCCTGTGGTCATGAGAGGAAATTGAAATGGCTGTTCTGAATCGAACTGTTTCGGTGTTTGTCCTGCTGTGCGGTTTGCTGCCGCTGAAGGTGGCGGCGGCGCCGTTCGATGCCGGTTCGTTCAATCTCTCGGTGGTGTTGGGTGAGGGCCGGGCGTTTAATGATACCTACCGGATCTTCGGGGTCGGCGGTGGCTATTATGTGGCGGATGGCCTGGAGCTGGGGCTGGATTATGAGGTCTGGTCCGGCGGTACGCCGCGCATCGAGCAAATCAGCCCGAAAGTGAATTACGTGTTCGCCCGACACGGTAGCGTGTCACCCTATGTGGGTGGTTTCTACCGCCGTACCCGGATCGACGACTTTGAGGATCGTGACGCCTGGGGAGGTCGGGCCGGAGTCTATGCACGCGCCGGTCGCAATCTGGTGCTGGGCGTTGGCATGGCGTATGTCCGGTATCAAGACTGTGACAATAGTATCTTTGTGGATTGCTCGGATAGTTATGCAGAATTGATGGCCGGGTTTTATTACTGAGGCTATCGGCATCAAGGGACAGAACACTTGAGATGAGTTTCATCCCGTGCTCAACGGGAGCGTTGCGGGAATAACAATATCAATCCGTATGACCAGGGGGTTATAAAAACCAGGAAGTGTCCTTCGGAGCAGGAGAGGGAAATATGAACACTAAAAAGATACAGGGTTATTTTGACTGGGTGGTTAATGTTGTCTTTGGCATTATCCTGGTGTTTCTCATTTTTGGTGTGGCGATCGGTGCGGTGCAGCTGTTTGTTACCACCTGGGAGTTGCTCGCTTTTGAGGGTGTCACTGGCCACTACATCGACCTTATTGCCGATGTGCTTACGCTCTATGTGCTAATCGAGCTGTCCCGCTCTCTGGTCGAGTATTTCCATACCAGCCGGCTCAGGCTCACTTTTATTATTGATGCGGCGATTGTGTTTGTTATCCGGGAAATGTTGATTGCACTGTTCAAGCACGAATTGAAGCCCGACATGATGTATGCTTTTTCCGCCTTCCTGCTGGTGCTGGGTCTGATTCGCCTTGGTTCGGTGCTTGTCTATCAACGAGAAAAAATGATAGCGAAGGATATGAAGGACTAAGCAAGGCCGTGAAGCCGTTTAGTTTCAGGCAGGTTTATTCTGGTTCAACGGGAGCCTTGCGCGAATAACAATACACCACATTGCCAGGGACGGTTTTTTAATTCAGAAGGGGTGTTATGCCAAAACATGAATCCAAACAATGTGCGCGTTGTCAGACCGTTTTTGAATGCAAGTCCGGATCGATCATGCTCTGCCAGTGCCAGACGGTGGTGCTCAGCACCGAGCAGCTGGAGTATATCTCCGAGCAGTACGAGGACTGCCTGTGCAGCCGTTGTCTGCTGGAAATGCGTGGTGAATATAACGAACTGCAGCACGCCCGCAAGATCCGCGCGTTGAGCAAGTCATAACACCATGCCGGGGGAACTGCCGCAGACGGAGGAATCGATGGCGATCCTCCAGGCAGCTATTTCAGGGGCTGGATTTAGCCTGGCCTTATCGGCAACAACGAGATGGTTATATACTCATACGAATAAATGACATAACGGCGTGCTCCAGTTTGAGCTGTTTAATGGGTGTCAAAAGTCAGTTTCCGCTGTTTATGTGAGTTATGCATTATTCACTGTTGCGTTGCCTGTAGAATTCCACTGCCTTGTCTCGACGCCAGCGTTGTAACTGGGCATCGTTTTCGTAGCCCTTTTCCAGCACCAGTTGCAAGGTGCCTTCCATGCGGTAACGTTGGGTTTCTGAATCCAGGCGCAAGACTTCTTCTCCGCTTTTATCAAAAAATACCAGCGCCGGTCTGTACGTCAGATCAAGTTTGGCAAACCACGCCTTTGGACTGAGCCGCTTACCTTTCGGGGTCAATACTCGCGTATCCGTGTCCGATGCATCAAGTTGTACTGCCTCGTAACGGCCAATAAGACGTCGAATGGCGTTGTCTGCAAGTACCCGTCTATGCAGGCGTTCGCAGGCGTCACAGTCAGGTTCTTCGAACAGCACCAGAAGCGGCCGCTCTGCGTTAGCGGCGCGACGGTCGAGTATGTGTGGCGGCCTTGTAAAGAGCTCGTGATCGGTTTTTATGGGTGTAACCTTTTTTCCAGGTCTGTTCTTTTTGCTCGTGAAACTGCGTAATGATTCATTCTCGTAATGGCCACCCTGTAGATAGTCAAGTACGCTGCGAAACTTCTCCGGGGGATAATAGCCGACGATTTTCAACAGTTTGCGGGCCCCGGCACCATAAAAAATCATCGTCGGGGTAAATGCAGCCTTCTGTGCGCTGACATATTCCTTGACCCGGTAGTGCTTGCCATCGGGGGCGGTCATCATGCTGTCATCGAAAATCTCCAGACCGATCACATCGAAGGATTCCTGCACTCGCTGGTGGATGTCCGGCAAAGTGAGTGAATTCTCGATAAAGGCTTTGCAATAACTGCAACGGCGGGTGCTGATGAAAATCATCAGCCCTTGTTTATTGGCGTTCAAGGCTTGTTCAAGGTCTACATCGAGATCGAGAAAGCTCGTCTTGAACCAGTCGGGGAATTCCACGTCAACAAACACGTCCTCGGCAAAATTCTCGCTTTTAGCTCTGGTAGGCTGTTCGCTTAGTGTGGCGATTTTTGCTTCCAGCTTTTTAACAAGCCCGGGATTGTCGCTGCGGCGGGCCCAGTCCACGATCGAGTTGGATTGATAATCCTTGAGGTTCAGCCTTGCCCCCGCTCTGAGTAAAATATCGACGATGTCCTGGCGCCCGTTACCTGCCGCCAGCATCAACGGTGTGATGCCACCGGAATTGCGTTTGTCCAGCTCGGCGCCCGCTTTGATTAATGATCTGACAACCGCTGTCGGTGCGTCGGCGGCAAGATGCAGCGGGTTTCTGCTCCATCGATCATTGATATGAACCGAGGCCCCGGCCTCGAGCAGCAGGGACACCATCTTTTCTTTCCCCTCACTGGTGGCGTACATCAATGCGGTCCAGCCCCTGGCGTCCTGATGTTCCAGTGACTCGCCGGTGGCCAGCAATTTTTGCAGGGCTGTTGTATCCTTATTTTTGACTGCCGCGTGCAATGGCGGGAGGCGGCTTGCCGTGTCCGCCAGTGCGAGGTAGTACGGAAACAGAAATAGAAGACTTGCCAACAAACCAAAACATAAGATTTTGCTAATATTCAGGTGTAATGAGCGGCTGTACAGGTACATGCTGATATCCTTCAAATGGTTGTCCGATGATGAGTATTTACTCGACGTGAGTTGAAAAGTCCCAACGGAAGTCCGTCGGTAACACGACGGAAATCCAACGGTGCCGTTGGTTGCGTGTGGACCAGCTGGTGTCGATGAGCCTGGCCGTGTGAATACGCTACGCTGAGACAGCATTCCCCAGGATGAACAAGGTATGAATAACCCCAGGTCGGACAGTTTTTTGATTGCGGAATGGCAAGTCTCACCGGCAAAAGGGCTGCTCACCCGTGGCAGGGAGAAGGTCCATCTCGAACCCAGGGCCATGGAAGTGCTGGTCTATTTTGCTTCCCGGCCCGGCGAGGTCATCACGCGCGAAGAGCTGGAGCGGGATGTCTGGCAGGGAGCGGTGGTCGGCTATGATGCCGTGACCAATACCGTGATCAAGTTACGCAAGGCCTTTGGTGACGATGCACGCCAGCCCCGAATCATCGAGACTGTACCCAAGCGGGGCTATCGGTTGCTGGCCGAGGTCCTCGAAGCGGCGGCCCCGGACAGTCCGGGACCAATACCCCCTGTTGCGAGTGAAAACCAGGGCTCCGGTAATTTGAGCTCCCGTCGTTGGTGGCTGGCGATTGTCGTCATGCTGGGGTTGGTCGCCATTAGCCTGCTGGTACTCGAGGGGCGGCAGTCGACCGTTTCGGGACCCGCTGATGATCGGGAACGACTCAGACTGGTGGTGCTGCCGTTCGAGAACCTGGGCGCGGGGACTGAGCAGGACTATTTCAGTAACGGGCTGACCGACGATCTGATCACCGAACTGTCGGGTATTCCCGGCCTGGCGGTGATCGCCAATGATTCTGCATTTGTATACCAGGGTGACGCGCCATTGAGCCGGTTGCGCGAGGAGCTGGATATCCAGTATGTGCTGCGAGGCAGTGTGCGCAGGGACGGCAGTCGCATACGTATCAATATACAGTTGATCGAGGCGGGGCAAGGACAGCATCTATGGGCGAAACGCTACGAGAAAAGACTGGCGGATACATTTGTGGTACAGGATGAGATTGTGGCGCATGTTGCAACCTCGCTCAGGGTCAGCATGCGTGGCACTCGTTCCGGGGACTTGAGCGAGCGTTATCGAGCGGGTATGGAAGCTTATGATTATTTCCTGCGCGGCAAGCAACGTTACGGTCAGCGCTCGCGCACGGATCTGCAGGCCGCCGAGCAGTATTTTCTCCAGGCCGTAAGACTGGACCCGGAGTTTGCCCGGGCCCATGCCGCCCTGGCCCTGGTATATCTGCGGGATGTGATGGATGCCTGGACTGCCGAACCTTCGGTGGCATTACAGCGGGCGCAGGCAGAGGCGAAGCGGGCCACAGAACTGGACCCCGGTTTACCCGAGGCGCACTTTGTGAACGCGGTGGTGGCACTGTTCGAGCGCCGCTACGAGGGAGCCGTGGCAGAACTGGACCGGGCCATCGCCCTGCGACCAAGTTACGCGGATGCCTATGCGACGCTGGCTTGGGTGCTGCATTTTGCCGGTCAGGCACAGGCGGGACGGTCGCAACTTGCCACCGCGATGCAGCTCAATCCACATGTCGTCGCATCGTACCTGTTAATCGACGGCGGGATTGCTTTTACGCAGGGGGAGACGGAAACGGCGATTTCCCATCTGAAACAGGCCCACGAGATCAGCCCGACTCATCCGCGAATCCTGTTGTGGCTTGCCGCCGCCTACGCCCGGGCCGGCCATGTGGATGAAGCGAGCTGGGTTATACAGGAGCTGCGCCAGCAGCATCCTTCTATTTCACTGTCTAGGCTGGATGATGCGTTTCCGTTTCAGGATCGTGAGGCGATGCAGGTGTTAAGACGATCATTAGTCAAAGCGGGTTTGCCTGAATAATCGAATAATTGCCGGGTGGGTATTCTGGACAATGCAGGCGTTGTTACACGCATTTTGAATACAAGTCCGGTTCGATCATGCTCTGCCAGTACCAGACGATGGTACTGAGCGCCGATCAGCGGGAGTGTATCCCCGAGCAGTATGAGGACTGCCTGTGCAGTCGTTGTTTGCTGGAAGTGCGCTCGGAATACAACGAACTGCAGCACACCCGTAATATCCGGGCGCTGGGCAAGTCGTAAGCCTGAGTAAATCAGGCGGCTGAATTCGGAATAACTGCAAGCAGTCGCTCAACCCGCTTGCCAGTGCCAGTCCCGAACCTCCGGTTTGTCCATGCCGTATTCATGCGCATAATTGCGGCAGTCGATCTGCATGTCATGCAGTTTTTCCTTGATGTGGGCGCCGGCGACCAGCAGGCCGGGTACCCGGTTGATGACGTCGATGGCGAGGCTGAAGCGATCGATTTCGTTCTGGATTGCCAGCTCCAGCGGGGTGTTGATATTGCCCTTCTCTTTGTAACCACGCACATGCAGGTTGTGGTGATTGGTCCGCCGATAGGCCAGGCGGTGAATCAACCAGGGATAACCATGAAAGTTAAAGATGATGGGTTTGTTGACAGTAAACAGACTGTCGAAATCCCGGTCGTCCAGGCCGTGCGGGTGTTCCCTGGCCGAGGACAGGGTGTACAGATCCACCACGTTGATAAACCGGATCTTGAGTTTGGGGAAATTCTCGCGCAATAACATCACCGCAGCCAGCGCTTCCTGGGTGGGAACATCGCCACAGCTGGCCATGACGACATCCGGTTCGTCACCCTGATCGTTACTGGCCCAGTCCCAGATTCCAATGCCCTTGGTGCAGTGCCTGATTGCTGTCTCCATATCCAGGTACTGCGGGTGCTTCTGTTTGTCGCAGACAATGACATTGACATCATTGGTGCTGCGCAGGCAGTGATCGGATACCGATAACAGGGTATTCACATCGGGCGGCAGGTAGATACGGGTGACCGAGGGACTCTTGTTGACCACGAGATCCAGAAAACCGGGATCCTGGTGAGTAAAACCATTATGGTCCTGACGCCAGACCGTGGAGGTGATCAGCAGATTCAGCGAGGAGACCGGCGCCCGCCAGGGAATGTCTTCGGCAATATCCAGCCACTTGGCGTGCTGGTTGAACATGGAATCGATGACATGCACAAATGCCTCGTAGGTGGAGAAAAAGCCGTGCCGTCCGGTGAGCAGATAACCTTCCAGCCAGCCTTCCAGGGTGTGTTCGGAGAGCAGCTCCATGACCCGGCCGTCCGGTGAGAGTTCGCCGCCGTCCGCGTCTTCGGGCAGATAGTCCGCCAGCCAGGTTTTGCCACTGGCCGCGTAGACGGCATTGAGTTTGTTGGAACTGGTTTCGTCCGGCCCAAAAACCCGGAAGTTGGCAGGATTACTACGCAGGATATCGCGCAGGAACTCGCCGAGCGGCCGGGTATTCTCAACGTCAGTTTGTCCCGGTTTGTCCACTTTGGTCGCGTAGTGGCGAAAATCCGGCAGCCGCAACGCCTTGCGTAACAGGCCACCGTTGGCATGCGGGTTGGCGCTCATGCGGCGCATTCCCCTGGGTGCCAGTTGCCGTAATTCGTCGATGAGCTGACCCTGTTCGTCGAACAGCTCGTCGGGTCGGTAGCTGCGCAACCACTCTTCCAGCAGTTTCAATTGTTTGCGGTTGTTGCGCACGTCACCCAGCGGGACCTGGTGGGCACGCCAGAACCCCTCCACCTTGTGACCGTCTACTGATTTGGGACCGGTCCAGCCCTTGGGACTGCGTAACACGATCATCGGCCAGTGAGGCCGTTTCGGTTCTCCGCTGCGCCGGGCTTGTGCCTGGATACGTTGTATTTCCAGGACACATTGTTCGAGGGTTTGCGCCATGTGCTGGTGCATATAGACGGGGTCGTCTCCCTCGACGAAGAATGGCTGCCAGCCGTAACCTTCTAACAGCTTGCGCAGTTCCTCGTGGGGGATGCGCGAGAGGACGGTGGGGTTGTTGATCTTGTAGCCGTTGAGATTGAGGATGGGTAATACCGCCCCATCGCGGATAGGATTGAGAAACTTGTTGGCATGCCAGGCGGTGGCCAGCGGTCCGGTTTCAGCTTCCCCGTCGCCGATCATCACATTGACCAGCAGATCGGGATTGTCGAACGCCGCGCCAAAGGCGTGGGACAGGCTGTAGCCCAGCTCGCCGCCTTCATGAATGGAGCCGGGGGTTTCCGGTGTACAGTGACTGCCGATCCCGCCGGGAAAGGAGAATTCCTTGAAGAACCGTCGCAGGCCCTCTTCGTCCTCGCTCTTGTTGGGATAGATCTCGGAATAGGTTCCCTCGAGATAGACCGGTCCCAGCACCCCGGGCGCTCCGTGTCCGGGACCGGCGAGAAAGATGGCGTTCAGATCATACTTGTTGATGAGCCGGTTGAGGTGTACATAGGTGAAACTCAATGCGGGACTGGCACCCCAGTGACCGAGCAGGCGCTCCTTGATATGGGCGGGCTTCAGCGGCTTGCGCAACAACGGGTTGTCGCGCAGATAGATCATGCCGGCCGCCAGGTAATTGCAGGCCCGCCAGTAGGCGTGTATCCGCTCCACTTCCTGATCGCTCAGAATGACGTCCTGCGGGGATAACGGTGTGGCGCTGCTCATCGTGAATTCCTTATGGGTACAATACGAATGGGTGACGATAACGTAGCAAAGCGTAATGACAGTTTTTGGAATCGAGACTGTCCCTTCTTAATTAGCTGAATCAGCCGGGCTTGCAAGCGCATTTTCAAGCGTTGATCTGCCGCCAGGTATGGCGTGCAATCATTTGCTCCTCATCGGTGGGAATCACCCAGGCTGAGACAGGGCTTTCAGGCCGGCTGATTTGGACATCGTGACGGGCGTTGGCCTCGGCATCCAACTGCACGCCAAGCCATTCGCAGCCACGGCAGATCCGCTCGCGAATCGGGATGGCGTGCTCACCGATACCCGCGGTGAATACCAGAGCATCCAGCCCGCCCAGTGCCGCGGCCAGTGAGCCGACAGAACGCACTGTATGATAGACAAACAGATCGAGCGCGAGTCTGGCATCGGGGTGCGCGCTTTCGAGCAGCGCGTGAACATCCGCGCTCTGGCCCGACACGCCGAGCAGGCCGGCGCGGTGATTGAGCAGTTGTTCGATCTCATCGATCGACATGTTCATGCTCCGCTGCAGGTAAAACACCACGCTGGGATCGAGCGCTCCGCTGCGGGTGGCCATGGGGATGCCGTCGAGGGGACTGAAGCTCATGGTCGTGGCGATACTGGCGCCATGATGAAGCGCGCACAGACTGACGCCGTGTCCCAGGTGGGCCACCACCACTCGCCCGTCCGCCGCCGCATCAGGATGCGCCGGTAATGTCTCGGCGATGTATTCATAGGACAGGCCATGGAAGCCATAGCGGCAGATTCCGCGCTCGGTCAGTTCGCGTGGCAGCGCAAACAGTCTGGCGACTTCCGGTATGTTGTGGTGAAAGGCCGTATCGAAGCAGGCGACTTGAGGCAACCGGGGATATCTTTGCGCCAACAGTTTGATACCGAGCAGGTTATGTGACTGATGCAGTGGTGCCAGAGAGGTCAGGTCATCGAGTTGTTGCAATACCCCGGGCGTTATCCGTACCGGCGTACTGAATTGTCTGCCGCCGTGTACCACGCGATGGCCGACGGCAGACAATGTGCGCTTGTCCATGATCTCTTCCATCCAGGCCAGCAGCTGTTGCAACGCCGTCGGGTGATCCGGTGTCTCGAGTCGGCGTGCAATGTGTTCGCCACCCGGCTGGTTTGCCAGCAGGCGTGCCTGAGCGCTGCCGATGGCTTCCACCTGGCCTCGCCACAGCAGGTCCAGACTGTCTGCCGCCGTATAGAGGCCGAACTTGATGCTGGATGAGCCGGCGTTTAAGACCAGAATTGCCTGAGTCACACTGAAAGTTATGCCTTTTTTTGCCTTTACTTTATATAGACAATAGCGTGCCCGGGAGAAAAGGGGTAGAGGTGTTTGATGTCAGTGACATTTATCAACAAGCAATTGGCGTATTGCTACAATAAACAGAACTGAATCGTGGACTTTAGACGGAACAACCCCGCGGTTGACCGCTTTGTCGCGACCGGAGTTATATCTTATGCATCGAGACGCAAGCTTATATTACATCTACGATCCCATGTGCAGCTGGTGCTGGGGATTCCGGCCGGTCTGGCAACAGGTCAAGGCGGCACTGCAGGATACAGTGGACATCGTTTATGTGGCGGGCGGGCTGGCGCCGGATTCGGATGAACCGATGGAACCGGAAGTGTGTGACTATCTGCAAAAGACCTGGCAGCGGATTAGCGAGCAGTGCGGGGTGGAATTCAACTTCGATTTCTGGACACAGCACACGCCGGTGCGCTCCACCTATCCCTCCTGCCGGGCGGCACTGGTGGCGCGAGAGTACGGCCGGGAAGTGGCCATGTACGAGCGTATCCAGCGCTTTCATTACCAGGAGGCGGGCAATCCGTCGGACTATGCCAGCTTGTATGATCTGGGCGAGGAGCTGGGGATCCCGCGCGTGACGTTTATCGAACGTATCCACTCGGAAGATATCGAACGCCAGCTGCAGGAAGAGATGACGCTGGCGGAGTCACTGGGTGTGCGCGGGTATCCCAGTGTGGTGCTGAAGGTGGGCGATCAGATCCATTTCATCCGGCACAGTTATACCGATGTCGATGCCAATCTGCAGCAGATCGAGGCATTGCTGGCGACGTGATGTGGTGTTTTGCTATTGGAAGGTTTACTGACTCAAGGAAGAGCTGCAGGAGTAAGACTCCACTGTGCCAAAGATGGCGTTGATGACGACCAGATTGTGGCAGCCAGGAAGCTGAAACCAGATAGTGCCTGTCTTATAACAGGCCAAACCGGTGCAGCTCCGGGTCGTTCGTACTTTGTCACTGTCAGAGGGTGGCGCTGCAGCAGGCAGCCCAGCGATCCAGGCGACATGCGGATGCAGATTTTACGGGGAGCCGCTGCGCGGTGCGTTATTCCACCATCGGCACCCAGCCCGGTGTGGCTTCAAGCCGTTGCAGCCAGGCGCGGATCGCCGGGTAGTCGGCCAGGGAGAGACCGGCTTCATCGGCGAGGGTGACGTACGGGTAGCAGGCGATGTCGGCAATGGTCAGGTGATCGGCCGCCAGCCAGTCGTTTTGCCCCAGGTGCTGCTCCATTGTTTCCAGTCCCGGTCTGGCGTCGCGGTGGCACTGTTCCACATCAAAAGGCTTGTTGAAGCGCAGGGCGACGCGGGCGCGAGCCAGGCCATAGAGCAGTTCGTTTTCCGACACGGCCAACCACTGCATCACCCGCGCTTCGCCCAGGGCATCGGTCGGCAGCCAGCGTTCGTCACCGAAGCAGCGTGCCAGGTAAACCAGGATCGCCATGGAATCCCAGATCAGCGTCTCGCCATCGATCAGCACCGGGATCTGCCCGCGCGGGTTAAGGCGTTTGAATTCAGGGGTCTGGGTCTCACCGACGCTGCTGTCTGTCGGAATGCGCTCGTATTTCAGCCCCAGCATGGACAGGAGCAGCCGGATCTTGTAGCAGTTGCCCGAGCGGTCGAAGTCATAGAGTTTCAGGCCTGTCATGGCGGTGCTCCTTGTTTTAAACGCCGGGCGTGAACCGGTCGCAGGGGAATCAAGCGCAACGGATCCACCGAAACCAGGAATATCCGGATCCGTCATATTGTTCCTTGATCCGGGTTGCGGAGTAAACCCGGCCTTACAGGGATCCGGACTGTGAGCCGTTACTGGATCGCGCGCAGCATCCAGGCGGTTTTTTCGTGGATGCGCATGCGATCGGAGATCAGTGCCGCGCTGGATTCGTCACCCGCATCCTGGGCCTTGGCCAGGGCGTCGCGGCAGGTTTTGACCACCTGTTCGTGGCCGCGGGTGAGGATCTCGACCATCTCTTTGGCCTCGGGCACGCCGTCGACTTCTTTTATCGCACTCAGTTCGGCGAAGGCCTTGTAGGTGCCGGGGGCCGGGACGTCCAGGGTGCGGATGCGCTCGGCGATTTCATCCACGGCCGTGGCCAGTTCGGTGTAATGTTCCTCGAACATCAGGTGCAGCTCGCGAAACTGCGGACCGGTGACGTTCCAGTGGAAGTTATGGGTCTGTAAATACAACGTGTAGGAATCGGCGAGCAGGCGTTTGAGCCCTTGCGCGATGTTGTTGCGGTCTTTCTCGCTGATGCCGATATCGATGGCAGTAGTCATGATTGCTCCTTAATTCGATTAATGTCGTGTTAAACAAAAGTAGTGTCGGAAAGCAGAATGTCAGGTAGCGCTGAGCGCAATCTGACCTGCGCCTGAGTCCGCTAATTAACGCGAATAAACGCCAATCATTTTAAGCGCACATTAACAATCGTTGGCGTTGATTTGCGTGCATTTGCGGACTGAAAAAAGCTATATGGAGAATGTCAGGTAGCGCTATGCGCAACTTGACCTACGCCTATAAATAAAACGGTACCGGAAACCGCGTTGTCCGGCACCGTGTCATTGCCTTCCTCAGACCAGATCGTA
This sequence comes from uncultured Thiohalophilus sp., assembly GCA_964405505.1. Lineage (GTDB taxonomy): Bacteria > Pseudomonadota > Gammaproteobacteria > UBA6429 > Thiohalophilaceae > Thiohalophilus. Next base: position 15,932 of record CAYOOC010000068.1, read on the forward strand.
ACGGTCCGCATCCATCACCTTGCTCCAGGCCTTGACGAAGTCGTT
>CAYOOC010000069.1:0-15573 GCA_964405505.1 uncultured Thiohalophilus sp.
GGTCCCGACATTCACATGCGGCTTCGTACGTTCAAATTTTGCCTTGGACACCGTCTTACCCTCTAATTCTGTTTATGTATTGAATCAGGATGCTTTTTTAATCACTTCGTCTGCGACACTCGCAGGCGCTTCACTATAGTTGGCGAACTCCATGCTGTAGCTGGCGCGCCCCTGGGTCGCGGAACGCAGGTCGGTTGCATAACCGAACATTTCTGCCAACGGAACCTCCGCATGTATCAGCTTGCCGGTTGGACCGTCTTCCATGCCCTGCACCACACCGCGTCGGCGGTTCAGGTCGCCCATGACATCCCCCATGTACTCTTCCGGGGTAACCACTTCCACTTTCATCATGGGCTCCAGCAAAACCGGACTGGCCTTCCTGGCGCCTTCCTTGAAGCCCATGGACCCGGCAATCTTGAAGGCCATTTCTGACGAATCCACATCATGGTAGGAGCCGTCGAACAAAGTGACCTTGACGTCCACCATCGGAAAACCCGCGATAACGCCGTTGTCCATCTGTTCCTGAATCCCTTTGTCCACCGACGGAATGTATTCCTTGGGAATCACTCCGCCGACGATTTCGTTCACAAACTCGTAGCCGGCGCCCTGTTCCTGCGGCTCAATCCGCAGCCAGACGTGACCGAACTGACCGCGCCCGCCGGACTGGCGGACAAACTTGCCTTCCTGCTCGACCTTCTTGCGCAGGGTCTCGCGGTAGGCCACCTGGGGCGCGCCGACATTGGCATCGACCTTGAACTCTCGCTTCATCCGGTCGACGATAATGTCCAGGTGCAGCTCGCCCATCCCGGAGATGATCGTCTGCCCCGACTCCTCATCGGTATGTACCCGAAATGAGGGGTCTTCCTGGGCCAGCTTTGACAGGGCGATCCCCATCTTCTCCTGATCGGCCTTGGTCCTCGGCTCAATCGCCACCGAAATGACCGGCTCGGGAAATTCCATTCGCTCGAGCGTAATGACGTTCTTCGGGTCACACAGGGTTTCACCCGTGGTGACATCTTTGAGTCCGACGGCCGCGGCAATATCGCCGGCGCGGACTTCTTTTAATTCTTCGCGCGAATTGGAGTGCATCTGCACCAGGCGTCCAATTCGCTCTTTTTTGCCCTTGATCGGGTTGTAAACCGTGTCACCGGTATTCACGACACCGGAATACACCCGGAAAAAAGTCAATGTACCGACAAACGGGTCGGTGGCAATCTTGAAAGCCAGCGCCGCAAACGGTTCGTCGTCATCGGACTTGCGCAGCGCTTCGGTTTCCTTGCCATCGTCCAGCACGCCCTTGATTGCCTTTACTTCAATCGGCGAGGGCATGTAGTCGATCACCGCATCCAGCATTGCCTGGACACCCTTGTTCTTGAAGGCCGAGCCGCACAGCACTGGCACGATTTCGTTCGCCAGGGTGCGGGCTCGCAAGCCCTGTTTTATCTCGTCGTCGCTCAGGTCGCCGTTTTCGAGATAACTTTCCATCAATGCTTCGCTGGCCTCGGCAGCGGCTTCCACCATCTGCTCGCGCAGTTCCTGCGCCTTGGCCTGGAGCTCTTCGGGAATCTCCCGCTGCTCGTACGTGGCTCCGAAATCGGCCTCGTTCCAGTAAATCGCCTTCATTCGAATCAGGTCGACGATGCCCTGGAAGTTATCCTCGGCACCGATATTCAACTGAATCGGCAGCGCTTTCGCGCCGAGGCGCTTTTTAATCTGCTCGACGACGCGCAAAAAGTCCGCGCCGGCGCGGTCCATCTTGTTGACGAAGGCCATACGCGGCACAGCGTATTTGTTCGCCTGGCGCCAGACCGTTTCGGACTGGGGCTCGACTCCGCCAACGGCGCAGAACACCGCGCAGGCGCCGTCCAGGACTCGCAGCGAGCGCTCCACCTCAATGGTGAAGTCCACATGCCCCGGGGTATCGATAATATTGATCCGGTGCTGCGGATACTGCTGGTCCATGCCCTGCCAGAAGCAGGTTGTCGCGGCGGACGTAATCGTGATGCCGCGTTCCTGTTCCTGCTCCATCCAGTCCATGACAGCCGCGCCGTCATGCACTTCGCCAATCTTGTGCGAAATACCGGTGTAAAAGAGGATCCGCTCGGTCGTTGTCGTTTTGCCGGCATCGATATGTGCCATGATGCCGATATTGCGATAACGTTCGATTGATGTTTTGCGGGCCACTCTCTTTAACTCGGTATCAAATTACCAACGGTAATGGGCAAACGCCTTGTTCGCCTCCGCCATCCGATGGGTGTCTTCGCGTTTCTTGACCGCCGAACCGCGACTTTCACCGGCCTCGAGCAATTCGCCGGCCAGCCGGGCACCCATGCCTTTTTCACTACGCTTGCGCGCCGCCTCAACCAGCCAGCGCATGGCCAGGGCATTACGCCGTGCCGGACGCACTTCGACCGGCACCTGATAGGTGGCACCACCGACACGCCGGGATTTGACCTCGACCATCGGGCGAACATTGTCCAGCGCTTTTTCCAGTGCCTCGATCGCATCGGAGCGGGTCTTGCTCGAGACGGTTTCGAGCGCGCCGTACACGACCTTCTCGGCTACCGATTTCTTGCCGTCGAGCATCAACATGTTGATAAACTTGGCAATCAGCTCGGATTTGTATTTCGGATCCGGAAGAATTGCCCGTTTTTCTGCTTGTCGCCTTCTTGCCATCGTCTGTTCCGCGTTGTCAGTGAATCAGCCTGGTAGACTGTTATTAAACTTATGATTTGGGCCGCTTGGCACCGTACTTCGAACGACCCTGCCTGCGGTCGTTGACGCCGGCGGTATCCAGCGAACCGCGTACTGTGTGATAGCGCACACCCGGCAGATCCTTGACACGCCCGCCGCGAATCAGCACGACCGAGTGTTCCTGCAGGTTGTGGCCTTCGCCGCCAATGTAGCTGGCGACTTCGTAGCCGTTGGTCAGGCGCACACGCGCCACTTTACGCAACGCCGAGTTCGGTTTTTTCGGCGTGGTGGTGTAAACGCGCGTACAGACCCCGCGACGCTGCGGGCACGCTTCCAGTGCCGGGACGTTGCTCTTCTGGGGCCGGCGTTTGCGCGGCTTACGTACTAACTGGTTAATGGTTGCCATAAGTCTTTGTCTTTCTTGGTCCAGAAAATAAACGACAGGCCGGCGTACCGACCTGTCGTGAGGCGCGAGATTTTATGGGGATGCGGGGTTCCTGTCAACAGGATCCCCGCCCCAATCGCGAATTTTTGGGGTTTTTCGCCCCCGGCCCCGGGATCGATCCCGGGATCCGCCCCTTTCGGGGCAGAGTCCGACTGCCCGGCCTTTAGCCCTTCTATATACAGGGTTATAGCCGGGCGAACGCGAATCAGCTCTGGGAATCGGCTGACTCGGCGTCGCCGGAGGCCTGCTCGACCTCGGCGGCCGCCGCGGCCAGGGCCGCTTCGGCCGACTCGGCCTCCTTGCGCTGACGCCGACGCTCCTTGTGGAACGCCATGCCGGTGCCGGCCGGAATCAGTCGACCGACGATCACGTTCTCCTTCAGTCCCCGCAAATCGTCGATCTTGCCGGTCACGGCCGCTTCGGTCAGCACGCGAGTGGTTTCCTGGAAGGACGCCGCGGAAATGAACGATTCGGTCGCCAGCGAGGCCTTGGTGATGCCCAGCAGCACCGGCTCGTACAGCGCCGGTTGTTTTTCGCCAACCAGCATCCGCTCGTTCTCTTCCAGCAGCCGGGCTTTTTCCACCTGCTCGCCCTTGAGAAAGCCGGTATCGCCCGGCGAGGTGATATCCACCTTACGCAGCATCTGGCGCACGATCACTTCGATATGCTTGTCGTTGATCTTCACACCCTGCAGGCGATAGACGTCCTGGACTTCGTTCACAATGTAACGGGCCAGTTCCTCGACCCCCAGCAGCCGCAAAATGTCATGCGGATTGGGTTCACCCTCGGCAATTACCTCGCCCTTTTCCACGTGCTCACCTTCGAACACGGTGACATGGCGCCACTTGGGAATCAGCTCTTCATAGGCATCGCCCTCGTTGGGGGTAATCACCAGACGCTGTTTGCCCTTGGTCTCCTTGCCAAAGCTCACCGTGCCGGAGATTTCCGCCAGGATAGAGGCTTCCTTCGGCTTGCGTGCTTCAAACAGATCGGCCACACGCGGCAGACCACCGGTGATGTCGCGGGTCTTGGAAGATTCCTGTGGAATCCGCGCAATCGCATCGCCCACGCTCACGGCATCGCCATCCTTGAGCGCGATGATTGCGCCCGAGGGTAGATAGTAATGCGCGGGCAAATCGGTGCCGGCAATGTTCATGTCGTTGCCGGCCTCGTCGATCAGCTTGACCATCGGCCGCAGATCCTTGGCCTGGCTGCCGCGCTGTTTTGGATCCATGACCACCAGGCGGGACAGACCGGTGACCTCGTCCACTTCGGCCTGGACGGTCACGCCTTCGATGATATCCATGAATTTCACCCGACCCTCGACTTCGGTCACGATCGGGTGCGTATGCGGGTCCCAATTGGCCACGATCTGGCCGGCCTCGACCGCCGCGCCATCGCTGACCGAGATCACCGCCCCGTAAGGCACCTTGTAACGCTCGCGCTCACGCTTGTTCTCATCCAGGACGGTGATTTCCCCGGAGCGGGAGACCGCGACCTGGTTACCACTGGCGTGCTGAATCGTCTTGATATTGTGCAGGCGGACCGTGCCCTTGGTCTTGATTTCGATGTTGCTGATGGCCGCCGAACGGCTGGCCGCACCCCCGATATGGAAGGTCCGCATGGTCAGCTGGGTACCCGGCTCACCGATGGACTGGGCGGCGATAACACCCACCGACTCGCCCTGGTTGACCAGGTGCCCGCGGGCCAGATCGCGGCCGTAGCAGACGGCACACACGCCGTGCAGATTGTCACAGGTAATCGGCGAACGGACCAGGATATGGTCGATACCCATCGTCTCCAGCGTGGCCACACCCTGTTCGTCGAGCAGGGTGCCGTTGGGAATGATGACCGAGCCATTGGCATCCTTGACATCTTCGGCGGTAACACGACCCAGCACCCGTTCGGGCAAGGGCTCGACCACGTCGCCGCCTTCGATCAGCGAGGAGATCAGCATGCCGTTGCTGGTGCCGCAATCATCACCAGCCACGACCAGGTCCTGGGACACATCCACCAGACGCCGGGTCAGATAACCGGAGTTCGCGGTCTTCAGTGCCGTATCGGCCAGCCCCTTACGGGCACCATGGGTCGAGATAAAGTACTGCAGGACCGACAGGCCTTCGCGGAAGTTGGCGGTAATGGGCGTCTCGATGATCGAGCCGTCCGGTTTCGCCATCAGGCCACGCATCCCGGCCAGCTGACGAATCTGCGCGGCACTACCACGGGCACCGGAGTCGGCCATCATAAAGATAGAGTTGAACGACGGCTGGCGAACCACGTTGCCATCCTTGTCGGTGACCTCGTCGACCCCCAGCTTGTCCATCATGGCCTTGGCGATCTGGTCATTGGTATGCGACCAGATATCCACCACCTTGTTATAGCGTTCGCCGTTGGTCACAAGGCCCGAGGTATACTGACCTTCGATCTCCTTGACCTCTTCTTCGGCAGCCGAGAGGATATCGGTCTTCTCATGCGGGATCTCCATGTCATCGGCACCAAAGGAAATTCCGGCCTTGGTGGAATAGGCAAACCCGGTATACATAATCTGGTCGGCAAACACGACCGTGGCTTTCAGACCGAGCTTGCGATAGCAGGCATCGATCAACCCGGAGATGGCTTTCTTTTTCATCTCCTTGTTAAACAGGCTGAATTCCATCCCTTGCGGCGCGATTTCATACAGCAGGGCACGACCCACGGTCGTTTCCTGAACGGACACTTTTTCAGTGGTATTGCCATCGTCGTCGTAGCCGAGTTCACGGATACGCACCTTGACCCGGGCCTGCAGATCGACCACATCGTTGTGATAGGCACGATCGACTTCCTTCACACCGGAGAAGACCATGCCCTCGCCCCGGGCGTTAACCCGCTCACGGGTCATCCAGTACAGCCCCAGCACCACGTCCTGGGAGGGCACGATAATCGGCTCGCCGTTGGCCGGTGACAGAATGTTGTTGGACGACATCATCAGCGCGCGCGCTTCGAGCTGGGCTTCCAGCGACAGCGGCACATGTACGGCCATCTGGTCGCCGTCGAAGTCGGCATTGAAAGCGGTACAGACCAGCGGATGCAGCTGAATGGCCTTGCCTTCGATCAGTACCGGTTCAAAGGCCTGGATACCGAGACGATGCAGGGTCGGTGCCCGGTTGAGCATGACCGGATGCTCGCGGATCACCTCTTCGAGGATATCCCAGACTTCCGGACCTTCGCGTTCGACCATTTTCTTGGCCGCCTTGATGGTGGTGGCCAGGCCGCGGCGTTCCAGCTTGGAGAAAATAAACGGCTTGAACAGCTCCAGGGCCATTTTCTTGGGCAGGCCGCACTGGTGCAGACGCAACGCCGGACCGACCACGATCACGGAACGACCGGAGTAGTCGACACGCTTGCCGAGCAGGTTCTGGCGGAAACGGCCCTGCTTGCCCTTGATCATATCGGCCAGGGACTTGAGTGGACGCTTGTTGGAGCCGGTAATGGCCCGGCCGCGACGGCCGTTGTCCAGCAACGCATCGACCGATTCCTGCAGCATGCGTTTTTCGTTGCGCACGATGATGTCCGGCGCATTCAGATCCAGAAGCCGGCGCAGCCGGTTGTTCCGGTTGATCACCCGGCGATAGAGATCGTTCAGATCGGAGGTGGCAAAGCGACCGCCTTCCAGCGGCACGAGCGGACGCAGTTCCGGCGGCAGTACCGGCAGCACGGTCATAACCATCCATTCCGGTTTGTTGCCGGAATCGACAAAGGCTTCGATCAGCTTCAGACGCTTGCCGAGTTTCTTGAGCTTGGTTTCGGACTTGGTGGCGCCCATGTCTTCGCGCACCTTGTCGGCTTCCTGCTCCAGGTTGATATTGCCCAGCAATGACTGGACCGCTTCGGCCCCCATGCGGGCATCGAATTCATCGCCGAACTCTTCAATGGCTTCCAGATAAGCTTCGTCGGTCAGCAACTGACCACGCTCCAGCGTCGTCATACCCGGCTCAACCACCACGAAGGCCTCGAAATAGAGCACCCGTTCGATATCGCGCAGGGTCATATCCAGCAACAGGCCCATGCGCGAGGGCAACGACTTCAGGAACCAGATATGCGCGACCGGCGAGGCCAGTTCGATATGGCCCATGCGTTCACGACGGACCTTGGCCAGAGTGACTTCAATGCCGCATTTTTCACAAATGACACCACGGTGCTTGAGACGCTTGTACTTGCCGCACAGGCACTCGTAGTCCTTAATCGGTCCGAAGATCTTGGCACAGAACAGGCCATCGCGTTCCGGCTTGAAGGTCCGGTAGTTGATGGTCTCCGGCTTTTTGACCTCACCATAGGACCAGGAACGGATTTTCTGCGGCGACGCCAACCCGATGCGGATTGCATCGAAGTCTTCGGTCTGGCCCTGCTGTTTCAGAATCTTGAGTAGGTCTTTCACGTTGCCACTCCTAATAAAAGTTCCGAGTTACGAGGGACGAGTAACGAGGCAACAAAACAGGCCTCGTCACTCGGCCCCTGGCCCTCGTCCCTGGATTTAGTCCTGTTGTTCCAGTTCGATATCGATACCGAGTGAACGGATTTCCTTCAGCAGTACGTTGAAGGATTCCGGCATGCCCGGTTCCATACGGTGATCGCCGTCGACGATGTTCTTGTACATCTTGGTCCGGCCGTTGACGTCGTCGGACTTGACGGTGAGCATTTCCTGCAGGGTATAGGCCGCGCCATAGGCTTCCAGCGCCCAGACCTCCATCTCACCGAAGCGCTGACCACCGAACTGGGCCTTGCCGCCCAGCGGCTGCTGGGTAACCAGACTGTACGGACCGGTCGAACGGGCGTGCATCTTGTCGTCAACCAGATGGTTCAGCTTCAGAATGTACATGTAACCGACCGTCACAGGGCGATCGAACTTCTCACCGGTACGGCCGTCATACAGCTCGGCCTGGCCGCTTTCGGGCAGATCCGCCAGGCGCAACAGGCGCTTGATTTCCTCTTCGTTGACACCGTCGAAGACCGGGGTCGCCATCGGTACGCCGGACTTCAGATTGCTGGCCAGGCGCAGAATCTCTTCGTCGCTGAACGATTTGAGATCTTCCTTCTGGCCTTCACTCTTGTTGTAAATCTCGTCCAGGAACTTGCGAATCTCGGCGACCTTGGTCTGGGCCTGGAGCATATTGCCCAGTTTCTTGCCCAGGCCCTTGGCGGCCCAGCCCAGATGGGTTTCCAGCACCTGCCCGACGTTCATGCGCGAGGGGACACCCAGCGGACTAAGGACCACATCCACCGGGGTACCGTCGGCGCTGAAGGGCATATCTTCGACCGGGCGAATCATGGAAATAACACCCTTGTTACCGTGACGACCGGCGACCTTGTCACCCGGCTGCATGCGACGCTTGACCGCCAGATGCACCTTGACCATCTTCAGCACGCCCGGCGCCAGATCGTCGCCGGTGGTCAGCTTGCGTTTTTTCTCTTCGAATTTCTCATCGAAGTCCTTGCGCAGCTGTTTGATCTGCGCGGCAATCGCTTCCAGCTGGGCATTGGCATCGTCGTTGCGCAAACGGATTTCAAACCATTTTTCCCGCGGCACTTCTTCCAGATAGGCCTTGGTCAGCTTGCTGCCACTCTTGAGCTTGTTCGGCCCGCCATCGGCGACCTTGCCAATCAGCATGTTCTCGACCCGGCTATAGGCATCGTCTTCCATAATGCGGCGCTGATCGTTGAAGTCCTTGCGGATGCGCTCCAGCTCCGAGTCCTCAATCGCGATGGCGCGGGAATCTTTTTCCAGTCCGTCGCGGGTGAAGACCTGCACGTCGATGACGGTCCCGACGATCCCGGAGGGGACACGCAAGGAGGTATCCTTCACGTCGGAGGCCTTTTCACCAAAGATGGCGCGCAGTAGTTTTTCTTCCGGGGTCAGCTGGGTTTCGCCCTTGGGCGTGACTTTGCCCACCAGGATGTCGCCCGGCTTGACCTCGGCACCGATATACACGATGCCGGCCTCATCCAGCTTGGCCAGCGCCGATTCGCCAACGTTGGGAATGTCCCCGGTAATCTCTTCGGAACCGAGCTTGGTGTCACGCGCGACACAGGTCAGCTCCTCGATGTGAATGGTGGTATAGCGATCTTCCTGCACCACTCGCTCGGAGATCAGGATCGAGTCCTCGAAGTTGTAACCATTCCAGGGCATGAAGGCGACCAGCATATTCTGGCCCAGCGCCAGCTCGCCCAGATCGGTCGAGGGACCGTCGGCCAGCACATCCCCGCAAGCGATGACATCGCCGACGTTGACCAGCGGCCGCTGGTTGATACAGGTATTCTGGTTGGAACGGGTGTATTTGGTCAGGTTGTAGATATCCACCCCGGACTCGCCGGCGACGGTTTCCTCGTCATTGACCCGGACCACGAGGCGGGCGGCGTCCACGGAATCGACTACCCCGCCACGTCGGGCGACCACGGCCACACCGGAATCGACCGCCACGGTCCGTTCAATACCGGTACCCACGACGGGTTTTTCGGCCCGCAGGGTCGGCACCGCCTGACGCTGCATGTTCGCCCCCATCAGGGCGCGGTTGGCGTCGTCGTGCTCCAGGAAGGGCACCAGCGCTGCCGCAACCGAGACGATCTGTTTGGGCGAGATATCCATGTAATCGACCTTGTCCGGGGTCGACATGGCAAATTCATTCAGGTGCCGGCAGGAGACCAGGTCATCGCTCAGGCTCCCCTTGTTATCGACGCCGGCATTGGCCTGGGCGATGACGTATTCACCTTCATCGATCGCGGACAAAAAATCGATCTCGTCGGTGACCTTGCCATTCTTGACCCGGCGATAGGGGGTTTCCAGAAAACCGTACTGATTGGTACGGGCATAGACCGCCAGCGAGTTAATCAGACCGATGTTCGGTCCTTCCGGGGTCTCGATCGGGCAGACCCGGCCGTAATGGGTCGGATGCACGTCGCGCACCTCGAAACCGGCACGCTCGCGGGTCAAACCACCCGGGCCCAGCGCGGAGATCCGCCGCTTGTGGGTGACTTCCGACAGCGGGTTGTTCTGATCCATGAACTGGGACAGCTGGGAGGAGCCGAAGAATTCCTTGATGGCGGCGGAGACCGGCTTGGCGTTGATCATCTCCTGCGGCATCAGATTTTCGGATTCGGCCAGGGAGAGCCGCTCCTTGACCGCGCGCTCGACGCGCACCAGACCGACACGGAACTGGTTTTCGGCCATTTCACCCACGGAACGGATACGGCGGTTACCCAGATGGTCGATATCATCGACGTTGCCCTTGCCGTCACGAATGCTGATCAGCGTCTGGATAACGGCCAGGATATCTTCCTTGGACAGGGTGCCTTCGCCGGTGACTTCCTTGCGGCCGATTCGGCGATTGAATTTCATGCGCCCGACGCCGGACAGATCGTAACGATCCTCGCTAAAGAACAGGTTGTTGAACAGGTTCTCGGCGGCTTCCTTGGTCGGCGGCTCGCCCGGGCGCATCATGCGATAGATTTCCACCTGTGCTTCGAGCTGGGTGGTGGTGGTATCGATTTCCAGGGTCTTGGAAATGTACGGACCGTGGTCCAGATCATTGGTAAAGATGGTCTGAAATTCGGTGACATTGGCCTCGCGCAACAGATCCAGTCGTTCGGGGATCAGCGTGTCATTGGCCTTGGCCACGATCTCGCCGGTATCCTTGTTAATCACGTCATGCGCGAGCACCTTGTCGTGCATGTACTCTTCGGGGACATCGAGCTTTTTGAGACCTGCCTTTTCCATTTCGCGGATGTGACGCGGGGTAATGCGGCGGCCTTCCTCGACCAGCACCTTGTTTTTGATCTTGATATCGAAAGTCGCCGTTTCGCCACGCAGACGGTCGGGGACCAGATCCAGCTCAAAGCCACCTTCTTTGGTAATGCGGTAGGTGTTCTTCTCAAAGAACATATCCAGCATTTCCTCGGTGCTGTAACCCAGCGCGCGCAACAGTACGGTCACCGGCAGTTTGCGGCGACGGTCAATACGGGTAAACAGACAATCCTTGGGATCGAATTCAAAATCGAGCCAGGAACCGCGGTACGGAATCACCCGGGCGTTGAACAGCAGCTTGCCCGATGAATGGGTCTTGCCCTTGTCGTGATCGAAGAACACACCCGGCGAACGGTGCAACTGGGAAACAATAACCCGTTCGGTACCATTAATAACAAAGGTTCCGGTCTCGGTCATGAGCGGAATTTCGCCCATGTAGACTTCCTGCTCGCGGATATCCTTGACCGTGGGACTTTTGGCTTCCTTGTCGTAGATGATCAGGCGGACCTTGACCCGCAGCGGGGCAGCATAGGTCACACCACGCATCTGACACTCTTTCACATCAAAAGCCGGGGTTCCCAGCCGGTAGCTGACATACTCCAGTGCTGCATTGCCAGAATAGCTGACAATCGGGAAAACCGATTTGAACGCCGCATGCAATCCCTTGTCGTCGCGCTGATCTTCGGCTTTTTCCGCCTGCAGAAATTCCTTGTAGGAATCGGTCTGCATGGCCAGAAGATAGGGGACTTCCAGGATAGTAGGACGACGACCAAAGTTTTTACGAATCCGTTTCTTATCAGTGAAGGAGTATGCCATTGGTCACCTTGCTCGTAGCAGTTAGTCGCGAAACTGGCATTCCCGGCGATCCGTTGTTAACGATATTCTGACCGTTAAACAACGAATACACAGCAGGCCAGTGGCCTGTTGGCCACCAGCCCGCTGCGGGAATGGTTATACCATTTGTGACTGCGGGCCCCTGGCCCGCAATCTTTTCATGAAGCAAGCCGCTTTTATTTCAGCTCGACCTGTGCGCCGGCTTCTTCAAGCTGCTTCTTCATTTCTTCGGCGTCGTCCTTGGAAGCCCCTTCCTTCACGGTGGCAGGCGCGCCTTCCACCATTTCCTTGGCTTCCTTCAGACCCAGGCCGGTAATACCACGGACGGCCTTGATAACGCCAACCTTGTTATCACCAAAGCTGGTCATGACGACGTCGAATTCGTCTTTCTCTTCAGCAGCAGCGGCTTCACCACCACCAGCAGCAGCCGGGGCAGCAGCAACAGCGGCTGCAGCAGAAACGCCGAACTTCTCTTCCATCGCTTCGATCAGATCGACGACTTCCATTACGGTCATACTGGAAATTGTTTCCAGAATTTCATCTTTAGAAACTGCCATTTTACTTTCTCCTAATCACTAAAATATCAAGAGGCCTGTTTGGCGTCACGAACAGCCGCGACGGTACGGACCATTTTGCCAGGCACTTCATTAAGGGTACGCGCCAGTTTGGTAACCGGAGCCTGCATTACCGACATCAGCATACTGATAGCCTGATCCTTGGTGGGCAGGCTGGCCAGTCGATCCAGATCCGAGGCGGGCAACAGTTGACCGCTGACGGAAAGGCCCTTGACGACCAGTTTGTCATTACCTTTGGCGAACTCTTTCAAAACACGCGCAGCAGCGCCCGGATCTTCCTGGGAAAACGCCAGGATCATCGGGCCGACGAGCGTTTCGTTCATGCAGGCAAAGTCCGTCCCTTCCAATGCGCGCTTGGCCAGCGTATTTTTAACGACACGCAGATAAACACCACCGGTACGCGCCTGAGCACGCAGGTTGTTCATGTCGTTGGACGCCAGTCCAATATATTCCGCCACAACAGCGGAATGCGCATTCGCAGCGACTTCAGCGACTTCGGCCACTATGGCTTTCTTTTCTTTGAGACTGAGAGCCACGCGAACATACCTCCATTTCTGACAGGCCGAACAGCACACCTGTCGTTGGACGAACACGGAACATTGTTAAAACAACATTCCACCTTTAGTGACCCAAGGCAGAAAAAATCTGTTCGGGCACACCATCTGCGCAGGCCGGAGCGAACTCCATTAAGCGGCAACGTTACAGCGGTTGCCACACCCACGGTCTTTGATGGACGCTGTCCGGAGACAGAATTGAATTCTGTCCCCAAAACAACGGCCACAAAGCCGGTTAACGATCAGAGCGCCAGCGACGCCTGATCGACGGAAAGCCCGGGGCCCATGGTCGTGGAGACAGAGACTTTCTTCAGATACTGTCCCTTGGCGGAAGAAGGCTTGGCCTTTTTCAAATCCGCCAGCAAGGCTTCCAGGTTTTCCTTCAAATTATTGCTCTCAAAATCCACGTTGCCGATGGCACAGTGGATAATACCGCCCTTGTCGGTCCGGTAACGAACCTGACCGGCCTTGGCATTTTGTACCGCGCCTTCCACATCGGGCGTTACGGTACCGACTTTCGGATTCGGCATCAGGCCGCGCGGACCCAGAATCTGGCCCAGCTGGCCGACGACGCGCATGGCATCCGGCGTGGCGATCACCACGTCGAAATCCATGTTGCCCTGTTTGACTTCTTCGGCCAGATCCTCGAAGCCGACGATGTCGGCACCTGCGGCTTTGGCCTTGTCAGCGTTATCGCCCTGGGCGAATACGGCAACCCGGACGCTCTTGCCGGTACCGTGCGGCAATACGGTGGCGCCACGTACGACCTGATCGGATTTACGCGGATCCACACCCAGGTTAATGGCGACTTCGACGGACTCGACAAATTTGGCGCGCGGCAGGTCTTTCAGCAGGCCGAAGGCTTCATCGATCGTGTAGGTTTTGGTGGAATCGACCTTTTCACGAATCGCTTTTTGACGTTTGCTCAGTTTGGCCATGTTATGCACCCTCCACATCGAGACCCATGCTGCGCGCGCTACCGGCAATGGTGCGCACCGCGGCGTCCATATCGGCAGCGGTCAGATCGGGATCCTTGGCTTTGGCAATCTCTTCGAGTTGCTCGCGGGTGACCGTGCCCACCTTGTTCTTGTTGGGCTCGCCGGAACCTTTTTGAATGCTCGCGGCCTTTTTCAGCAGGATCGACGCCGGCGGCGTCTTCATGATGAAGGTGAAGCTGCGATCACTGTACACGGTGATAACCACCGGGATCGGCAGACCTTTTTCAGTTTCCTGGGTCTGGGCGTTAAACGCCTTGCAGAACTCCATGATGTTGACACCATGCTGACCCAGCGCGGGACCGACCGGCGGCGACGGATTCGCTTCCTGGGCCGGCACCTGCAGCTTGATATATGCTTCGACTTTCTTGGCCATGTTTTCCTCTCTTTGGGTCCAAACGCCGTTTCCCTTGCGGTACTCGGGCTCCCCTTGTTTAAGTACTCAGGGACGAGGTACGAGTGACGAGGAAGTTAGAATACGGCTATGCCGTATGCTTTAACCCTCGTAACTCGTCCCTTTGTCCCTCGTCACTGTCAGTTAGAGAAGAGTTTTAACTCTTCTCTACCTGACTGAAGTCCAGATCGACTGGTGTGGAACGGCCGAAGATCGACACTTCCACACGCAGGCGGTTCTTTTCGTAATCCACCTCTTCAACGACACCATTGAAGTCGTTGAACGGTCCGTCGTTGATCCGGACCACTTCGCCTGCCTCGAACAGGACCTTGGGCCGCGGTCGTTCGGCGCCTTCCTGGATACGCGCCAGAATCGACTCGGCTTCCTTTTCGCTGATCGGCGCCGGCTTGTCGCTGGTACCGCCGATAAACCCCATCACCCGGGGCGTATCCTTGACCAGGTGCCAGGTATCGTCGTCCATATCCATCTGCACCAGGACATAACCCGGGAAGAACTTGCGATCGCTTTTGCGCTTTTGTCCGTCGCGCATTTCGATCACTTCCTCGGTGGGCACCAGGATCTGTCCGAACTTGTCCTCCATACCCTTGAGCTTGATGCGCTCTTCCAGCGAGCGCTTGACCTGCGCCTCGAAGCCGGAATAGGCGTGGACGACGTACCAGCGTAATGCCATCTACTCAGCCTCCCTGACCGGTGATGAGTGTCACCGCCCACAGCAAAAACATGTCAAACAACCACAGCACGATCCCGATCAGGGCGACCATGACAATCACCATCAACGTGGTCTGCGTGGTCTCACGCCGTGATGGCCAGACAGACTTGCGTGCTTCCAGCACCGCACTGCGACCAAAATTCCAGACATTGATACCCGGCTGCGAGGTGGCCGCCATTGCCACGGCGACACCCACGACCGCTAACAAGCCGAGCACGCGATACAACAGCGCTTCATCCGCAAAATGGTAAAAACCGGCAATACCGGCGACTACCAATAATACGGCGAGTGTCAGCTTGATCTTGTCTGCCATTGTTGTCCTGTTAACTTCGGTAAACCGCCCGCAGGCAAGTCACCGCGTGTTTGGCAGGCCAGGAGGGAATCGAACCCCCAACCTGCGGTTTTGGAGACCGCCGCTCTGCCAATTGAGCTACTGGCCTAGAAACTCGTAAGTGCGTGAAATGGCGAGGTCGCGAGATCGAAACATCGACCTCACGACCTCACCACTTACGCTCTCGCGTTATTTACTCAATAATCTTCGATACCACACCGGCACCGACGGTCCGGCCGCCTTCGCG
>CAYOOC010000070.1:0-15506 GCA_964405505.1 uncultured Thiohalophilus sp.
AATTTTCACGTGATTTTTTGATCAGTTCGTAGGCTTCCTTGATCTCCTGGGTCTTTTCGTTGGCGATCTTGATCATCTCCTCGGGCATGCCCCGGGCCACCAGTTTATCGGGATGGTGCTGGTTCATCTGGCGTCGGTAGGCTTTTTTGATCTCGCTGTCGCTGGCACTTTCACTCACGCCCAGCAGTTCATAGGCCTGCTTTAATTGTTCGGCCGATGTCCGCCCCGCCTGGCCGCCGGCACCCGCACCGGCATACTGCTGATGGAATTGCCGCTGGGCCTGGACCATACCGAGCAGTTGTTCGAACGCGCTGCCGCTGAAGCCCAGTCGCTGGGCGATATGGCGCAGCACGTTCTGCTCGGTGGGATGCATGACGCCATCGGCGTAGGCGGCATGGATCAGGATCTCCATGAACATCTGCAGCACCGTGCGCCGTCGACGCGCCTCCTGGCGGAACTGTTCCAGTACGCCCTCCAGATCGAAGTCGGGCTGCTTGCCCTGGTTGAACAGGTCGATGGCCGCGCGTTTCTGCTGCTCGTCGAGGCGCATCTGCTGCATGACCCCGCGGGCCATTTCGATCTCGTTCTCGCTCACCCGCCCGTCGGCCTTGGCCACGTGACCCATGGTGGAGAACAGCGCGGTGAAAAACGCCATCTGCACCCGTTCCTGATCGCCCGGGCGAAACGGCCCGCCGAGCTGATCCTGCAGGCGCAGTCCCTTGTCGAACTGATGACCGAGCACCGCGCCCAGCAGCGCACCCAGCGGCCCGCCCAGCATGAAGCCAAACGCCCCGCCAACGATCTTGCCCCACCAGCTCATAACAGCAGGTCCGAGGTGCCAGGTACTAGGTGCGAGGCGACATATTTCGAGGAATAGAACGTTATCTGAAACATATCCATTTCTTCTGTATTTATTAAAACCCTTAACCACCAAGACACAAAGACACCAAGTAAAAAATTAATTATAAAATCTTTGTGTCCTGGCGTCTTGGTGGTTTGCTTTATTCTTACTTCACGAGCCGCTCCCGATTCCGGGATAATGGAGAGTAAGACGCACTCTATTTTTACTATTCATCAACCGTTTAAACCACCGGTTCACAAAGCACCGAAGAAACCAAATGATATTATTCTTCGTGCCTTGGTGTCTTGGTGGTTTGCTTTTCTTTACTTTACGACGAGCGTTCCCCGGTACATTTGCATCTGGCAGGTAAAGTCATACTCGCCTTTTTCTCGTGGCGTGAGGGTCAGCTCTTTGTATTCATCCACCGGCAGTTCGGCGCTGAGGTCGAAGTCGGAAAAAATGACCTGTTCGGCACAGGGACTGGCATCCTTGCGTAAAAAGCGCAGGGTGATCGGCTGGTTGACGGGGGTTTCGATCCGTGAGGGGGTGTAGACGCCGTCGTCCACCAGGATATCGACCTGGTCACTGTCAGCCCGGCGTTGCACGCTGGCGGGTTTGGCCAGCCAGAACCACCAGACGATGGCCAGCATCAGTGCCAGCCCCAGTAGATTCACCAGCCAGATCATGATTGGACTCCCGATTTAAACCAGCGCAAACGATTGGCGTTGCTCACCACGGTGACTGAGGACATGGCCATGGCGGCGCCGGCGATCATCGGGTTGAGCATGAGTCCCATGATGGGATACAGAATACCGGCGGCGATGGGAATGCCCAGGCTGTTATAGACAAAGGCGCCGAACAGGTTCTGCTTGATGTTGCGCAGGGTGGCGTGAGAGATCGCGATCGCGTCGGCCACGCCATGCAGCGAGCCCCGCATCAGGGTGACGTCGGCGCTTTCGATCGCCACGTCGGTGCCGCTGCCGATGGCAAAGCCCACGTCGGCCTGAGCCAGCGCCGGGGCGTCGTTGATCCCGTCGCCGACCATGGCCACCACTTCGCCGCCCTGTTGCAGGCGTTCGATGTGCCGGTTCTTGTCCTGTGGCTGGACCTCGGCGATGACCTCGTCGATCCCCACCTGACGCGCCACCGCCTGTGCCGTGGCGGTGTTATCGCCGGTCAGCATGATCACCTTGAGCCCGAGCTGTTGCAGACGCCGCACCGCGGCGGCCGAGTCGTCCTTGATCGGATCGGCCACGGCCACGATACCCACAAGCTGCTGCCCCCGGGCCAGGTACATGGGCGTTTGTGCCTGTTCAGCCAGCTGTTGCGCCCGGTCCTGCAGCTCGCCGATATCGATGCCCTGGTTTTGCATCAGGCGGGCATTGCCGAGATAACACACGTCGCCGTCCAGTTCTGCGCTCACCCCCTGGCCGGTGATCGCCTCGAACTGCTGGGCGTCGGACAAAGTCATTTCGCGCTGTTTGGCCGCCTCGACGATGGCGTGCGCGAGCGGGTGTTCGGAACTCTGCTCCAGGCTGGCGGCCAGTTGCAGCACCTGTTCCTCGCTGTAATCGGCCGCGGGCATCAACCGGGTGACGGTCGGACGTCCCACGGTCACGGTCCCGGTCTTGTCCAGCACGATCGCCTCCAGCTTGCCCGCCTGTTGCAGCGCCTCGCCGTTGCGAATCAGGATCCCGTATTCGGCCGCCTTGCCGACACCGACCATGATGGAGATGGGCGTGGCCAGCCCCAGCGCACAGGGACAGGCGATGATCAGCACGGTCACGGTCGCGACGATGGCGTGGCTGAGTAATACCGGTCCCCCGAGGTTGAACCAGATCAAAAAGGTCGCCACCGCCACCAGCAGCACGGCCGGCACGAACACCCCGGCCACCTTATCCACCAGCCGGCCAATGGCCGGTTTGCTGCCCTGGGCACGGCGCACCATCTCGATGATCTGCGCCAGCACCGTGTCGGCGCCGATGCGTTTGGACTGGAACAGGAAGCTGCCGCTGACGTTGATGGTGCCGGCCACCACCTCGTCACCGACCTGTTTGGCCACCGGCAGCGGTTCACCCGTAAGCATGGACTCATCGACACTGGAATGCCCGTCGATAATGTCGCCATCCACCGGGATCCGCTCGCCGGGGCGGATGCGCAGGGTCTCGCCCAGACCAACCTCGTCGATGGGCACATCCTGCTCCTTGCCCTCGCGCACCACCCGGGCAGTCCTCGGCTGCAGACCGATGAGCCGGCGGATCGCCTCGGAGGTCTTGCCCCGGGCGCGCATCTCCAGCGCTCCGCCCAGGTTAACCAGGGCAATGATCACCACTGCCGCCTCGAAATAGGCATGTCGGGCCAGGGTCGGGACGGTGTCGGGGAACAGCACCACCACCATCGAATAGACCCAGGCGGCGCCGGTGCCCAGGGCAATCAGGGTATCCATGTTGGCGTTATGCATCCGGAAGGCCTTCCACGCCCCGGTAAAAAAATGGCCGCCGGCGTAGATCATCACCCCCAGGGTGAGCAGCCCCAGCAACAGCCAGATCGGCTGGCCCAGCCCGGTATTCAGTGCGGGCAACAACCCGCCCATGTCGCCGATCACCAGCGGCACCCCGAGCCCCGCGGCCACCGCGGTCTTGCGCAACAGGCGGCGATAGTGGGCCATCTCGGCCGCTTCCTTGTCCGCCTCGGCACTCTGCCCTTTCATCTCGGCCGCGTCGTAACCGGCCTGTTTGACGGCCTCTACGAGTTTGTCAGCACTTACATCACCTTCGACCGTGGCAGTATGTTCGGCGAAATTCACCTCCGCCTGCTCGACGCCGGGCACCGCCTGCAATGCCTGTTCGACACTGGCGACGCAGCCGGCACAGCTCATGCCACTGATGGAAAGGCGGATTGCTGACATCGGGGGAGCTCCTCCTGGGACGGTTGAATCCACGCCAGCGGCCTATTAACCATGACAAAATAATGTGAACATTTTCACATTTTTACCCGGTTACGACGGCGCAGAAACACCTATAATAAATAAAGTTTGCGGCCCTGCCTGCCGACAGCCTATCACCGAAACCGACTGATTCATTGCAGACACCCATCACATATGACGACGAGCAGCCCACAAACGCTGATCCAGGAACACCGCGAGCTGGTGTCCCTGCCGGTGATCGTCACCCGTCTCAATGAAATGATCAACGATCCGGCCTGCTCGGCGGCCGATATCGCCGAAACCCTCAGCCAGGATGCCGCGCTGTCTGCCCGGCTGCTGAAAATCGTCAACAGCCCGTTTTACGGTTTCCCTTCCCGGATCGATACCATCTCCATGGCGGTGACGATTGTCGGCACCCGGCAGCTGCGGGACCTGACTATGGCAACGCTGGTGGTCAACAAGTTCAACCGCCTGCCCGAAGAGCTGGTCACGCCGCAGCATTTCTGGCGTCATAACATTGCGGTCGCCTGTGCCGCACGGACTCTGGCGGAACGGCTGCAGATCACGCATACCGAACGGCTGTTTATCACCGGCCTGCTGCACGATATTGGCAAGCTGGTCATGTACCTGACCCGCCCCGAAACTTCGGCCCGGTTGCTGACCCGCTCTCGCGAGGAAAACCAGGATCTGGGCAGCCTGGAGCGCGACGAGTTCGGCTTCGATCACGCCGAACTGGGCGCCGAACTGCTGCGCCAGTGGCATCTACCCGAATCGCTGATCGAACCGGTGGCCCGCCATCATCAGCCCGCCCTGGCAACGCAATATCAACGCGAGGCCGCCATCATCCATCTGGCCAACGCGATTGGCAATACCATCGAATCCATCCTCACTCCCGATGACGATCTGCCGATCGATACCCGGGTCTGGAAAATGCTCGATCTCAGCCCGGATGAACTGGCCGATCTGACCACCGAATCCGATCTCACCCTGAAACACGCCCTGCAGGTGATGTTCACCGAACTGGCCGCCTAGGGCCCTTCAGGCCGGAGTGCTGAGTTCTGAGTTCTGAGTCACGCAGGTTACGCTGGCGAAGTCTGCGTGACTTTGACGCCCCCGACTCGCGACTTAGGACTTAGGACTCACAACAGGTCGTCGCAGACAAGGAATGTTATGATCGCGTTTTTCCCGCCGCGCGAGCGTTTGAATGGAAGTTGCCCTGGTCAGTGCGTTTATTGTTGGCTTATTCAGTGCCGTGCACTGTATCGGCATGTGCGGCGGTATCATCGGGGCGCTGACCTTCAGCCTGCCCGCGGAAATCCGTCAGCATCGCTGGCGACTGATTCCCTATATCTCCGCCTATAACCTCGGCCGCATCAGCAGCTATACCGCCGCCGGAGCCTTGCTGGGCTGGCTGGGCGACAGCCTGTTCAATGTCATCAGTCCCGATTCGGGTCACCTGATATTGCAGGGTATCGCCAGCGCGATGATGATCGGCATCGGTTTGTACCTGGCCGGCTGGTTCCCCCGCTTCGCCATGATCGAACATCTGGGGAAACCGCTCTGGAATCGCCTGCAGCCCTGGGGACAAAAACTCATTCCGGTGCGCTCGCCCGGGCAGGCCTGGCTGTTCGGGATGGTCTGGGGCTGGCTGCCGTGTGGTCTGGTCTATTCCGCACTGATTATCTCGGGTACTGCCGGCGATGCAGTCTATGGCGCCCTGTTCATGCTGAGCTTTGGCGCCGGCACTTTGCCTTCGGTGATGACCGCGGGTATATTAACCGGATGGATGGCAAGGCTGTCCCGCTTGAGCCAGGTCAAAACCGTGGTAGGCCTCCTGTTGATAGGATTGGCTATAACCAGTTTTTACCTGACCTGGTCTCACGGTCATCAACATATTGCTGCAGGGCATACCCTATGAAAAACAGTGCATTCGAATATCTGCTGGGGCAGGCGCCCGAATTTCTTGCCAGCCTGCGTTCGGCCCAGCTGATCGCCGCCACCGACGTCACGACACTGATTACCGGCGAGACCGGCACCGGCAAGGAACTGCTTGCCCAGGCCATGCACGAAAGCAGTCACCGACAGGGCAGCGACATGATTACGATCAACTGTGCCGCGCTGCCCGACAACCTGGTCGAGGCCGAGCTGTTCGGCTATCGGCGCGGCGCTTTCACGGATGCCCGCCAGGATCAACCGGGCAAATTCAAAGCCGCCGATGGCACAACGCTGTTCCTGGACGAAGTGGCCGAGCTGCCGCTGGCGGCCCAGGTCAAACTGCTGCGGGTCCTCGAATCGGGCGAGATCCAGCCCCTGGGCCAGACAACCGCCGACAAGGTGGATGTGCGGGTGATTGCCGCCACCAACCGGGACCTGTACGACCTGGTTCAGCAGGGCCAATTTCGTGAGGATCTCTATTACCGTTTAAATGTGGTACCGCTGCATCTGCCACCATTGCGTGAACGCTTTGCCGACATTGAGTTGTTACTGGGCAAGCTGACGGCCCGTCTCGCTATCTATCATCGTCTGGATGCGCCGCGTTATACCACCGCGGCACTTGAGGCCTTGCAGGCCTATACCTGGCCCGGCAATGTCCGCGAACTGCGCAACTTCTGTGAACGCATGCTGGTGTTGATGCCCGGCAAGCAGATCGATGTCACCAACCTGCCGGCGGAAATCATCCGTCCCGAATCCACGACGGACAACTCCCTGCAATTGCCTGGCAGCGGCATTCAGCTGGATAACCTGGAAGCCAGCATGATCCGTCAGGCTCTCTCCCGCGTAACCGGCAACCAGAGCAAGGCCGCCCGCCTGCTGGGTATCACCCGCAGCGCGCTGATCTACCGCATGAAAAAATACGCGATCGATTAAGAGCCTTTACCACCAAGACACGAAGACACCAAGAAAAAATGAATTAATAACTTTGTGTCTTGGCGCCTTGGTGGTTTTATTCTAAAAAACAATATTTACCTTAGCCCAGTAGGAGCGTCCCGGTTCGCTGACCTGGATGACGGTGGTATCAAAGGCACTGGGCTTGTTCAGGTGTTCGGCATAGGTCTTGTCGGTGACGTTATCGATACCGAAGCTGACGGTTTTCTGTTTGGCAAATTGATAGTGGCCATACAGGTTATAAACAGCAAACCCCGGTGTCTGCCCGGCATCCAGACCGCTGCCGGTATTGATGTCATCGTCCACCCGGGTCTGTTGCGCGACAGCCCGAACCTCACCGCCGAACATCCAGCCCGCCTCACGGTATTCCAGGCTGACAGTCCCTTCCAGCGGCGGTGTCTGGGCGATGGGGCGTGAGTCGGTGGTGTTGGTGGCATGCACATAAGCCACGTTAAGGTCGCTCCTCCAGCGCTTGTTCCACTGGTAAGTGCCTTCCAGGTCGATACCGTAAAGTTCCGCGTCCACATTGCGATAGATGGTTGCCAGATCCGACAGCAGTATCCCGTCCTGTCCCCGGGCCCGATCCCGCAAAATATAATCGTTGACCTGATCGTAATAAACAGTCAGTGAACCACGGTATTTCTCTGCCTGATGTTCCAGACCGACATCCAGTTGATGATGAGCTTCGGGGTCGAGGGTTGGATTACCTACCCACCTCTTGCTGGCCGTACCATTGGTTGCCGCCATAAACCGTTCGGTCGCATCGGCGGTCCGCATGGTCCGGCTCAGGCCGGCAAACAGCGTAGTGCTGTTGTTTGCCAATTGATGTTCGAAACGCAACAGCGCGCCAACGTTGGTTTCATCCCGAGGTGTTCCCGTCGTGCCGTAGTAGTTATTGTAGAGCGTATTCGGACTAACGGCCCATGGCATCGAATTCATGGGATCCAGACTCGCCTTGCTGGCCGAGGCATCCACCTGATCAACCCGCAATCCCACAATATAACGCTGCTGCGGTGTAACTTCCGCGGCATACTCGGCGACCACCCCCCATTGCTCGATACTGACACCCGGCCACATATAGGCGCTGATCACAGTCGGCACCGTACCGGCAGAAGCCATATAGCGGGCCGCATCACGATCGTTCTGCATCACATCCAGTCCCAGGGTGAGCATTCCATCACCCAGCACCAGATCACCCTTGATCTTGCCCCCAACGGTATCCGAATCGGAAGGCACGCGTGCCCACATCATGGTGTTGGTACGCAGCGAATAGTTATCCATGACATGGTCCACGGCCGAGCTGTACAGCTCGGTTTCGATACCGCTGAAATTCCCCACACTGTTTTGTGTTTCGTAACCCAGCTGAATCAGGTCGTGATCGCTGATCGGGGCGTCCATCCCCGCACCGGCATAGAGAATGTCCTCGCCACGAACCGCCTCGACACTCAGCGACAATTTGCTGTCGGCATCGGGGCGCCAGGCGAGATCCACAAGTGCACTGTTTTCATCGTATCCGGAGCGAACTTCATTACCGTCACCATCTTCATAGGGGTCGGCGGACTTGCTGGCAATGACACCGCGCATATAGCCCTTTTCCCCTCCGGTGGCAACGTCGACATGCGCATCCCAGGCCTCGCCATTGCTGACATACCCGGCGCCAAGCTCGATACGACTGTTCTCACCAGGTTCGAACGCGGGATCCTGGCGCTCGAATAACACCGTACCGCCGGAGCCCCCCGCGCCGTATAACAAACTCTGAACCCCCCTGATGACCGTCAGTTGATCATAACTGGCCGTCCCGGCATACGCCGAGGGCGGATCCATACGATTGGGGCAACCACCGAAGACATAGGCGCCATCGAGTAATACGTTAAGCTGATTCTGTTTCTGTCCGCGAATTACCGGATCAATACCATGCCCGCCCATCTTGACGCCGGTAATACCAGGTATGGAGGTCAACCAGTCGCCACCGTCGGCGGAAGGTGATTTCGCAGTGCTGTCAGCCTGTGTAGTCACTTTGCCGGCTTCATACTGGTCTGCCTCGACTTCGATGACAGGAAGTGATTCGGCCTGTGCGCCGATCATAACTGACCAGCCGAACATCACACCGGAAAAAATAGACTGACTGCGTTTCATTCTGTCTGCTCCATTCAAATAGAAATAATGGGAGCAAATGTCATGCCATAAGGTATCTACGGAAAAACAGTCACTTGAATCAGATACTAACTCCGGGACTGTCTGTAAACAGACAGTTTGTTGCAATTCAGACACGTACGCCTTCTATCAGGTTATACGACGTCATTGGAGAACAATATAGTATTGCGTTAAAGTCTATGCTTTGTTGTACAAAATAAACCTCACTGGATTACTGCGATATCCATGACGCAACTGACCCCCGTTTTCAAACTGATGTTACTGGTCTCATTGGGGCTGCATCTTGTTGCGATTATCGAGTCCGGCTATTTTTCTCCCGGACATCATCAGCAGAATCTCGACACCCGGTTGAATATTACCCTGAGTCAATCCGCCGAACCCAAACCAGAGGCTGATGCTACCCCTGAGAAAGTCAGCCGGAAAAAAGCAGAAACGCAACCTGCAAAACCCAGTCCGAATCCGGATCCTGCGACAAAAATTGAACCTGATGAGGTCCGACAGAAAGAACCGGTTAAACCCTACCGTGAACCATTACCACAACAAAACGAACAGCAACGCCAGAAGCTGGGGGATACTCGCAGCGGGGTAGCCGTGGAAGAGTCCTATAAGACGCGTTTGTTACGCCACCTGGAGCAGTACAAACATTACCCGTTTATCGCACGGCGTCGACAACTGGAAGGGCAGGTTTCGATCCGCATCGAGCTGAAGACAGACGGCCGGTTGCTGAATATCGAATGCCTGAGCGGCAACGACCTGTTTTGCGAAGCGGCAATCCATGCCGCCCGCGAAGCACAGCCCTTTCCTCAACCGCCGGCATCCCTGTCAGGCAAGGCGTTCGAATATGCTATGGAATATAAATTACGATGAGTATAACCAGCTTCCCTCTACAGGAGGGATTAACACATCGGTTTTTCTTTACGCAGGCTCGATAGTCTCTGGAACATATCTTCTGCATCCTGCAGAATTTTACAGGTCGCGGCTAAAAGCCCCTCCTACAATGGCTCGCCCCAACACGCAGTACTTAGTACTAAGTACTAAGTATTTATTCTTCAGGCCGTGATGCTATCGCGTACCCGTTCCAGCCGTGCCTTGACGTCACCGGCCAGATCATGAATACCCGGTTGTTGCACAAGATCAAGCACCGCCTGGGGATCCATGAATGCCACAGTGATTGAACCATCGTCGTCCTCACGCACTACGACATTACAGGGCAGCAACAGGCCGATATCTGCTTCGGCTGTCAGAGCCTGATTGGCCAGCTCCGGATTGCAGGCGCCAAGAATCTTGTAGGGTTTTTTATCGATATCCAGTTTCTTTTTCATGACTGCTTTGACATCGATTTCGGTCAACACACCAAAACCTTCTTCTTTCAGGGCTTCGGTAACTTTCTCAACAGCATCATCGAAATTGCCTGCTATCTTGGTATTAAATCCGTACATAATCCTCTCCTTTTGTAAAAATATTCTCAGCGTCGTCAGTTGTGCCTGACAACATAGAAGTTGCTATCGACAAACAGGTTCTAGTAACTAGTTCCTAGGACCTAGTATCTGGTATATCAACCAGACGATGGCCAGAATCAGGATAATCCAGATCAGGATACTGAAGCCGCCGTGACCGAACAACCACCAGCCACCATTCCAGCCTTCACCATGCATAATGTGCTCCTTCTTGGCTATCGGTTCTTCGCGCGTTGATCGTTGCGATACCATCTAGCATAGATCTCATCCGGCCATTGCGCCTTGATCCAGGCCAACACATCGGAAATATCCTGCTCATCAAGCTGGTCTTTCCAGGCCGGCATGTTACCCCCCCGATCCAGCGTACCGTTTTTAATAATCTCGGTCAGCTGCGTGGTCGGGTGGTGCCAGGTGTGCGCCGATCCGTCCAGCGGCGGGGGCGGGAATTTGCCCTGCGCATCACGCTGCCGCCAGTTCGCTGCCCCCTGCGCCAGTTTGCCGTGGCATGCCGCGCAGTGCTGTTGATAGAGACGCCCACCACGCAGAATCTGCTGCATATCCTGGTTGCGCGGCGGTATGGCGATTTCCCCTGACACAGATTGTCCGGCCTGCGACGATCTATCAGAATCGACAGCGTTGTCACAGCCTGCCAGTCCCAGACTGCCGACGATACCAAACACCATAAGGTTGTATTTCATTAGCTATTAACCTCCCGGTATCTTGCCTTTTTCGATACAACGTCTGACTTCGTATTGCTTCCACAGAAAATACACCGCCGGTATCACAACCAGTGTCAGTATCGTGGCGCTGACCATGCCGCCCACCATGGGGGCCGCGATGCGGCGCATGACCTCCGAGCCGGTACCGCTGCCCAGCATAATGGGAAGCAGGCCGCCGGTAATTGCCGCTACAGTCATGATAATGGGACGGACTCGTAGCAGGGCACCATCGATCACGGCCTGTTTGAGCTCCTCCAGGTTCGGGATATGCACACGTTCCTTATTCGCTATCTGACCGCGATAGGCCTGATTCAGATAGACCAGCATCACCACCCCGATCTCGACGGCCACCCCGGCCAGGGCGATAAAGCCCACGCCAACGGCGACCGACATGTTGTAGCCGAGAAGGTAAAGCAGCCAGTACCCCCCGACCAGGGCCAGCGGCAACGTCCCCATGATGATCATCACCTCGATAATATTGCGGAAGTTGAGATACAGCAGCAACACGATGATCACCAGCGTCAGCGGAACAACAATCTTCAGGCGTTCCTTGGCCCGCACCATATATTCATACTGCCCGGACCAGGCGATGGAGTACCCGGCTGGCAAGTCGACCTCCTGATTAACAACGCGTTGCGCCTCTTCCACGTAAGAACCCAGGTCCCGGTCCTTGATATCGACGAAGGTCCAGCCGTTGGGCCGCGCGTTTTCGCTTTTGATCATGGCCGGTCCCGTCTCAATGCGAATATCCGCCACTTCGGACAGCGGAATGCGCGCACCCTGCCGGGTAATCACGGGCAGATCACGTAGCTTGTCGACCGACTCACGGACCTCCTGCGGATAGCGCAGGTTGATCGGATAGCGTTCCAGTCCTTCCACGGTCTGGTCGACCTGCATGCCGCCAATCGCCGTGCTCACCACGTTTTGCACATCGGCGATATTCAGGCCCACTCTTGAGGCGGCTCGCCGATCGATATCGACCGTCACATAACGCCCGCCGACAGTGCGTTCCGAATAAGCTGAGACGGTTCCCGAGACCTTCATCACCGCCTCCTCGATCTGTTGGCCGATATCCTGGATCACATTCAGGTCGGGGCCCGAGACCTTGACCCCCACCGGGGTTTTGATCCCGGTCGCCAGCATATCAATCCGGGTTTTGATCGGCATCACCCAGGAGTTGGTCAGGCCTGGGAATTTCACCCGGTCATTTAACTCCTGTTTGAGTTTTTCGGTAGTCATGCCCTCGCGCCACTCACTGCGCGGCTTGAGCAGGATGGTGGTTTCGATCATGGTCAGCGGAGCGGGATCCGTCGCAGTTTCGGCCCGGCCGATCTTGCCAAAGACCCGCTCGACCTCCGGCACACTCATAATCAGTTTATCGGTCTGTTGCAATAACTCCTGGGCCTTGCCAATCGACAGGCCGGGGAAGGTGGTCGGCATGTACATCAGATCCCCTTCGTCCAGGTCCGGCATGAACTCAGAACCGATATTCATTACCGGCCAGATCGTCATCAATACTACGAGCACGGCAATACCGAGAACGCTTTTCGGTTTATTCAGTACCACATGAATGAAAGGCTGGTACGCCTTGATCAATACCCGGTTGACCGGATTTTTCGCCTCCGGGCGAATATGCCCGCGAATGAAATACCCCATCAGGACCGGCACCAGGGTGATCGACAAACCGGCGGCCGCCGCCATGGCGTACGTCTTGGTAAAGGCCAGCGGCGCGAACATGCGCCCTTCCTGGGCCTCCAGGGTAAATACCGGCAGGAAACTCAGCGTGATAATCAACAGCGAGAAAAACAGGGCCGGACCGACTTCGCGGGTTGCCTCGCCGATGATCCGCCAGCGATTTTCCTCGGTCAGCGGCTCGCGCTCGATGTGTTTATGCACGTTTTCGATCATCACGATCGCCGCATCGACCATGGCGCCAATGGCAATCGCGATTCCGCCCAGTGACATGATGTTGGCGTTGATGCCCTGGTGATACATGACCACAAACGCCCCGAGAATCCCGATCGGCAGGCTGATGATGGCCACCAGAGCCGAGCGCAGGTGAAACAGAAACACCAGGCAGACCAGCGCGACGATCAAAAATTCTTCCAGCAACTTACTGTTCAGGTTATCCACGGCCCGGTTGATCAGGTCGGAGCGATCGTAGGTCTCGACAATTTCTACGCCTTCGGGCAGGCCGTTTTGCAGCTGTTCCAGCTTGCGTTTGACCCCTTCGATGGTCGTCAGGGCATTTTCGCCGTAGCGCATGACCACAATCCCGCCAGCAACCTCGCCTTCGCCATCCAGCTCCGCGATGCCACGACGCATCTGCGGCCCCAGACGGATCTCGGCAATATCCCCCAGCAACAGCGGCGTGCCCTGTTCACTGACACCCAGCGGAATGTTTCTGAGATCCTCCTTGCTCTGGATATAGCCGGTCGCCCGCACCATGTATTCGGCCTCGGCCATTTCGATCACCGAGCCGCCGGCCTCCTGGTTGCCCTGCCGGATGGCCTGGCGTACCTTTGCCAGCGGCAGATCGTAGGCACGCAGTTTGTCCGGATCGAGGACGACCTGGTATTGCTTGACCATGCCGCCGACGGTCGCCACTTCCGACACACCGGACACCGTCTGCAACTCATACTTTAAAAACCAGTCCTGCAGGGAACGCAGCTGGGAGAGATCGTGCTGGCCCGTGCGATCCACCAGGGCATATTCATAGATCCAGCCCACCCCGGTAGCATCCGGCCCCAGTGCCGGGCTGGCCTGCTCGGGCAGTCGTGATTCGACCTGGCTCAGGTACTCGAGCACCCGCGAACGGGCCCAGTACGGATCGGTGCCATCTTCGAATAGTACATAAACAAACGAATCCCCGAACATGGAGTAACCACGCACCGTCTTCGCCCCGGGCACGGAGAGCATCGCCGTGGTCAGCGGATAGGTTACCTGGTCCTCCACCACCCGCGGCGCCTGCCCCGGATAGGTGGTCTTGATAATTACCTGCACATCCGACAGATCCGGAATCGCATCCAGCGGCGTATTCTTCACCGCATACCAGCCCCAGCCGCACAGAATCACCGTCAACAACAACACCAGAAAACGGTTATGCAGCGACCAGTCAATAATTCGTTCAATCATGTTCTATCTCCAAAATCTCACCACCAAGACGCCAAGGCACCAAGATAGCTATAAGATTTTTCTTCTGATTCCATCTTTTATGACAGGCACATTGAAATTAATCAGCAGACCCAGCCGTTTATCTGCCAGTTTCAGATAACTTAATATTTGTGAATCATGAACTGGCAATATTGCCTCCACTGCCTTCAATTCAACCACTACCTCATTTTCAACAAGCAAATCCAGTCGCAACCCTGCATCTATCTTCAATTCATCGTAAACAACTGGCAGGGATTTCTGCCTTTCCACCCTCATCCCGCGTTTTTGAATCTCATGTAACATGCACGCTTCATAAACTGACTCGAGCAACCCCGGACCAAGCGCTTTGTGGACACAAAAAGCACTGTCAACGACATCCTTCGCAACCTTGTCGACCTCAGGTGATACCTTCGTAAATTCCATTTTTTTCTCCTTGGTGTCTTCGTGTCTTGGTGGTTATTTTTTATTCTTTCCTCTTACGCATGGCCTTGATGACATAGCCATCGTCGCCTTCTTCCAGGTCGAATTCGACTTTGTCATCAGGGCTGAATGGCTCGAGATCGACCTCGGGTTTGACCTTGAAATCCATGGTCATTTCCGGCCAGTCGATCGCCGGGATCGGATCGTGGCTCATGTTGACCCGGTTGGCATCCGGCTCGATTTCATGCAGCACGCCGGTGCCGGTGATGCTTGACGCGGATGTCGTGCTTTTCGTTTCAGACTTGTCCGCCGGCGAGGTCATGCGTTTGATGCTGGCCTTGAGGCTGGCTTCCGAGTCGATCAAAAACTGGCCCGAGGTCACGACCCGTTCACCGGGTTCCAGGCCATGCTTGATCTCGACCCAGTCACCCGAAGCCATGCCGGCGACCACGGTCCGGGGTCTAAAGCGCCCTTCTTCCAGCGCCAGGATCACCCGGTCTTCTTCACCGCCGCGGATCAATGCCTCTTGCGGAATCATCACGATGTCCCGCTTCGGTCCGCCGTAAATACTGACATCGGCGAACATGTTGGGCTTGAGTGTTTGATCGGGGTTATCGAAACGCAGGCGGACCCGCAGGGTGCGGGTTTTGGGGTTGAGACTGGGGTATACGTACTCCACTTCCCCTTCCCAGGTGCGGCCGGGGAAATAGGAGAGGCTGACATCGGCCGGCTGGCCTTCCTCGACCCAGTCCACCTGGCTTTCGAAAACCTCGGCCTGAATCCAGACAGAAGAGAGGTCCGCCAGCGCCATCACCTCCGCCTGTGGCATCACGTACATGCCTTCACGCACGCCGAGATTGGCGACGATGCCGTCCTGCTCGGCATAACCTTTGACATACTGGCTGACCTGACGGGTCTTGCGCAGCTTGTCAATTTGCTCACTACCGATT
>CAYOOC010000071.1:0-15387 GCA_964405505.1 uncultured Thiohalophilus sp.
GGACGCGGGTATAGGCTTTCTGGGAGGCTTCGAGGCCGGTGAGTTTGAGGTTGAGATCGCTGACGGCCTTGGCGTAGTCGAGGTCTTCGACTTCGGAGAGGATCTCGCGAATCTGCAGTTGCTGGGAGCCGTTGATCTCCTGCTGTCCATCCATGGCGTTAAGCCGGGCACCGACATCGGCCCGCACGTCCAGGATTCTGCCCAGCGCGCTGTCCATGCCCTCCAGTGTCCGGTTGATCTCATTATGCAGGGCCGTATTGGCTTCGGCCTGGCTATCATTTTCATTACGCAGGGCATCGATGAAACGCTGGATGGTGGTGAACACATCCTGATTCATGCTCGGTCGGATCACGAAAAAGTCGCCGTCGGCCGGCTCGCCTTCCACCTTGGTCTGCACCCCGCCAAAACGGATAGCCGACCCTTCCTGGTACGGTGTCCCGGCCGGCACCACTTCCTTGCCCTCGCCATCGATCACCTTGTAGGTGATCTCCTGTTCATTGTCCGGCAACTTGTGAGTTTCAAAAATAATCGCATAGGTACCTCCCTTGTATTCGCCGGTGGTACTGCCGGGATCGATCACCCCCGAACCCCGGTTACCCGGATCATCCAGCGTCACGAAATCGCCATTGCCATCCTTGATATTGCGAAACACCCGGCTGCCGGGATCGCCGGTGGGGATCGTCCGGTTTGGACCGATTATTATCTGGCGCTGACCATCATCCCCGTCATAATCGAAACCGTTGGTTTCATTGCGGGTGAAGGGGGTGAACTTGCTCTTGCTGCCCGCGAACATGTATTCGCCGTTGATATCAGTGGAGTTGGCCAGCCCCAGCAGTGCTTGCTGTAATTGCTCGACTTCCTGCGCGATAAATTCCCGGTTTTCGTTGGTCTGACTGTCGTTATTGGACATCACCGCCAGTTCACGTACCCGTTGCAGAATGTCGGTTACGTTCTGCAACACCCCCTCTTCCAGTTCCAAACGGGCACGACCGGCATTGATGTTGTCCTGATACTGTTGCACGGTATCCAGCACATCACGCAAGTTGACAATCTTCGCCGCGGCGATCGGATCGTCAGACGGTTTGGCGATACGTTGGCCAGTCGCAACCTGTTCCTGCACCTTGCTGAGCTTTTCCTGTTGCTCAAGCATGGCGTTGATGGCGGTTTGCTGGGCCTGATGAGAAGAGATACGCATCGTCACCTCACCGGAAGGCGTTGATCAGTTCTTCGAGCAACTTGTTGGCGGTGGACATCACCCGGGCATTGGCCTGGTACAGGTTCTGATACTGCACCATCTTGGCCGCCTCTTCATCGAGGTTGACGCCGGAAACCGCCTGTTTACGTTCGATGGCCTGATCCAGTAACAGCTTCTGCGCATCACGGTTGATTTCCAGTTCGTGTGTCTTGCTGCCCACGCGGGAGACCAGCTGTGAATAGACTTCTGAATAATCACTGCTGCCATTATCCAGCACCGGCTTGTTTTGCAGGCGAGCCAGTTCCAGAGCGTTGCGATTATCGCCAATCCCGTCCTTGTTGAATTCTATCCGGAATACATCCCCCGCCTTGGGGTTACCGGAGATTCGCACCCGAAAACCGTAATCCTGACCGTCCGGTGTGGGGAAGACATCGGCGCCTGTATCGGGATCGTACGGAATACGGGTTGTCAGTTCAGGCGGCCGGGCCGGTTCGGCCGGCGTGGCCGGACCACCGCCCTTTTCATTGGCACTGATGGCCGGCTGCGCCGGACGGGCCGATTTTTTAATGGGAATCGCATTGCCGGTGTTATCCAGGATCTCGTAATGTTTATCATCCACGAAGCGAATGGCAAACGGCGGATTGAGCTTGTTGCCCTGGGAAAATGCCGCGTGACTGGTATCGTCAACGATTGCCGCGCTGATCTCGGCATTGCCCTGGTTGCTGACCAGTGCCTCGGTACGTACCGGCGAGGCAGCGGCAATATGTTTGGTATTTTTAACCTGCGGGGCAAACACCTCCCCGCCACGGCGGGTCGGACGAATCACAAAACTGTCGCCATTGGCGATCCGGCTGCCTTCCTCCAGGTTGATTCGAAACCCTTCCGATTGAATATGCCCCGGCATCTTGTCGTATTCACCGAGCAATTTGTCATCCAGCATGCGTACCAGGCGGTATTTGCCGTCGCGATAACTGAGTTCGTAATCACTGGTAGTCAACTTGTCGATATCAGTAATCTCGGCGCTGATCTTGTAATCGCCTTCGTTGCGACCGTTGGGCAGGATGTTGGGCGCCAGTTCCTCGGCTTCGGTAAAGAAGTTATCGCCCAGCTTGCTTTCCAGATCCATGCCAAGGCGATGCTGTTCGTTAAACGTCTGGGTTATACCCACGGCGATGCGGCCCAGTTCGTTCTGGGCCGGGTCCAGCACACCGTTGCGAAACTCCAGAATGCCGCCCAGACGACCGCCGGAGATAAACTTGGTAATCACCGAATCGCTGGCATTGCCCTTGAAAACTATTTCTGCATGGTTGGGATCGAAACGGCTCTTCTCGATGGCCATCTCGGAGACTTCGCTGCCCACTACCAGCGTCTGGCCGTTTCCAATGAAAACATTCAGCCGTCCGTCATCCTGTTCACTGACCCGTACCGAGACCAGTTCGGACAGTTTCTGTACCATCCTGTCCCGCTGATCGAGCAAATCACTGGGAGGCTGGCCACTCATTTCCTGGGCATTGATAATCGTATCGTTAATTTTGCCAATCGACTTGGCCAGATCGTTGATATCGGTCACCACGCTTTTCATTTCAGCAGTAGCCCCTTCGCGCAGGGTGTCGAAACGATCGTGCATGTACTGAAAACGATCCGACAGAGACTGGGCTTCGCTCAACATCACCTGTCGTGCCGAAGTCGAAGAGGGATCTTCGGAAACCCCGTTCACGGCTGAGAAGAAACTTTGCAATGCCGGCGCCATACCGGCGTTGGGGTCGGATAACAGATTATCCACCTGGCTGGTGTACTCATAATTGGCACGCAGGGAACTGTCGGCAGAAGTGTTGGTGCGAACTTCACCGGCGACAAAATCGTCATATACCCGCTCAACATTGTTCACGGTTACGCCGGTACCGATCGCGCCATTGCCGGCCAGCTGGGGCGTACGTGTTCCCAGGTCCACCCGCTGGCGGGAATAACCTTCCGTATTGGCATTGGCAATGTTGTGGCCGGTCGTGGCCAGGGCGCGTTGTGACGCTAACGCCCCCGAGACACTGACACCGAGCAGATCACCACTGGCCATAGTCGTCGTTGCCTCTTATCGATTAACCGGTGGCCTGCAGACGCTCGACATCCTGTCGGGCCACGGGCTGTTGCAGGACATTGCGTTGCATAATGTCGAGTATCTTGTCGGCATACTCGGGATCCGTGGCGTAGCCGGCGCGTTGCAGGGAACGAATAAACTGTTCCGGCGAGGCCGACTGCTGCAGTGCTTCGCCATACCGGGGATTACTGCGCAGGAACTGCACATAATCGTTGAAACTGTCTTCCAGGGAGTTGTAGGCTCGAAACGGCGCCCGCTCCTGGACCGGTAAACCCTCGCGGTATTCCAGCGTCTGTTTCATGACCTTGTCACCCTGCCAGTTTTCACCGGCCTTGATATTGAACAGATTGAAGGTGGGCTGGCCATCGCCATGACGCAACATGTATTTGCCCCAGCCGGTTTCCAGCGCGGCCTGGGCCACCAGCGCTTCCGGTGCCGCATCCAGCTCCTTCGCCGCCGATTGGGCCAGCGGCCAGAGCGTCTCGACAAACTCTTGCGGACTCTCGAATTCCAGATCCGGCCGGGCCTTTTGCACCCCGGCGGACTGACTCTGGCGCGCTTGCGTCGATGGCGCAATACTGACCGCCGGCAGACTGGCGGCCGTCGCCGGCTGACGCTGAACCGGCGAGGATTCGCCGCCGGGCGGCAAATATTGATCCAGTTGCCGCACCAGATTATCGGCCAGTCCCAGCCCCTGCCCCCGGGTCATCTCCAGGGAAATCTGCTTGTCGAACATATCGCGATACAGCTCGCTCTGGTTACTGTCGAAAATCGGATCGCCAAAACTGGCTTCACGCATGCTCTTGAGCACCATCTGCATAAATACCCCCTCGAACTGCTTGGCCACCTCGCGCAGGGTTGCGCGCGGATCCTGCTGGGACTGATGGCGCAGACGCGACAGGTCCGCCATATCCGTGTAACTGGACGACTGGGACAGACCGGCAACTGGAGGTTGTTGAGCTAACATACCCTGAATATGCACCATCCATGCCAATATTCAGGGGCTTGGGATTGATGGCCAGAAATTGCCGGCCAGGTCGCGCGTAGTGCGACCTGCATAATGTTGCCCTCCGTGGAGCCCCCCCCAAGAAAGGCTTACACCTGTAGGCGGCATGAGCGAACACAGGAACGATCAAATAAATTAGTCCGCAAATGAACGCGAATGGA
Source organism: uncultured Thiohalophilus sp. (assembly GCA_964405505.1). Taxonomy (GTDB): domain Bacteria; phylum Pseudomonadota; class Gammaproteobacteria; order UBA6429; family Thiohalophilaceae; genus Thiohalophilus. Next base: position 4,455 of record CAYOOC010000071.1, read on the forward strand.
CGCAAAATATTAATTATTTAATTCGCGTTTATTGGCGTTCATTTGCGGATGATTCATCCAGTTGCAGGTCAGGCTACGCGCAGCGCTACGTCGCGCTCTGGCATTTTTCCGCTCCCTGGAAATATCGCGGAGGCGCAAAGACGCGGAGAATGTAATTTTTCATTCCTCCTCTGCGGCTCCGCGCCTCCGCGTCCTCTGCGTTATTTTCCAGAGGCCCATCTATGAAGTGGCAATCGTCATTTCATTGCCAGGGGCCAGGGGCCTGGAACCTGTTTTAGATGACAACCAGCTCGGCGCGCAGAGCGCCGGCTTCCTTGAGGGCTTCGAGGATGGCGACCAGATCCCCGGGAGCGGCGCCGACTTCGTTCACAGCCCGGACAATTTCGTCCAGGGAGACACCGGGAGCGAATTTGAACATCCGGTTGTCGGCCTGTTCCACATCGATGTTGGTGCGCGGTACCACGGCGGTCTCCCCACCCGCCAGCGGTCCCGGCTGGCTGACCAGGGGATCGGACGTAATGGTCACGGTCAGGCTGCCGTGCGCCACGGCGGCGGGGGTCACCTGCACATGTTTACCGATCACGACGGTGCCGGTGCGTGAATTCACGATGACCCGGGCCGGGGACTCGCCCGGGGTAAAGGTGAGATTCTCCAACATGGAAACGAACGCGACCCGTTGCGCCGGATCCGTGGGGGCATTCACGCTGACTGAACCGGGATCCACGGAATGGGCGGTCCCCTTGCCAACCGCGTTATTGATCACCCGAGCCATGCGGGTCGAGGTGGTGAAATCGGGGTGATGCAGGTTCAATACCAGCTCCTTTTCCTGCCCAAAGGGGGTGTCGACCAGTCGCTCAACCGTTGCGCCGTTGGGGATACGACCGACCGTCGGCACATTCACGGTAATGCTGGAACCGTCATTGCCGGCCGCGCCAAAACCGCTGACGATCAGATTCCCCTGCGCAACGGCATACACATTGTCATCCACACCGCGCAATGGCGTCATCAACAGCGCGCCACCGCGCAGGCTGTCGGCCCCACCGACCGAGGATACCGTCACATCAATCGTTTTGCCCGGTTTGGAAAATGGCGGCAGCTCCGCATGGATGCTGACTACCGCGACATTATCCGCTTCCAGGTTCTGCCCGTCCGGGATACGCACCCCCAGCCGGGTCATCATGTTACGCAGGCTCTGTTGCGCGGCCGCCCCACCCCCGTCACCGGTGCCGTTAAGACCAACCACCAGACCGTAGCCAACCAGCTGGTTGCTGCGCACCCCGGCGACCTTGGCGACATCCTTGATGCGCTCTGCCTGGGCCAGGCCCGGTAACAGACCGAGTACAAATACCAGACCGACTACAATCGTGAAGCTCAGTTCTTTTAAGGAAAGCATGTTTTTTTCACCTTAACTTGATCGTGCGATATAGCCAGCGATTAATACGGCCAGGTGGGGCCCTGGAAAAATCGGGCCAGCGGGCCCATGTTGTTGGCTGAGGAGATAAAGCCGTCACCGGAATAAGCCACTCTCACATCCGCGACCCGGTTCGAGGAGACCGTATTGTCGGGACTGATGTCCTGCGGCCGAACGATCCCCATCAAACGGATGAATTCATCAGACTGATTGAGCAACGTCAGCTTTTGTCCGCGTACCACCAGGTTGCCGTTGGCCAGTACCTTGTGCACGGTGACACTCAACGTGCCTTCGAACGAGCTACTCATGTCGCTATCGCCCGAACCATTAAACTGGCGGTTAGCACCCACGTTATTTTGCAAAATCGGTTTGCCGTTCTGAGTCACCTGATCGCCGGCGAGCTCCGGCCCGGGCATATCAACCTGTTGATCCTTGGCGCTGGTAGTACTGGAACTGGCGCTGGCACTGGTCTCTTCTTCCAGCAAAATGGTCAGGACATCCCCGACCCGACTGGCAGTCGGGTTCTCAAACAGGCTGACCTGCATACCCGGCTGGTAGATCGCACCGTTATCCTTGCGCGGAACGTTGACCACGACCGGTTCAGCGGGTTCGTAATTTTCTTCCTCCGCGGTTTTTTTCGGCACAAAAGTACAGCCATTGGCCAGCAACAGCGATCCGGCGAACATGAGAATCATTTTGCTATTCATGGTGATTCACCTGTTAAAGGTTGTTATTGGCAAACTGCAACATCTGATCGGCCGTGGAGATGGCCTTGGAATTCATTTCATAGGCCCGCTGGGTTTCGATCATATTTACCAGCTCCTCCACGACATTGACGTTAGAGGTTTCCAGCGATCCCTGAAACAGGGCACCGAAGTTCTCGGAATCAGGGGTGCCGGTCTGGGGATCACCACTGGCACCGGTCTGGACATACAGATTCTCCCCTCTGGACTCCAATCCGGCCGGGTTGGTGAAATCGGCCAGCTCTATCGTGCCGACCTGGGTTGGTGCCGCATCCCCCGCCTGCAATGCCGAAACGGTTCCGTCACGGCCAATAGTCACGCTGGTGGCATCTTCCGGGATCGTGATGTTCGGTTGCAGTCGATACCCGGACGAGGTCACCAGCTCGCCGTCTTTATTCAACTGAAACTCGCCACTGCGGGTATAGGCCATGCTGCCGTTGGGCATCAGTACCTGAAAGAAACCCTGACCCTGTATCGCCATGTCATAGGGATTCTCGGTTTGTACCAGGCTGCCCTGGCTGTGCATTTTTTGTGTAGCGACAGTGCGCACGCCGGTACCGAGCGACAGACCGGACGGCAATTCGGTCGCCTGACTGCTTTGTCCGCCAGCCTGGCGAACATTTTGATACAGCAAATCCTCGAATACTGCCCGATCCCGTTTAAAGCCGGTCGTATTCACGTTGGCCAGATTGTTACTGACAACATTCAGCCGGTTTTGCTGCGCTTCCAGACCGGTTTTTGACACCCATAATGCGCCGCTCATGTCACTTCTCCGTTACCAATTTGTTTATCCGCCGGAATAACATCCGGATCGTTAGTCTGCTCAAACTGCTTTTTCTCAATTAGCTCATTTGCATTATCTGTGCCGCTTTTTGATCATTGCGTTCGGCGGTTTTCATCATCTTGACCTGCATTTCAAACTGCCGGGCCAGGTCGATCATATTGACCAGTGCTTCGGCAATGTTGACGTTACTCGACTCCAGCGCACCGACAGCCAGACGTACATTGGCATCCGCCTCGGCCTGTTCACCTTCGGCCAGGCGCATCAGCCCGTCTTCGCTCTTGTGAAGATCCGCCGCCGGCGGATTGACCAGCTTGATGCGATCCACTTCCTGTATATCCGCCGGTTCATCCCCACGGGCCACTATGCTGATAGTGCCATCACCGCCAATCTCGATTTTGCTGCTCGGCGGCAGACTGATGGGACCGCTATTGCCCATCACCAGATGCCCGGCGCCGGTTTGCAACAAGCCGGTACTGGTAACCTGCAGATCACCGGCACGGGTATAGGCTTCGTTGCCATCCTGACCCTGCACCGCAATCCAGCCCTCTCCTTTGAGCGCCACATCCAGTGACCGGTCGGTAGTCATCAATGAACCGGGGTTCATGTCCGTCCCCGGCTTTTCCGTCATGCCGTAAACCCGGGTCGGCATGCCCGCCCCGTAGACCGGCATGCTGCGCATCGCGGCCAGATCCTGCCGGAACCCGGTGGTATTGACGTTGGCAATATTATTGGCGTTCACCGTTTGCGCCTGCATGGTTTGGCGGGCGCCGGTCATGGCCACATATAGCATCCGATCCATTTCAGGCTGCCTTTATCCGTTTAACGAATGTTGATAATGGTCTGGGTAACGGTATCCGCGGTGGTAATCACCTGGGCATTGGCCTGGAAATTCCGTTGCGCGGTGATCATTTTGACCAGCTCGCCGGTCAGATCCACATTGGATCCTTCCAGGGCCCCGGACTGAATCGAGCCCAGACTCCCGGAACCGGGCGTCCCGTTCAGAGCCGCGCCGGAGGAAAAACTTTCCGCCCAGGTGGTATCGCCCAGGGGACGCAGGCCCTGCGGATTCGAGAAATCCGCCAGGCTGACCTGACCGAGGACCTTGGACTGACCGTTGCTGTAACGCGCCTTGATCATGCCGGCATCATCGATATCGAAGCCGCTCAGGCGACCGGAGGTAAAGCCGTTTTGCGACAACGCATTCACATTGAACTTGGTGCCGAACTGGGTTGTCGGTGTGGAAGACAGCAGGTTGACATCAATATTCAGGGGATCACCACCGGCCCCGGTCTCAACACCACTGTAACTGACCATTCCCGGCGGCACGGCCTGGCCATTGATGGATTCGAGCGCGCCCGAACCGTCGAACTTCAGGGTATCACCGGTATACGGTGGTGCCTGCTCGCCCTTGGCACTTTTACCATTCACGAACATATGAGTTTCCCAGGTATTGGGCTCTTCGCCCTTGACGTAATACATGGTGGCCAGGTGGCCGTTACCCAGGGAGTCATAAACCGTCAATGAAGTGGAATGATTATAGGAATTGGATACCTCGGGATCGAACGGCTGGGTTGTCGGGGGACTCTGTTCACTATCCAGGTTAACGCCGACATCAATCCGTGAAGTGGCGCGTGGCTTGATGTTGGAATTATCCAGTCGCAGGGCACCGACGTCACCGGTGATATTGCCGTCCTCGTCCGCATTATTGACCACCAGACGCTTGTTACCACCATTGGTTACATAGCCTTCCCGGTCGACCTGGAACGAACCGGCCCGGGTGTATTCACGTGTACCGTTGTTATCCAGCACAAAGAACCCGCGACCGTTGATCGCCATATCCATCTTGTTATCGGTGAACTCGATATTCCCCTGGCCGAAGTTCTGGTTGACCGAGGACAAACGTACACCCGCCCCGATGGCATTGGATGACCCGCCCTGGGTTGCCGCGTAAACATCGGCAAACTCGGCGCGTGAGTTCTTGAAACCGGTAGTACTGGCATTGGATACGTTGTTACCAATGACCTTGAGATCTTCCGACGCGGCGTTAATCCCACTTAATGCTGAACGAAATGGCATGGCTGCTTCTCCTGTGTGGAATTCGTTACATAATTTCCCGAACGTCGCTCATGCTCTTCGAGCCGGCGTTCGCAAGATTTAAAGTAATACCCTGTCCCTGTTTCCCGATTGAAACACTCTCGACATTATCCATAACCATGGGATCAACGGACTGGGTTTCACCGTCAACCACCATCTCGGCCTTGACCGTATAGGTCCCGGCCGGATTCTGTTGTGCCAGTGAAGGGTCCTCACCGGCATCGGAGGCGCCAGTCTTGCCGTCCCAGCTAAAATTCACCATGCCCTGGTTCTGGCTGCCTTTGTTAATGGTATGAGCCAGCTCACCACTGGCGTCATAAATGGATATCTTCAGGTCACCGGTGCTGGTGGGCAGATCCACCGCCCCTCTGAGTTCACCGCCTTCGGGCAATACAGCCTTGTCCCCTGGTATCATCACCTTGCGCCCGACCATACTCGATGCCTGCAGGGCATGATTCGACTTGAGGGAATCGCTCAGCGTACTGAATGATTCCTTGATTTCCTTGAGGCCACTGACCGCACTGAATTGTGCCATCTGGCTCAGGAACTCCCCGTCTTCCATCGGCTTGAACGGATCCTGCTGATTCATTTTGGTCAGCATCAGTTTCATAAAGTCTTCCTGCCCCAGATCAGACTGCTTGCCACTGATCTGCGAACCCGTGTCAGTATTTCCGTTTACCTGCCCCGGTGCCGGCTTTTTAGGCTGAGTTAACCCCAGGCTTTCAAAGGAGGTGGCATTACCCTTGTTGATACTGTCCATTGTGCTGTCTCCGAATTAATTACTGACCCATCGAAAGGGTACGCATCATCATCTGTTTGGCGGAATTCATGACTTCGACATTGGTCTGATAGGAGCGAGACGCCGAAATCATATTGGCCATCTCTTCCACCACATTGACATTGGGCAGAAAAATATAGCCTTCTTCATTAGCCATCGGGTGCTGCGGGTTGTATTCCATCCGCAGCGGCTCCTGGCTCTCCACCACGCCCTTCACCTGCACACCAACACTGCTGCCATCGCCGCCCAACTGTTTCATAATCGGTGCGAATACCGGGTGACGCGCCCGATAGGTTTCACCGGTGCTGCTGCTGACACTGTTGGCATTGGCCATGTTACTGGAAGTGGTATTCAGCCGAAGTGACTGAGCGTTCAGCGCGGTTCCGGCGGTATCGAAAATATTAAACAGCGACATAGCTTACTGGCCTCCCTTGAACGCGGTGATCAGTTTTTGCAAACGACCATTGACTATCTGCAACGAGAACATGTAACGCATAGAATTTTCGGAAAACGCGCCCATCTCGACCTCGCTCTCGACAGTGTTACCATCCAGCGAGGGCTGCAACGGCTGGCGGTACATGACCTGCGCCCCCATCTGGTAATTCTCCGGCTGCATATGGCGCCGGCTGGTCGCCTGCATCGGCCCGGCGTTAGTGCCCAGCTCCTGGGCATCACGCAGAGCGGCACGAAAATCAATATCGCGGGCCTTGTAGCCGGGGGTATCCGAATTGGCCAGGTTGGCGCCGAGCAGTTCGGCCCGCTTCGCCTGCAGATTCAGGGCCGTCTCATGGATTCCCAGTACACTGTCAAAATTCATTGGCATGGTTGCTATCCGTTGTTGCCGTTGCTGTACAACCCGGATGTTGCAACTGCCGTGCCATATCCTTACGGCTATAAAAAACAATAACTTGGGGTTTCAGAGGGGAGGCAAACCGGGCTTGCCGGCGGCAAACCCTGGCCAAACCGGCAGACATTTCACTTTTTCTGGTTCACTGGAAATAACGCGGAGAACGCAAAGACGCAAAGAACGCGAAGCAATACTTATGTTTAGTTGCTGGAATCCGGTGAATGTGCAGCAACCCAAACAGGCATCCAAATCTCTGATGAGAAACTAAAAGGCTTTACTTTGCGCCCTCTGCGTCTCCGCGTCCTTTGCGTTTTTTCCACCACTTTTTGATAAAGCGGTTCAGCCTTTCCAGTTTTCCTTGAGGCGGTAGACGACGCCGTCGGGGAAGCGGCACATTTCGTAGGCCTGGCTGTAACCGGTGGGGGATTCGGAGCCGCCGAGAAACAGGTAGCCGCCCGGTTTGAGTACCTGGGTCATACGATTGAGGATGTCGGTCTTGATCGGTGAAGAGAAGTAAATCAACACGTTACGGCAGAAGATCAGATCGAACTTGCCAAGATTGCTGAAACTCTTGAGCAGGTTCATCTCATTGAACCGGGCCATGTTGCGGATTTCCGGCTTGACGGTCCAGCCCCCGTCGCCATTATCGGTGAAATAGCGCTGGCGGCGTTCCATGCTCAGGCCACGACCCAGGCTCAGTTCGTCGTACTTGGCGTCGCGGGCGATCCGGATCACGGTCGGGGAAATATCGGTGCCCAGTATATCCGTATTGCCGTTCCAGACACCGGGGCGATTTTGCTGAAATTCCTTGATGGCGATAGCGATGGAAAAGGCTTCCTGGCCATAGGAGCTGGCCGCCGACCAGATACGCAGCGGATTGGGTTTTTGTGCGGCGAGCTCAGGAAGCAGGTCTTTTTTGAGTATTTCAAACGGATAGATATCCCGAAACCAGCTGGTCTCGTTGGTGGTCATCGCATCGATGATACGCTCGCGCAGTACCTGGTTTTTGTTCTGGCGCAGAGCCTCGAGCATTTTACTGAGCGAGTCGAACGAGAATTCCTCGGTCAGCCGGTTGAGACGGCTGGTGACCAGGTAATGCTTGTTATCACCCAGTACGATGCCGCAGGACTCTTCCAGAAAATGACGGAATGCATCATATTCCTCTTTGGACAACAAGGGCTGGCTCACTTGGCTCGGTTTCTCGTGGCAATCAGGTGCAAACTCAGAGTATTTGCTTTTCCTGCAACAGGGTGACGACTTCTTTCGCCAGCTCATCCGCCTGGAATTTTGGCACGAATTTATCGGCCCCGACTTTTTTGATCATGGCATTGTTGAAGACACCGCTTAATGAGGTATGCAGCAATACCGGCAGTTGACGCAATTGTTCATTTTGTCGAATCTCCTGCGTCAGGGTATACCCGTCCATTTCCGGCATTTCCACATCCGAGATCACGGCATCAACCAGCTGCCCCGAGCCAAGCATGTCTTTTAATAACTGCAACCCTTCGCGGCCGTTTTTACCAACGATCGGCTGCATCCCCATCTGTTCCAGAGTGCGGGTGATCTGGTTACGGGCCACGCTGGAATCATCCACTACCAGTATCCGCACCGGTTGTTCCGAACCGCCTTGATACTGCTCGGGTTTGTCGAGTTCGGCGAGGGTACCCACCAGATCGGCCAGGACCTTTTCGACATCGATGATTTCGACCATGTCATCTTCCACATGTGTCACGGCCGTCATGTAACTGTTCTTGCCCAGCCCATTCGGTGGCGCCTTGATCTCTTCCCAGTTGAGATTGATGATGCGCTCGACATTACTGACCAAAAAACCCTGGATTGAGCGGTTATACTCGGTCACGATAACAAACGCGTCCTCGCACTTGTCCACACCCCGTTTGCCGATGGCCTTGGCCAGATCGATGACAGGAATCGTCCGCCCACGCAGATGCGTGATACCGCACACCATGGGATTGCTGTGCACCATCCGGTTCAGCGGCGGGCATTGAATCACTTCATGGATTTTGAAGACATTGATGCCGTAACGCTGCCGGCCGCCCAGCCGGAACATCAGCAGTTCCAGTCGGTTTTCTCCCACCAGATTGGTTCGTTGGTCCACACCGTCGAGCAAGCCCGCCATAAATCACCCTTGAGTTCGTAAGTTCCTGTATCTTCGAATATATCGGCCCGCAGCCCGTATCCTTGAGGCTGCGAGCCTTCTCCCGATTAAATTCCTGTCATGGCATGCGGCTTGCATCATACCTGTTGCCCGTCACGCTGGGGCCGTCCTTCGGCCCGGTCAGGCGGCGGACCGGTTGTGGCCGGCGGTTTATTACATCAGGACAAGACATTGTAATTGTTATGATTTTCAGATTCCTTACCACATTACGGGCGCCCCGCTTACAACGCCCGGCAGCGGCGTCCCCCCGGCAAGTCACTGCCGGCGGCACCGCGGGTGCCGGTTTTGTGGCGTTGATGCTGCTGTTGTTGTCGGGACTGAACACCTCAGGCTGGGCGGCCAGCAGCGATTCTGCCGCAATCCGCCAGGCCGTGGAAGCCTATTTACAGGAACAATTCGGCCCGTCGGGCAAGGATTTGGATTATACCATCAACCAGCTGGATCCCCGACTGAGGCTGGCCGCCTGTGACGAACCCCTACAGGTCGGTTTCCCGCCGGGAGTTCGCCAGAGCGGTTATACCACGCTCGTAACCGAGTGCCGTGGCCGCAATGGCTGGAAGATTCATGTCCCGGTGAGTATTCGCCGTTTTGCCGAGGTCCTGGTGGCGGTGCGTAATTTGCCACGGGGTACCCGCCTGTCAGCAGAGGATGTGCGTGCCGAACGCCGGGAGATCTCACGCTTGAGTCGGGGCTATTATCGCCGCCCGGCCGAGATCGCAGGCCAGGTATTACAACGCAGTGTCCGCCAGGCCCGGGTCCTGAATCCGGCCAGTGTCGCCCGCCCCCGGCTGGTGCGCCGCGGCGACGAAATCACGATTATCGCCCGGGCAGGGAACCTGACCATTCACGTCAAGGGCAAGGCGCTGATGGACGGCACCGAGGGCAAAAAAATCCGGGTCCGCAACCTGCGCAGCAAGGAAGAGCTGCAGGCGACGGTGGTCGGCCCCGGCAAGGTGAAAGTAACTATCTGAAATATCAGTTTTTTTGAATCCGGCGCTAAAGAAATGCCGAAAATGGACGCCAATCGGATAAGGCAGGAGTGAACCATGGCGAACGACATCAACAGCATTAATACCAACCGGCCCCAGCAGGCCGCCAGGGATATTGCCGAGCGTGTCAAAAGCGAAGCCCGTTCCTCGACTTCGGAACAGAACCAGAACGGGAATGAAGGCAGTGACAAGGTCAGCCTGACCACCACGGCCAGCAAGCTCAAGGACATCGAACGCAGTATTGGCAGCGATGCCCCGGTCAACCAGGATCGGGTCAATCAGGTCAAAGACGCCCTCTCCCGGGGAGAATACCGGGTGGACGCCGATCGGGTGGCCGACAAGATGATCGACTTTGAAACCTCATTACGCCGTTAAGAGGGCAAACCATGGCCGATCCCACGCTGTTACCGATTCTCAAGGACATTGCCGCCCATCTGACGGCCCTGCAGGAAACCCTGCAGGCAGAATACCAGGCGCTGTCCGATAACGACCGGCCGGGCATCGAACAGGCCGCCCGGGACAAGAGCCGCCTGACCGCCTCGCTGGACGATCTGGAACAGGAACGGGCCACGCTATTACGCGAAGCCGGACTGGATCTGGATCGCAGCGGCGTCATGGCCTACCTGGGCCGCCAGCAAAATAACAGCACCGATCCGGTTGCCCGGATCTGGCAGGACATTGAACAACTCAGCCGTGACTGCGAGCAACAAAACCGCATCAACGGGATCATCATCGAACACAACCGCAAGCGCACCGAAACGGCCTTGAATATCCTTCAGGGCCAGACCGGTAACGCGGAACTGTACTCCGCCTCGGGCAGCACAGTCTCCGCATCGAACCGCCAATCCATCGCGACCAAAGCCTGAGCGCGCTCGAACCGCCCGTATCAAGTTATGTAATAGACTGGCCCGGCGATTCGGGCTGATTTGGTGCCCTATTGCGGCAGTGCTACAATCTTCGCGCCTTTCAATTGGCCTCGATAGCTCAGCTGGATAGAGCATCCCCCTCCTAAGGGGAAGGTCTCAGGTTCGAATCCTGATCGGGGCGCCAATCACAGCGGATTATTAAGAACAAGGAAACCGGCGATTTCACGGGGACGAGGCACAACTCA
>CAYOOC010000072.1:0-12377 GCA_964405505.1 uncultured Thiohalophilus sp.
GCCTTGTAAACCATGTCCCCGGTCTATTTTGTAAAGGATGTTACCGGTTTGTACCAAGCTCCAACCCTCCTCTTCCAGGGGAGGGAATATAAAAACTAGCCCCTAGTACCTGGCAACTAGCGCCTATCCTTCGGCAGAAGGATAACCCGGGTGTGGGTCAGACGTTCGCGCCAGCCGTTGGGCCAGTTGTCGATTCCCAGCCACAGCAGGCCGATCAGGGCAATGCTGCCGTGGGGCAGGCTTTGCAGGCCGCGCAGCAGACCCGGCAATGCAATTTGCGGGTTGAAGTACACCGCCAGTCCCAAAATCAACACCAGCCAGGCGGGCAGCCCGCTCAAAAAACGCAACAGGGCGGCGAGCCAGTCCAGCGCGCCGGCATGGTCGTGAACCAGTTGTAAACGCCAGGCCCGCATGCCCAGCGTCTGCCCGCCGTGGGTCCAGAAGCCGCCAAAGAAACCAAAACAGATGAGCAGAAAATAACCGGTCAGTAGCAGATTGTGTCCCTCGATCGCCTCGCCGCCGGTGAAAATCAGGGGGATGGCCGAGGCAATCAGCAATATCGCCAGAAGCAACAGGCCGTCGTAGAGCATGGCAAGCAGGCGCCGGTACAGCGGCGCGGGGGAGGGCGTTGAAGCGGTCATGGTCAAATCCTGAGCAGTGATAAACGGTGCGATTCCGACAGCTCTGTCGGAGGGAACCGCCTGATTTTATAGGGGCCTATAAAAAAACTCTATATGGCATTCTCTGTCGGTGTCTGTTATTAATTAAAAAACGGTTGTCATTGATCCATATCAAGCAATGCCAATCAGCCGCAACTTGCCAGGCGGCAACATAACGATAAAACACAAGAGGGGACTGCATGAGCGTCATATCCGATCTGGTGGCGACACCGGGCGTCATCGCAGCAGGCGAGTATACCTACCGGGGCGATCGATTTACCTACGACGGCCAACTCGATTATGAAACCGCACGCATGGCGTCGATCATGTGCCGCGCCACCACCATGGCCGTGCACATGGAAACGGACATGCTCAAACACCTTAAATCCGATTGCGGCTGCGCACCGGCCCGCGGCTGGGTGGTTCGCGGTGACAAGGTGACGGTTTGTGTCATGGCCAACATCTTCTGCTTCATCGACAATGCTTCCAGTTCACTGAATGAAGTGATGGAGTATATGCGTGAACATGTGGCGGGTCCGGAAGCGATGCTGGTCTGAGCGTCTGCATTAAAACAATAAAGCAATCAGTCTTGTAAGGAGTTAGCGATGGCCGATCTGGAAAAATTGATCAACCTCGAGGGTGCGGTTGCCGCATTCAATTTCAGCAGCAAAGGGGAGCTGCAGGAATCCCGTCTCAGTACGGACAGTGAAATGAATGACACGATTCTGGATCTGGTAGCGCATGTCTGTGTTGCCAATACCTCAATTGCCACCATGCAGGCCCGGGGCTGGGAGAATGTTACCGGTTCGGGCGGCTTCTATCCGGTCAGAGGTTTCTCGTTAATCGGGTTTGACTGGACCGTGATTGCCAATGAAGAAGCCGGGGTGATCATGCCGAATGATAAGGTCGATTACGAAGCGGCCTATGCGGCGCTGGAAGCCTGAGGAGGCGGCATGATTAAACAGATCATGATCCTCGATGGTGTCATGGCCGTGGCTCACTTTCGCGATGATGGTGAACTGGTCGAAGGTTACGGCATAGGGGGACAGGATGAGCTGGCCAGCCTGGCCCATTTCGCTCACGATTATAAACGTCTGGTTCAGGGTAACGCCGATCAGCTTTCCATGTTCACCGGCATTCGTGGCTGGACGCCACCCGGCGGCTGGGTCGTGCGCGGCGAGCGCTATACAGTCTGCAGCGTTGGTAACGTAGTCTGCCTGTTCGACGGCAATGAAGGCCGGCTTAACGAGGTGATGCAGGAACTGCGCGGCGCATCGCAATGGTAGGTGCCAGGGCGCAAGTCCGCCAGCAAATCACACCACCACAAGACACCAGGACTCCAAGTAAAGATATTGATACTGTCCCGCACAAGCCTCACCAAATCGCCTAAAAAGGCGATCCGGGACACCTCAGCCGTTTGATTTCATTAGTCCTTGGTGTCTTTGTGTCTTGGTGGTGTGATTTTTCTTTAGCATCTCCCTCGAGCTATCTCGATACCTGACCCCGACATAGTGTATTATTGCGGCTCACCGTCAATGCCAATCAATTCCGGGATTCCGCGCATGTTGCAACTCCGAGGTGGCTCGGCCCTGTCGTCTTTTCGTCTGGAAAAATGCCTGGGGGCCTTGCAGGCCGCCGTACCCGAGGTGGGGGATCTGCAGGCGGTCTATCTGCACTTTGTCGAGAGCGAGCCACAACTGGATGGTGAACAGCAGCAGCGGCTGGCGCGTTTGCTCGACTATACCGACACTCCTGCACAAATGCTGCAGGGACATGACTTTCTGGTGGTTCCCCGGCCCGGCACGATCTCGCCGTGGTCGAGCAAGGCCACCGATATTGCGCACAACTGCGGGCTGGATTCGGTGCAACGGATCGAGCGCGGGATTCTCTATACCCTGACACTCACCGACGGCAATGATCTGAGCGCGGAGCAGGCCCAACGTCTGGGCGCGCTGCTGCACGATCGCATGACCGAGGCGGTATTCCGCGATGTCGATGAGGCACAACGGCTGTTCCGACATCCCGATCCCGCCCCGCTGATCGAAGTCGATGTGCTCAATCGAGGGCGCGACGCCCTGCAGCGGGCCAACGCCGAGCTGGGGCTGGCCCTGGCTGATGATGAGATCGATTATCTGGTGGAGAATTTTCAGGCTCTGGGGCGTAATCCCAGCGATGTGGAGCTGATGATGTTCGCCCAGGCCAACTCGGAACATTGCCGGCACAAGATTTTCAATGCCGACTGGGTTATCGACGGCCAGGCCCGCGACAGGTCCCTGTTCGGCATGATTCGCAACACCTACCAGCAGCATGGCACCGGGGTTCTGTCCGCCTACAGCGATAACTCGGCGGTGATCGCGGGGCATCCCGGTGGCCGGTTTTATCCCGAGTCCGGCACCCGCGAGTACGCCTATCACGCGCAGGACATCCAGATCCTGATGAAGGTCGAGACCCATAATCATCCCACCGCCATTGCGCCGTTTCCGGGCTCGGCCACCGGCGTCGGCGGCGAGATCCGCGACGAGGGAGCGACCGGCCGCGGTTCAAAACCCAAGGCCGGGCTGTGTGGTTACTCGGTCTCCAACCTGCGCCTGCCCGATTGTCCCCGGCCGTGGGAGACCGACTACGGTAAGCCGGGGCGGATCGTTTCGGCGCTGGAGATCATGCTCGAGGCGCCTATCGGCGCGGCGGCCTTCAATAACGAATTCGGCCGGCCCAACCTGTGTGGCTATTTCCGGACCTACGAAGAGCGGGTGCCCGGGCCGCAGGGCGCGGAAGTGCGCGGTTATCACAAGCCGATCATGCTGGCCGGCGGTCTGGGGAATATCCGCGACGATCACGTCGCCAAGAACGACATTCCCCCCGGCGCACAGATCGTGGTGCTCGGCGGACCGGCCATGCTGATCGGTCTGGGCGGCGGGGCCGCCTCCTCGATGGCGACTGGCGAAAGCCTGGAGGATCTCGATTTTGCCTCGGTGCAACGCGGCAATCCGGAGATGGAACGCCGCGCCCAGGAGGTGATCGACCGTTGCTGGCAGCTGGGCGAGGCCAATCCCATCATCAGTATTCACGATGTCGGCGCCGGCGGTCTGTCCAACGCCTTGCCGGAGCTGGTCAATGACAGCGGTCGCGGCGGGCGTTTTGAGCTGCGGGCCATACCCAACGATGACCCGGGCATGTCGCCCATGGCCATCTGGTGCAACGAGGCCCAGGAGCGGTATGTGCTGGCGGTGGGCCCGGCGGATCTGGATCACTTTGCCGGGATTTGCCAGCGCGAACGCTGTCCCTGGGCGGTGGTCGGCGAGGCCAGCGAGGAACGCCAGCTGGTGCTGGGCGATGGCCACTTTGATAACACACCGATCGACATGCCGCTGGAAGTCCTGCTGGGCAAGCCACCGAAGATGTTGCGCGACGTCCATCATGCCCCGTTTACCAAGCCGGACTTCGCCACGGTCGGGCTGGATCTGGCGCAGGCCGCCGAACGGGTGCTGGCTCTGCCCACGGTCGCCGACAAGGGGTTTTTGATCACCATCGGCGATCGCAGTGTGACCGGGCTGGTGGCACGGGATCAGATGGTGGGGCCCTGGCAGGTGCCGGTGGCCGACGTGGCGGTGACCGCGAGCAGTTTCGACGCTGAGTGCGGCGAGGCCATGGCCATGGGCGAACGCACGCCAGTGGCGCTGCTGCATCACGCCGCCTCGGCGCGCATGGCAGTGGGCGAGGCACTCACTAACCTGGCGGCCGCCCCGGTCCCTGAATTATCGCGCGTGGTTCTGTCGGCCAACTGGATGGCCGCCGCCGGCCATCCGGGCGAGGATGCCGGCCTGTACGAGGCCGTACAGGCGGTGGGCATGGAGCTGTGCCCGGCGCTGGGTATCACCATCCCGGTGGGCAAGGACTCCATGTCGATGCGCACTGTCTGGCAGGAGCAGGACGAGACCCGCTCGGTGACGGCGCCGCTGTCGCTGATCGTCTCGGCCTTCGCGCCGGTCAGCGATGTGCGCCGGACCCTGACCCCGCAGTTGCGTACCGATCGGGGGCCGACCCGGCTGCTGCTGATCGACCTGGGCAAGGGCGCCAACCGCCTGGGGGGCTCCTGTCTCGCGCAGGTCTATAAACAGCTCGGCCACCATCCGGCCGATCTCGACGACCCGCTGGCGTTGAAACACTTTTTTGATGTTATTCAGAGACTTAATGAGCAAGGGCAGTTGCTCGCCTATCACGATCGTTCGGACGGCGGGCTGTTTGCAAGCCTGTGCGAGATGGCGTTTGCCGGGCGCACCGGCCTGCAGATTCGACTCGACGATCTGGGTGAGGATCCGGTCGCCAGCCTGTTCAGCGAGGAGCTGGGCGCGGTCATCCAGGTGCGCGACAGCGAGCTAGCGGCCGTGCAGGATGCGCTGCATGACACCGGCCTGGGTCATTACAGCCATGTGCTTGGCACGCTGCGCGACGATCAGCAGCTGGTGTTCGAACACCGGGGCCAGACAGTACTGACGGGGACACAGACCGACTGGCGGCGTGTCTGGAGCGAAACCAGTTACCGGCTGCAGGCGCTGCGCGATAATCCCGAGTGTGCCCGGGAAGAGTATGACAATCTGCTGGACGCCTCCGATCCGGGCCTGTCGGCACAGCTGAGCTTCGATCCCCGCGAGGATATTGCCGCGCCGTATCTGAACCTGGGCCAGCGTCCGCGGGTGGCCGTGTTGCGCGAGCAGGGAGTCAACGGCCAGATCGAGATGGCCGCCGCGTTCGATCGGGCCGGCTTTGCGGCGGTGGATGTGCACATGAGCGATATCCTTGCCGGGCAGGTCTCGCTCAACGACTTTTCCGGGCTGGCCGCCTGCGGGGGGTTCTCTTACGGCGATGTGCTGGGGGCCGGTGGCGGCTGGGCCAGTTCGATTCTCTACAATTCGCGCGCCCGCGACGAATTCGAGGCGTTTTTCAACCGTCCGGACAGCTTCGGGCTGGGGGTCTGCAACGGCTGTCAGATGCTCTCCCACCTGCGGGATCTGATCCCTGGTGCCGCTCACTGGCCGCGCTTTGTGCGCAATCGCTCCGAGCAGTTCGAAGCGCGACTGTCCCTGGTCGAGGTACTCGATTCGCCCTCGATCCTGCTGGCCGGCATGGCCGGTTCCCGGCTGCCGATCGTCGTGGCCCATGGCGAGGGGCTGGCGCATTTTGACAAGAGGGCGCAAATCGAGCATGTGCAGGCTGAACAACTGGTCAGTCTGCGCTATATTAATAATAACGGTGAGGCTACTGAACGGTATCCTTTCAACCCCAACGGTTCCCCGCAGGGGATTACCGGTCTGACCACCACGGATGGGCGCTTCACCATCATGATGCCACACCCGGAGCGGGTATTTCGCACGGTTCAGTATTCATGGCATCCTGATAACTGGGGTGACGACGGTCCCTGGTTACGGCTATTCCGAAACGCCCGCCACTGGCTGGGCTAGCTACTGCCGCACATCCATCGGTGGCAAGAGACGGGAAAGGGTATGAAAGTGAAAGTGAATGTCGACCGTCTCAGGGAGGGGATGTTTGTCAGTGATCTGGATTGCGAGTGGACTCAAACCTCGTTTCTGCTCGAAGGCGTATTGATCGCCGGCGAGGAGGAACTGGCCGAATTTCAGCGTTGCTGCAGCGTTGTTTATGTTGACACCGAGCGTTCCCATGACTCGGTGATCCCCGATCTGCAAACCCTGGCCCGCGAGCCGGCATCAGCCTCCGTTTCCACCGCACAGCAGGCCGAAAAAGAGGCCGAGCGGGAAGAGAAGCATTTCCAGCAGGCCCTGCAGGCAGCCCGGCCGGTTCACGGCCGGACCAAAACCTACATCGAGACCCTGCTCGAGGACGTGCGCCTCGGCAACAGCCTGGATACCAATACGGCCCGCGAGCTGGTAACCGAGATTACCGAGAGCATCACTCGCAGTCCCAATGCCATGGTCTGGCTCTCGCATCTCAAACATCGCGACGAATACACCGTGACCCACTGCATGAACACCTGCATCCTGGCGGTGACCTTTGGCCGGTATCTGGGCATGGACAAGGACGCGCTGGAACTGATGGGGCTGGGCGCGCTGCTGCATGATATCGGCAAAATGAGTATCCCGCTGGAGATCCTCAACAAGCCGGGACGATTGACCCCTGAAGAATACGAGATCGTCAAAACCCATGCACAAAAAGGCCATGAGTTACTCGTCTCCAAGGGGGGTATTCCTCAGGAATCACTCGATATCGTACTGCATCATCATGAACGGATCAGCGGTAAGGGCTATCCGCATGGGCTGATGGGCGAACAGGTCAACCGGATGACCAAAATTGTCTCCATCGTCGATGTCTACGATGCTATCACCAGCGACCGTTGCTACCACGACGGCATCGCGCCCTACGAGGCGCTGAAAAACATGTACGAGTGGATCAGCGAGGATTTCGAGAAGGAACTGGTCGAGCAATTCATCAAATGCCTGGGCATCTATCCTATCGGCAGCATGATACAACTCAATCTGGGCCAGATCGGGATTGTTGTGTCAGCCAGTGAAAAAAGCCGTCTGCGGCCCATCGTTCTGCTGGTCATCAACAGCAAAGGGGAACGTTACGTTAAACCCAAGCTGATCAACCTGGCCCACCCACGCTGGCGCGAGGGCAAGCAGAAACTCGAAATCCGTAAAATCCTACAAAACGATGAGTGCGACATCGACCTGCCGTCCGTCATTCAGGACGAATCGCTGATCTAGGATAACTTCCGAACTGATTCGCTTTTCTGAGAATGACGAATTAACGCAAAGGGCGCAAAGACGCAAAGGACGCAGAGGTATAATTTTTAATGTGGAATTTTAAGTTTTGAATTGTAAAATTTCCTTTAATTCAAAATTCAACATTAAAAACTCAACATTTTCTTGCTTTGCGTTCTCCGCGTCTTTGCGTCCTTTGCGTTAAAAACCTTCTCCTGGATTGGGTACCCACAACGCTTGTGGTGAAGTGGGTGTCTGTCTATTAGTCGGTGTCTTTTGTTACAATACCCGCCGGTTCGGTTTTTCAAGTGAGTTTATGTCCAACGCGTTGACCATTCGGGGTTTGACCAAGACCTATCGCGGCGGGGTGCAGGCCCTCAAGGGGGTCGATCTGGATGTGCGCGAGGGGGATTTTTTCGCTTTGCTGGGGCCCAACGGGGCCGGTAAATCCACCACCATCGGGATCATCTGCTCGCTGATTAACAAAACCGCGGGAAGCGTCGAGGTTTTCGGCCACGATATCGACCGCGATCTGGAGGCGGCCAAAAGCTGCATTGGTCTGGTGCCGCAGGAGTTCAACTTCAACCAGTTCGAACCGGTGGTGGAGATCGTGGTCAACCAGGCCGGGTATTACGGCATCGACCGTAAGCTGGCCTACGAGCGCGCCGAAACCTACCTGCGCCAGCTGGAGCTGTGGGACAAACGTCATGTTATGGCAAGGGAATTGTCTGGCGGAATGAAGCGCCGCCTGATGATCGCCCGCGCGCTGGTGCATGAACCAAAGCTTTTGATACTGGATGAACCGACCGCCGGGGTGGATATCGAGATCCGCCGTTCCATGTGGCAGTTTCTCAGCAAGATCAACGCCCAGGGCACCACGATTATTTTAACCACCCATTATCTGGAAGAAGCCGAACAGCTGTGTCGGCATATCGCCATCATCAATCATGGCGAGGCGGTGGAACACACCGAGATGAAAGCGTTGCTGATGAAATTGCACGTGGAAACGTTCGTGCTGGATCTGCGCGAGACTATCGACACGGCGCCCCGGGTCGAAGGCTATAACCTGTCGATGCTCGACAGAAGCACGCTCAGCGTCGATATCAGCAAGGAACAGAGCCTGAACCAGTTGTTCGAGGCACTGAGTCGCCAGGGCCTGCATGTGCTCAGTATGCGCAACAAGACTAACCGGCTGGAAGAGCTGTTCGTGCGCATGGTCGAGGAGGACAACGCATGAAGATGTCACAGCAATATGTCGCCTTTAGCACGATTCTGACCAAGGAGTTCCTGCGCTTTATCCGCATCTGGATCCAGACGGTATTGCCGGCGGCCATTACCACCGGACTCTATTTTATTATCTTCGGTAATCTGATCGGCTCGCAGTTGTCGGATATCGGCGGTTTGACCTACATGGAATATATCGTCCCCGGGATCATCCTGATGGCGATTATTAATAACTCTTATGCCAACGTGGTCTCCTCGTTCTACGGCGCCAAGTTCCAGCGCCATGTGGAGGAGATGCTGATCTCGCCCATGCCCAACTATCTTATCGTGCTGGGTTATGCCGCCGGCGGCATGGCGCGCGGTCTGGTGGTGGGGCTGGCCGTCACGGCCGTTTCCATTATCTTTGCCGAGCCGCAACTCCATCACCTTCTGGTGACATTGTATGTGGTGCTGATGACCTCGCTGCTGTTCGCGCTGGGCGGTTTTGTCAACGCCGTCTATGCCAAAAGCTTCGATGATATTTCCATCATCCCCACCTTCGTACTGACCCCGCTGACCTATCTTGGCGGGATATTCTACTCCATCGACATGCTGCCGCAGTTCTGGCAGAACGTATCACTGATCAACCCCATCCTGTATATGATTAACGCCATGCGCTACGGCATGCTGGGTGTCTCCGACATCGACATTACCGTGGCACTGCTGATTATCACCGGCTTCGTCGTCGCACTCTACCTGTTCTGCCTCTACCTGCTCAACAAAGGCGTCGGCATCCGAACCTGATAATAGATAGAGCAGTGGAAATAAACGCAGAGGACGCAAAGACGCAAAGAACGCAAAGTTTTATTTAAAAAAATAAAGAAATTATAAAGCGCGTCTAACAAGACGAAAAATCACACTTCGTGTCTTGGTGTCTTCGTGGTTAATATTTCTTTGCGTCCTTGGCGTTTTATCCCAGAGAGTCAGCTATACACGTGCAAGAAGCTTGTCCAGCAGGCGGGTGGACAGGAAGCGTTTGAGGGTGCCGAACAGGTAGGTGGGGAAGGTGACGTAGTAACGGGGTTTCGGACGCCGGCTTTCCAGGGCGTGGATGACGCGTTTTAATACCGCCTCCGGTGGCAGGGTGAAGGGGACGGCGGGGCCTTCTTTGGTCAGTCGCTGTTCCATTGCCAGGTAGTGATCCCGGAACGGGCTGTTGTCGCGGTCGATGTTCTGCTGATAGGCCGCAAAAGAGTTGGCGCGAAAGCGACTGCTGATCGGGCCCGGCTCGATGAGTGAAACATGGATATCGGTATCGCGCAGTTCCAGGCGCAAGGTATCCGACAGGCCCTCGATAGCGTACTTGCTGGCGTTATAGGCGCCGCGAAACGGCAGCGCGATCAGCCCCAGGATGGAACTGTTCTGAATAATGCGTCCATAGCCCTGCTGACGCATTACCGGTAATATCCGGTTGGTCAGTTCGTGCCAGCCAAACAGGTTGGTTTCAAATTGCCGGCGCAACACGTCACGGTGCAGATCCTCCACGGCTCCGGCCTGACCATAAGCCCCGTTGTTGAACAGGGCATACAGCGTACCGCCGGTGCGCTCCAGCACTTCATCGACCGCGGCGTTGATCGACCCCGAATCATCTAGATCCAGCCGCAGACTCTCCAGGCCTTCTTCGTTCAGCTTCGCCACATCCGCCTCGCGGCGCGCCGTGGCAAACACCCGGTAACCACGCTCCCGCAACCCCCGCGCCACGCACAGGCCAATCCCCGACGAACAGCCGGTAATCAGAACGCTTTTCCTTTCTTTATTGATGTTGTTCATGGTTTTGAGAATAGCCTTTTATGAGCAATCGATTTTAACGCAAAGGACGCAAAGACGCAGAGGACGCAAAGAAAAGATTAACCACGAAGACACCAAGACACGAAGGAAATCATCAGCAAACAGTTTTATTTATTATGCTGTGCGCTTCGTATTCACCTCTGTTTTTGAAAATAATACTTTGCGTCCTCTGCGTCTTTGCATTCTCCGCGTTTTTTCCAGGATATATGAAAAAAAGTTTCAACAGGCGGAGATGGCTTTTCTGTGATTAGGCCAGCAGCACGGCGATGATGCCGGTGAAGAAGATGCCGTCGAAGGTCCCCGCGCCGCCGATGGAGGCGATGGGGGTGCCGAGTTTGGGGATGTCCTTGAGTCGCATCAGATCGGCGCCGATCAGCACGCCGAGGGTACCGCAGATATAGGCCAGTGGCGGGCTGTGTTCCGGCGCGAGCAGCAGGGCAATCACGGCGGCGGTCAGGGGCGCGATGAAGATCGGCATGCCGATGCCCAGCCCGGCAATGGGCCGGCTGAAGCCGTAACTGATGGCACTGACGATGCCAATGGCCAGCAGAACGCTTGGCAGAGGCAGGGGCTGGCTGAGAAACAGATAGAGGGAGAACAGGATCGGCACCATGGCACCGCCCACGTTGATGGCAATAACGGTATAACCGGTGAACGGCGGCATTTTGAACGGCCAGTAACTCGGCATTTGCGGTGGCGGTTCGGGCGGCTTTTCGGCTTTGACCCTGGCCAGTGGCAAATTGACCGCGCTGCCCAGCAGGGTGGTGATCAATAACAACGCGGCCGAATGGGGGGACAGCCCGAGCTTGCTCAATACCAGCGAGAAGATCTGGATCTGGATGAACAGGATCACCACCAGGGCGACAAAAAACAGCAGCAGATAATTGCCGGGTGAACGCATAACCTAGTTCAGCATGGCCAAGACGATCTTTGCCAGTAGGGGGGCTAACTGTACCGCATTACTCGGATGCTGGACGCTGTCGCAGCTCCAGATAGTCTCAATCCCGGCCTGTTTTAACATCCTGGCTGCTTCAAGGTCATACAGGGCATGGGTGCACAGGGCGTCGACGCTTTTGGCGCCGGTGCGGTATAGCTGGCCGGCGGTTTCCGCCAGGGTGTGGCCGCTGCTGATCATGTCATCCACCAGTACCACATGCCGTTGCCGGTAATCCAGATCGGGCAGATGAATCTCCACCTGGCGATCGCCGTGGCGCACCTTGTCGGCGACACCAAAATCAAAATCGCCGGCTCTGGCTACCTGTTCCACCCACTGGCGGGACTCTTCGTCCGGACCGAGCAGCAGGGCGTCACGGTTCTGTTCCACCAAAAACTGTCCCAGCAGTGGCGCACCACTGAGGTTACGGGCCTGGGGCAGGGGTATCGCTTCATTCAGGTGAGCAATGCGATGCAAATGGGCATCAACGGTGATCACCCCGTCCACCAGCTCGGCCAGGAAGCGACCGATGATTTGCTGACTGACGGCCTCACCGGGATGAAAGGCCATGTCCTGGCGCATGTAACACAGATAGGGACTGACCAGGATAATTCGCCCGGCGCCCAGCTGCCGGGCGGTTCGGGTTGCCAGTAGCAGCTCGACGAGTTTGGCATCGGGATGATCCAGACTGCGATACAGCACCACGGTCGGCGGCAGGGCCGGCGGCAGGGTGAGACGGCTTTCGCCATCGGGAAAACGATGCAGCTCGATGGCGGCATACTCCAGCCGCAACGCCGCCGCCAGCCGTTGCGCCGGTGCCGTTTCGTCGGGAAAACCGAGAACGAGTGTCATACGCCGATCCCCATCGGGTCAGATTTCCATATACGTGTGGCTGATCTCATCCGGGTGACCGATCCGGTAGCCGCTGTCCTGCTCGGCCAGATGGCGGGCGAAATTGAAGTCGGCGCTGAAGGCGGCGTGGATGCGATACAGCGG
>CAYOOC010000072.1:12387-15063 GCA_964405505.1 uncultured Thiohalophilus sp.
GGGTGAAGGTGAAGGCGAGGCGCGGCTCGATCACATGGCTCCAGCTGCCGCTCTGGCCGACCAGCGGCAGGCCCCAGTCGACCTTGGCCGTCGGCACGACGCGGCCGGTGGTGTCGTTGGCGCCATCCTCGCCCCGGGTCACCGGGTCACCCAGCTTTTTGAGCAGGTCCACCCCGGCGGCGCGTTCCATCGGCGCACCGGCCAGGCTGGCGATCTTGGCCAGTCGGAAGTTATCGATGACGGTGACCACGCCATCATCCTCGGCCTTGATCTCGATGTTCAGGGGGCCGGCGATAAAGGCGTAGTCGATCTTGCCCTGGGCGGCGATGATTTCCTGCATCTTGCGCAGGGCGCGGCCATCCTCGAGGATGTCACGGGCGATGCCGTAGCCCTGGCCGCCGCGCACGTCCGGGTCGAACTCCAGGATCCGGCCCGCCAGGCGCAGTGATTTCTGGCGCAGATCGTTGGGCGCATCCGGATCGCCTTCGAGCACCTGCATGACATCGCGGGCTTCGAGCATGGGCCCGATACCGCAGCCGATCGGCTGGCTGCCGTCGCTGATGACCACTTCCAGATGGATACCGATGCGATCGCCGATGTATTCGAACAGTTTGCGCAGGCGCAGGGCCTGGCTCATATGGCGTACCTTGGCGGTTGGGCCCACCGGAATATCGATCAACAGATGCGTGGCCCCGGCGGCCAGTTTCTTGGACAAAATGGAGGCGACCATCTGCGATTCGGAGTCGATGCCCAGCGGCCGTTCCACCGAGATCAGGATATCGTCGGCCGGAGCCAGGTGCGCCCGCCCGCCCCAGGCCAGGCAGGCGCGGGTCTTGTTGACCACCTGGTGCATGTTGCGTGGACTGAGATCGACCTTGGCCAGCACCGACATGGTGTCGGCGGTGCCGGCCGGCGAGGTGATGGCCCGGCTGGAGGTCTTGGGCATCAACAGGCCATGGGCGGCCACGATCGGGACGATCAGCATGGTGGTGCGGTTTCCGGGCAGGCCGCCGATGCAGTGTTTATCGGTGACCACGGGGGCATCCCAGCGCATGTGCTCGCCGGTGTCGGCCATGGCGCGGGTCAGGTAGAGCGTCTCCTCGCGGTCCAGCCCTGACTGGGTGCAGGCCACCAGAAACGCGGCCATTTCCATCTTGGAATAGCGGCTGGCGGCGATGTCGCTGGCGATCGCCTGGTAATCCTCGCGCAACAGCCGCTCACCGCGGATCTTGCGACGGACCGCATCCATCGATTCGACCGGTTCGGCATGGATCACCCAGGCCGGCTCCCCCGGTTGCATGTCCAGCTGGGCGAAGGCCTGTTCGGCCAGGCCGAGTTCCTCGGTGCCGACGATGGTCTCGTCATCCACCACATTCAGCACGGCGTGGATGCGCCGGCCATTGGCCTGGATGACGATCTTGCTCAGGGCCTGAAAGCCCTCCGCGCGATACAGCTCGCAATTGCGGTGCAGGTAGGCGACGTTTTCGTGATAGGTGTCGATGGCCACGCGACGTAGTTTGAGCCGGGCTTTGTCGTCGTTGTCGTCCGGGGAAGGGGATTGTGTCATGCTATAACCGCTTGAAATAAAGGATTGTGGCACACCGGGCGGCGAATCCCAACTGCCCGGTCGAGCCTTGAATCTGATAAATCCGGTCCTATTTTATGTTAAACAGGTGTATCCGCCTCAAACCGGTTATATAATAACCTGACTCTGGTCCCTTAACCTGCTTGCCTACGAGGAACTGCCCCATGCCGATTTATGAATACCAGTGTGAGCAATGCGATCACGTTCTCGAAGCCATCCAGAAGATGAGCGACGCCCCCCTGAGTGAATGCCCCGCCTGCGGCAAGCCGGCGTTGAAAAAACTGATCTCCGCTTCCGGTTTCCGGCTCAAGGGCAGTGGCTGGTATGAAACCGATTTCAAGTCGGGCAATCGCAAGAACCTGGCCGGCGAGGGGAATAAAACCAGCGACAGCAAGAAAACCGCCTGAAACCCGCCCCATGCGTGCCACCGGGGTGATTCCCCGGTTGCACAGATCCCCGCCAATCCGTAAGATTCCCGCCTTGTCCCAAGCACAAGGCCCCGAATTCTCATGCGTAGCCATTACTGCGGCGAGATCAACGAATCTCATATCGATCAACAAGTCACCGTCTGCGGCTGGGTTCACCGGCGTCGCGATCATGGCGGGGTGATTTTTATTGATCTGCGCGACCGCGAAGGGCTGCTGCAGGTGGTCTATGATCCCGACAAGCCCGACTCCTTCATGCTCGCGGAAAAGGTGCGCAGTGAATATGTGTTGCGGGTCACCGGCCGGGTGCGTCGCCGTCCCGAGGGGACCGAGAACGCCAACATGCCGACCGGCCAGATCGAAGTGCTGGGCCTGGAGCTGGAGATTCTCAATCACTCGGAAACCCCGCCGTTCCAGCTCGATGACGAAGATGTCTCCGAGGAGCACCGCCTGCGCTATCGTTATGTCGATCTGCGCCGCCCGGAAATGCTGCAGCGCATGAAGTTGCGCTCGAAGATTACCACCGAGTTTCGTAATTACCTGAACGACAACGGCTTTCTCGAGATCGAGACGCCCATGCTGACCAAGGCGACCCCGGAAGGCGCGCGCGATTATCTGGTGCCGAGCCGTACCCACGACGGCGCTTTTTTCGCCCTGCCGCAGTCG
>CAYOOC010000073.1:0-3698 GCA_964405505.1 uncultured Thiohalophilus sp.
CGACTGGAGCGAGAAGCGCAGGGGACCGGTTCAGCCATTGGAAATGGCTGGAGCGGCGGTGTCTTTCGGGTGTCCTTTTCTTTGGTAACTTTCTTTTGGACAAGCAAACGAAAGTTACTCGCCGCGCGGGCGCGAGAGCCCGCTTTCAAAATTCAGGACGCCCGGAGGGCTATCATTTTGATCGGCCGGATGCCCGATACCGCTTCCGCTATATCGAGCCTACATACTACATATTTACCCTGTTTATTTATTTTTACTTCGCGTCCTGCGCGCCTTTGCGACTCTGCGTTGGATCTCTTTTGCGGCGCAGGATGAATTTTTCCAGTTCGAGG
The DNA here is from genome assembly GCA_964405505.1 of uncultured Thiohalophilus sp. Taxonomy (GTDB): domain Bacteria; phylum Pseudomonadota; class Gammaproteobacteria; order UBA6429; family Thiohalophilaceae; genus Thiohalophilus. The sequence goes on from CAYOOC010000073.1 coordinate 333, forward strand.
ATGGCAAACAGGCCGAGGCCGATCAGGATGATCTCGACGCCATGGACGAAGTCGACCGGACGCGTATCGAAGAAATGTTCCATGAACGGTGCATAGGTGAACACCAGCTGCAATATGGCCACGACCACCACGGCGATAATGACGGCACGGGAATTGAATATGCGCGCCCACGTGAGTGAGGGGGTGCGCAGGAAGCGCACGCTGAACAGGTAGAATATCTCCATCACTACCAGGGTGTTGACCGCGTAGGTGCGGGCCTCTTCCAGGCTTGCGCCGTGGGTCGTGGCCCAGCCGAAAATGCCGAACACGCCGGCGGCCATCAGCATCGACACCAGCGCGATGCGCCAGATCAAAAAGCCCGACAACATCGCCTCATTGGCAGCCCGGGGCGGGCGGCGCATGGTATCCGATTCGGTTGCCTCGAAAGCAAGCGCCATGGCCAGGGCCACCGAGCTGACCATGTTGACCCACAGGATCTGCACCGGTGAGATCGGCAGGGTGAAGCCGAACAACACCGCGATCAGGATACTCATTGCCTCGCCACCGTTGATCGGCAACAAAAAGACGATCGCTTTTTTCAGGTTGTCGTAGACCGTGCGCCCCTGTTCGACCGCATGGGCGATAGAGGCGAAGTTGTCGTCGGCGATGACCATCTCCGAGGCGTCCTTGGCGGCTTCGGTGCCCTTGTGACCCATGGCGATGCCGACATCGGCACGCTTGAGTGCCGGAGCGTCGTTGACGCCGTCGCCGGTCATGGCGACGATGGCGCCCTGTTCCTGCAGCAGGGTGACCAGGCGCAGTTTGTGCTCGGGACTGACCCGGGCGTAGACATCCACCTCGCCGACCCGCCGGGCCAGTTCGGCGTCGTCCATCTTTTCCAGATCCTGGCCGGTGATCACCGCTTCGCTGTTATCGAGTTTCAGCTGCGCGGCGATCGCGCGCGCGGTGCCGCCGTGATCGCCGGTGATCATCTTCACCCGGATGCCCGCCTGCCGGCAGACGGCCACTGCCTCGATCGCCTCCTCGCGGGGCGGATCGATGAGGCCGAACAGGCCCAGTAACAGCAGATCCGATTCCACATCGGCAAAATCGACTTCGTGCACATGTTCGGGCATCGGCTTGCAGGCCACCGCCAGCACCCGCTGGCCCTGCTCGGCCAGTTGATCCACCTGGGCCTGCCAGTATGTTTGATCCAGCGGTTGTTCCTGCCCGTCGCCGCTTTGCACCGCGCGACAGCGGGCCAGTACCTGCTCCGGCGCGCCCTTGAGATAGACAAACGCCTCGCCCTCATGGCTGTGGTGCAGGGTGGCCATGAACTTGTGTTGTGAATCGAAGGGAATGAGATCGTCGCGGGGATACCGTTGGCGCTCGAAGCCGGCCTCCAGCCCCGCCTTGAGCGCGGCGGCCACCAGTGCGCCCTCCATGGGATCGCCGTGCACCTGCCAGTGCTCGCCTTTTTGTTCCAGGTCGGCATCGTTGCACAGCAGGCCGGCGCGTAATGTCTGCATCAGCACCGGGGAGTGATCCGGTGCCACGTCTTCCCCGTCGAGCACGAAGCTACCGCGCGGGATATAGCCGTCACCCTCCACCTGATAAGCTCCGTCGGCGATGACCAGGCTGCGCACCATCATCTCGTTGCGGGTGAGGGTGCCGGTCTTGTCGGAGCAGATCACGCTGACCGAGCCCAGGGTTTCCACCACCGGCAGGCGCCGGATGATGGCGTGGCGCCCGGCCAGCCGTTGCACGCCGATGGCCAGGGTCACGGTCAGGATCGCCGGCAGCCCCTCGGGGATGGCGGCCACCGCCAGTCCCACCACGGTCATGAACATTTCGGTGGCGGTCATCGACCAGACCAGAATCCCGAACAGGAACATCAGCGCCGCCAGCCCCAGTACCGCCCCGGTCAGCCAGCGGGAGAAGACCGCCATCTGGCGCAGCAGCGGGGTGGTCAGGGTTTCGACCTGTGACACCAGGTCGCTGATGCGCCCGATCTCGGTCTCGGCGCCGGTGGCCACCACCACGCCTGCACCCTGGCCATGACTGACCAGCGTGCCCGAATAGGCCATACCAAAACGATCGCCCAGGGGGGCATCGACCGCCACCGCCCGGGTCGCTTTTTCCACGGCGACCGACTCGCCGGTCAGGGCGGCTTCCTGGATTTGCAGTCCGCGCGCCTGGACCAGGCGCAGATCCGCCGGCACCTTGTCGCCCGCCTGCAGCAGCACGATGTCGCCGGGCACCAGTTCCTCGGCCGGCACGCTGAACTGGCGCCCGCCGCGGCGCACCATGGCGTGGGCCGAGAGCATATTGCGGATCGCCGCCAGCGCATCCTCGGCCTTGCCCTCCTGGACAAAGCCGATCACGGCATTGACCAGCACCACGCCCAGGATCACGACGGTGTCGACCCAGTGATCCAGCAGCGCGGTGATCAACGCCGCGCCCAGCAGCACGTAGATCAGCAGGTTCTGGAACTGGGCCAGCAGGCGTTGGAGCGGGCCGCGCTGTTGGGTCTCGGCCAGGCGGTTGGGGCCGTACTGTTCGCGGCGGCGGGTAACTTCGGGCTCGTTCAGCCCCTGTTCAGCGCCGCTCTGCAGCTGTTGCAGCACCTCCTTCGCCGGGCGGGCATGCCAGTCATGGCTTCCGGCGGGTGCCGGGGCGTCCCTGTTGTTTTCCATTCATGTCTCCGCTGTGTGATTCCCGGCGCCGGCAAACCCCTGTTGCCGCCACGCCTCATACACAATGACAGCGACGGCATTGGCCAGGTTCAAACTGCGATTGGTTGGCTGCATCGGCAGGCGCAACACAAAGTCCTCGCCCAGGCCATTACGAATCTCTTCGGGCAGGCCGCGCGTCTCGGGACCAAATATAAAAGCGTCCCCCGGCTGATAAGTCACTTCGAAGGCATTGCGCCTGCCCTTGGTGGAGAAGCCAAACAGCCGTTTGGGCTGCGCGCCTAATAAAAAGGAGTCGAAGCTGGTGTGCCGCTGGACCTGGGCGTATTCGTGGTAGTCGAGCCCGGCGCGTTTGAGGCGCACATCATCCAGCTCGAAACCCAGCGGTTCGATCAGATGCAGATGCGCGCCGGTGTTGGCGCACAGGCGGATGATGTTGCCGGTGTTGGGGGGGATTTCGGGCTGGTATAAAACGACGTGGAACATGGCATCCGACCAGGCAATGGAGATTGTCCATCATACCGTAATGATTCGTGATGCTGAGCGGATTGTTGCCGGACACCGCTGCGCTATGTCCGGCCTACCTCTACAAAACTAGGGACTAGAGTCTAGGTGCTAGATCCTAGGACCTAGCCCCTAGCACCTGTCTCCGAAGCCACACTCCTGGCGTCCCCTGGCTAACGCCAGAATCCAC
>CAYOOC010000073.1:3798-14930 GCA_964405505.1 uncultured Thiohalophilus sp.
GCACCTGTCTCCGAAGCCACACTCCTGGCGTCCCCTGGCTAACGCCAGAATCCACCAATACTTGTTCCCGTGACGCATTACGGGTATCTTGCCTCGCCATGAACAATGACGAGCTTGAGCTGCTGCGCACCGATTTTTGCGGGATGGAGTTCCAGACCCCGCTGGTCCTGCTGTCCGGCTGTGTCGGTTTCGGCGAGGAATATACCCGCGTGGTCGGCTATTCCAACCGGGATGTGGGTGCGGTGTGTCTCAAGGGCACGACGCTGGAACCGCGCCTGGGCAATCCGCCGCACCGCATCTTCGAGACCCCGATGGGCATGCTCAACGCCATTGGCCTGCAGAACCCCGGTTCACGTCACGTGGTCGACACCATTCTGCCCGAACTGGACTTTTCCGAGACTCGCTTTATCGCCAACCTCTCCGGTTCCACCCTGGAAGAGTATATCGAGGTGGCGCGGATCTTCGACGACTCGCCCATCGACGCGATGGAGATCAACATTTCCTGTCCGAACGTGAAAGAGGGCGGGGTGGCGTTCGGCAACGACCCGGACATGTCCGCGCGCGTCGTCGCCGCCTGCCGCCAGGTAACCGACAAGCCGCTGATCACCAAGCTCTCGCCCAACCAGACCGATATTGCCGAAAACGCCCGGCGCTGCATCGAGGCGGGCACCGACGGCTTTGCGGTGATCAACACCATGATGGGCATGGCCATCGACATCGAATCACGCAGTCCCATCATCGGCAACAACCAGGGCGGGTTATCCGGCCCGGCGATCAAACCCATTGCCCTGCTCAAGGTGCACCAGGTTTACCAGGTCGCCCGAGAGCACGGGATTCCGATCATCGGCCAGGGCGGGGTCAACTCGGCGGAGGATGCCATCGAATTTCTGATCGCGGGCGCCTCGGCCATCGGAGTGGGAACCGCGTTGTTCTATGACCCGCTGATCTGCGCAAAAATCAACGCCGGTATTGTGGAGTACATGAATCGCCACAACCTGGCCAATGTGGCCCAGATTACCGGCAGCCTGCGATTGAATGACGCCGGTGGTTCCTGCAGTTGAGACATAGCCGGGTTGTGCCCCGGCCTGCCTGGTCTGGTAGGCCCGATAAAACGAAGCGGTATCGGGCAGCTTGCGATTCCGGGCGGCTTGTGCCGGACACCGCTGCGCGATGTCCGGCCTACCTGATCTGGCAGGCCCCGATAAAGCGAAGCGGTATCGGGTAACTTACGGTTCCGGGTGGCCTGCCGGACACCGCTATCGCGATGTCGGCCTGCCTCGGTTTCTCCGGCCCATATATATAAAGAAAAAACCGCTCGCAACCGATAACCCTTTCATCTAACGTATTGTTATATAACAATTGAGTGAATAAACGAGCCCGCTAGCATGGCCACAACCACCGCCCCCCGCAAAAAAATCCGTCTCGGCGATCTGCTGGTCGAAAACGGTGTGATCAGCGAAGACCAGCTGATGGCCGCGCTGGCCGATCAGAAAAAGACCGGCCAGAAACTGGGCCGCACCCTGATCCACAAACAACTGGTCACCGAACAACAGCTGATGGAGCTGCTCTCCACCCAGCTGAACCTGCCGTACATCGATCTGAAAAAATACAACTATGAACCGGAAACGGTGCGCCTGATTCCCGAGACCCTGGCGCGCCGTTACCGGGTGATCGCGCTCAAGCAAAACCCTGATAACAGCCTGCTGGTGGGCATGGCCGATCCCACCGACATTTTCGCCTTTGACGAACTGGCCAAGGTGCTCAAGCGCGATATCAAACAGGCGGTGGTGCGCGAATCCGACCTGCTGGCGGCCATCGATTCCACCTACCGGCGCACTGCCGACATCAGCAACCTGGCCGAGGAGCTGGACGATCAGCTGGATGAGAGCGATATCGATCTCAACCAGATGGCGCAGAACGAGGACGTGGTCAATGCCCCGGTGGTGCGCCTGCTGCAGACCCTGTTTGAGGATGCGGTGCAGATCGGCGCCTCGGATATTCACATCGAGCCGGACGAACAGGTGCTGCGCATTCGCCAGCGCGTGGACGGCGTGCTGCAGGAGCAGGTGATGAAGGAAAAGCGCATCGCCAATGCGCTGGTCTCGCGCCTGAAACTGATGGCCGGGCTGAATATCTCCGAGCGACGCGTGCCGCAGGACGGCCGCTTCAACATCCGCGTGCGCGACAAGAGCATCGACGTACGCCTGTCGACCATGCCGGTGCAGTACGGCGAATCGGTGGTCATGCGTCTGCTGGATCAATCCGGTGACATGCTCCAGCTCGAACAGCTGGGCATGACCGACGATATCCTGCACCACTTTCGCAACCAGATTCAGCGCCCCTACGGCATGGTGCTGGTCACCGGCCCGACCGGTAGCGGGAAGACCACCACATTGTATGCCGCGTTGTCGGAACTGAATGACGCGACAAAGAAGATCATCACCGTCGAGGATCCGGTGGAATACCGCCTGCCGCGTATCAGCCAGGTGCAGGTGAATCCACGCATCGATCTGACCTTCGCCCGGGTATTGCGTACCGCATTGCGCCAGGACCCGGACATCGTGCTGGTGGGTGAAATGCGCGATCAGGAAACCGCGCAGATCGGCCTGCGCGCTTCCATCACCGGCCATCTGGTACTCTCGACCCTGCATACCAACGATGCCATCTCCACGGTCAACCGCCTGCTGGACATGGGGGCCGAAGGCTATCTGCTGGCCGGCGCGCTGCGCGCGGTGATCGCCCAGCGCCTGGTGCGCCGGGTCTGCGACAGCTGCAAGACGCCGTATCAGCCGGAATCCAATGAGCTGGCCTGGCTGTACAATACGCTGGGCGACGAGATCGACGAGAGTCGCTTCGTGCACGGCGCCGGCTGTCCGCACTGCAACAACACCGGCTATCACGGTCGTATCGGTGTCTTCGAATACCTGGAAGTCGACGAAGATCTGGCCAACGCATTGCGCCGCTCCGACTCGGTGGAATTCACCCGGCTGGCCAAACGCAGCGATACCTTCCGCCCGTTCGCCCGCCACGCGCTGGATTATGCCCTGCAGGGCGTCACTTCGCTGGAAGAGGTCATGCGCGTGACCGGCACCGTGGAAGAGGTCGAATTACCGGTCCCGCCGGCGGAAGAGGGCAGCGACGAATCGGAAGCGAGCCATGCCCCGGTTTGATTACAGGGGCCGGGATCGCGCCGGCAGCGCCATCAACGGCAGCGTGGAGGCCCCCTCAGTGGACGGTGCCGCCAGCCAGCTGCTGAACAGCGGCGTCACCCCCATCGAGATCACCGAATCCCGACCGCGTAGTCCCTCCCTGGCCGAGCGCTATCGCAAATGGCGCGCCAGCCGCCGGCCAAAACTGGACGACATGATCCTGTTCGCCCGCCAGCTGTATACCCTGATGCGCTCGGGCGTGCCCATCATTCGCGCGCTCAACGGCCTGGCCGATAATATCGACAACCCTTATCTGCAGGACGTGATCCGCGATCTGGTCGTCGGACTGGAGTCGGGGCTCAATCTCTCCGGGGCCATGGCCCGCCATCCGAATGTCTTCTCCGATCTGTTCATCAGCATGGTGCAGGTCGGCGAGCACAGCGGGAACCTGGACGACGCGCTGCTGCAGCTGTCCGAGTACCTGGAACGGGAAAAGGACACCCGGGATCGGATCAAGACCGCCATGCGCTATCCGGTGTTCGTGATTGTTGCGATCGCCATTGCTATCAGTGTGATCAACTTTTTTGTGATTCCGACCTTCGCCGGTATCTTCGCCAAGTTCGATGCCGAACTGCCGTGGCAGACCCGCCTGCTGGTGGGCATGTCCAATTTCATGGTCACGTACTGGTATGTGCTGGCGGCAGTGCTGGCCGGGGCCCTGTTTGGCCTGCGTGCCTGGCTCAAAACAGAGAATGGCCGGCTCACCTGGGATCGCTACAAACTCAAACTGCCGGCGGTGGGCATCATCCTGCACCAGGCCCTGCTGCAACGTTTCGCCACCGCCTTTGCGATGACCCTGCGTTCCGGCGTGCCGCTGACCCAGGGCCTGACCGTGGTCGGCAACGCGGTGGACAACGCCTATGTGGAACGCCGCATCCAGGGCATGCGTACCGGTGTGGAGCAGGGCGAGTCACTGACCCGCACCGCCACCCACAGCGAGATGTTCACCCCGCTGATCCTGCAGATGATCGCCGTGGGCGAGGAGACCGGCGCGGTGGACGAAATGCTGGATAATGTCGCCGCATTCTACAATCGCGAGGTCGATTATCGGCTCAAGTACCTGAGCAGCGCGCTGGAACCGATCCTGATCGTGATCCTCGGTGCGATGGTCTTCGTGCTGGCGCTGGGCGTCTTTTTGCCGATGTGGGATCTTATGTCCGCGGTGCGGGGAGGTTGATGAATTTGCCGGTGCGATGTCGCCTCCGACAAACGGGTTTCACCCTGCTGGAACTGGTTCTGGTCATTCTGATCATTTCCATTCTGGGTATCGCCGCCATCGATCGCCTGCTTGAATACCGCGTCGACGCCGAACGTGCCATGGTGCAGACCGTGGTCGGCAATCTGCGCAGCGGTCTGGGGCTGGAAGTGGCCAAACGGGTCGCCCGCGACGAGATCCGCACCATTAACAACCTGCAAAACAGCAATCCCATCGCGTTGCTCGCCCAGCCGCCGGAGAACTATATTGGCGAGATCGAGGATGAATCCCGGGTCTTCGAAAACGGGGTCTGGTATTTCGATACCAACACATCGGCACTGGTTTACCGGATTCGGTTTGCCGACTATTTTCGCAGCCCGTTGCCCGGGCCAGCCCGGGTGCGCTACCGCATCGAGCTGGTTTTGGCGAATGATAACCGTACCACCCAGGTGACCGGGCTGAATCTGGTCCCTCTGGAAAATTACCAATGGGAATTTCCAAAATGAACAATAATAATTCTGTTCTGGATTCGACCCTGTTACAGGGCACATTGACGGTGCTGGGCATACTGCTTGTCCTGGCCGCGCTGTACGGACTGTTACTGCTTGTCAGCCCCAACCTGGGCCTGCGCTTTAACCGTTCACTCAGCCAGTGGTTGTCCCTCCGTCGGCTGGGACAGTTTCTGGACAGACAATTTCACATCGAGCGCTACTTTTACCGCCACGCCAAGCTTTATGGCCTGCTGCTCGTCGTCGGTTCCGGCTATCTGCTCTATCGGCTGTTTTTCGATTTCCCGCTGGAGAACTATGCCAGCATTCTGCCCGGCATTCTCCCCACCGACATCTGGGGCTGGCTGCTGGAGGCGCTGCGGATTTTTCTCGTGTTGATCGGGATTTTCACGCTGTATATCGGCCTGGTGGTCCTGATTCGCCCCAGTAATATCAAGGGCCTGGAACAACAGGCCAACCGCTGGATCACCACCGGACAGCGTCCGGCCAGCATGGGCTATAACACCACGGCCCTGGACAATGTTGCCGCACGCGCCCCCCGCTTGTTCGGTGGCATTGTCTTTCTGGCTTCTATAGTCATACTATTTGTATTGTTGTAGTGAACAAAAATGTTTCAATTCCACCCGGTTTTGCCGATATTCTTAACCAGGGTCTTGTAATTTGACCCATCTTGCTAGATTACTTGATATAATTACGCTAAATTATTGAATATGTTTGTTTCTGCTGCGGCAGAAGGGCTTATCCCGGCAACCGCGGTTGCCACACAATCGATACTCTGGAGATTCTCATGAAACAACAACGCGGTTTTACCCTGATTGAACTGGTCGTGGTCATCGTGATCCTCGGCCTGCTGGCGGCCACGGCGCTGCCCAAATTCATCGACGTGACCACCGACGCCCGCGAAGCCAGTGTGCAGGGTGTAGCCGGGGGCCTGCGTGCCGCTGCGGCACTGGGTCAGGCGCAGTATGTGGTTAATGGTGATAAGGGTGCTATTTCCATTTCCATGGGCGGAACAAACGTTTCCGTACTCTGTGAAGATACCAGCGACGCTGCTTGTACTACAGGTGGTGGCGCAGGGCTAGGTGGTCGCCCTGATGGTCAGGATACAGGTATTCGTACTGCCATGCCTGATCCTGACGGATTTACAGTTACACCCACAAGCGGTGGCTCATGGAACACAACTATCACCTATGAACCTACTTCTGGCGGTGGTACTAACTGCCGAGTCACCTACGATCCGGATTTGGCTAATGACCCCGTAACAACCACAATCTCGGGCTGTTAAATCCAGTATTACAATAGAGGCAGCATAGACTGCCTCTATTGTTGCTTTCATGAACGTGCTTGCAACCCAGCTTGCCGAATACAGAACGGCAAGCATCTCGAGCTTACTGTTACTGACCGCCTTTGTGGCCGCGTTGGTATTTAACGGTTTATTTCTTCAGTACTATGCCCTTGCACTAGTAGCGTTGTTTGCTTGGCTGCTGCTGGCCCTGCTGCACGGCTATCACCGCCATCACACGATTGTCATCACTCCGCTGACGATCGCAGTCGGGCTGTTTCTCGGCTTTCTCGGATTCAGCCTGATCTATCACCCTGTGCCGTACCTGGGCGTGATGAATCTCTGGTGGGTCGGGGCGTTTGCCCTGATCGTGGCGATCTACCTGTTGCTGCCCGATGCCGACACCAGCTGGCGGTGGAACTTCACCCTGTTACTGATCGCGGTAGTGGGGCTGGCGTTATGGGGGACACTGGAGCAACTGATTTACGACATAGCCCCGGATGCCAGTTTTTATAACAAGAACTCCCTGGCGGCATTGATTAACCTGGCCCTATTCCCACTGGCTGCGATTTATCTCGCCGGTGACAATAAGCCTGTTCGTAATGTCAGCGGGCCGGTATTGCTGCTGTTCGCATTTGTGCTGGGTATCATCGCCAGTCGCGGCGCCCTGCTGGCCTTTGCCCTGGGGATCGCAGTCCTTGGCCTGTTGCTCTGGCGACCGGCCGGTCGACGACGCCTCGCGGCACTGACGGGCTGGCTGGCCGGCGGGTTTGTGCTCTCAATGCTTTATAGCAAGCTGTCGGGTTTTGGCGGCAGCGACATGGTCTCACGTATGGCAACCCTGACCGATCCCGAGACCTCGGGCAATCCGCGCTTTGCCCTGTGGCAACCGGCCTGGGAGATGCTGCAGACCCAGCCCTTCAGTGGCATCGGCCTGGGCGCGTTTTTTCTCAAACTGCCGGCTTCAGGCAGCCTGGAGGATAAAAGCGCCGGCTATTACGTGCACAACGATTACCTGCAGATTGCCACTGAAACCGGCCTGCCGGGACTGTTTTTCCTGTTACTGATCATTAGCGTGTTGATCTGGCAATTCATTCGCCTGGTGTGGCGCTATCGGGCCGAAAGCCTTCCTGACAGCACCGCTACCCTTCAACCCGCCAGCAACGGTTCTGCCACAATATCATCGTCGGTCTATTTCGAGGCCGTTGGCCTGTTCAGCGCCTTGCTGGCCTTTGGCCTGCACAGCGCGTTTACCTATAACTTCTACGTGTTGCCGCTGATGATCGTCGCCGGTCTCTACCTCGCCCGGCTGGATCGGCTGTTTGCCCGGCACAGCGCATCACCCACCTGGCGCTTCACCTGGAAGCCCCATTTTCATCCGCTGTCGTTTTATCTGGTGAGTTTTGCGATCGTGCTGATGGCCGCGGGCTATTTCGTTACCCTGGCGCTGGCGGACCATTTTCATCAAAAAGGCAATGCCCTGGCGGCGACCGGCCGCCTGCAACAGGCGCATTTCGCCTACGAGCGGGCCCAGCAACTGTCCCCCTATATGGACAGCCATTTCTATGCCGATGCGGATCTGCTCCTGCGCAGTGTGGCCCTGCTGCCGAAAGAGAGCACCAAACGCGAGGATCTGCTCGATTATGCGGCGGACAAGCTCGACACGGCCGCCGAACTCAATCCCTATCAGGCCTATACGCCCTATCTGCAGGGACAGCTGCAGGAACTGCGCGATGCCGATACCGACAGGATCATCGACGATTATCGCCAGGCGCTGCAAAACAACCCGCGTTTTTTGCCCGCCCGTCTGGCCCTGGCGCACGTTTATCAACGCCGGAAACAGCCCGAACAGGCCTTTGCTATACTGCAGGCGGGCCTCGACTATCCCTATCACAGCCTGAGCCGGGAATTACTGGCTTACGTACAATTGACCGCCGAGATGGCCACACAGACCGGGCATGATGAACTGGGGACACAATTGCAGCAGCGACTCGAACAGTTCCGCCAGGCCTATGCCCAACAGTCAACCCAGGGGCAACGCCGCCCCTCGCAACGTTATTGATCCCATGACTCGCCGACTGCCAACAACCACCACAGCCGGGTTTACCCTGGTGGAGCTGATCGCGGTGATCATCATTCTTGGCATTCTGTCGGTGGTGGCGATTTCGCGGTTCATCGATCGCGGTAATGTGACACCGTCTTCCGCCCAGGCCCAGGTGATCAGCGCCGCCCGTCACGCGCAACAACTGGCGATGAACCAGGGTGGCGGGGTGATACTGACCACGAACAACAGCAGCAAACAAGTGACCATCACCCCCGGTAGCGGGACACCGATTACCACCTCGTTACCGGGCGATATCAGCATCACCGCCGCCAATATCAGCTACGACGCCCTCGGCGATGCCCATGACGGTTCCGGCCCCCTGAGTGGTCCGCTGACACTGAACATTACCAACGGCATTACCCGCCGGGTATGTATCGAACCGACGGGGTATGCGCATGACTGTTAAGGACAGGGGCGAGTTTCTAGGGGCTAGGGGCGAGACTCAAACCCTAACTACACAACTTCGTCCTGTTCCCTGCTCACAAGCCAGCAATTCAGGCTTTACTCTGGTTGAGATGGTTGTGTTTATTGTGGTGCTGGCCGTCGGACTGTCTGGCGTGGTGCTGGTCATCAATCGGACGCTGCTGGATGCGCCCGAGGCACTGGTCAACACGCGGGCGATGGAGATTGCCCAGCTGTACCTGGATGAGATCGGCGCCAAGAAATATGACGAAAACACACCCCAGGGCGGTGTGCCGCCCTGCGACAGTACGGCAGGCGATACCTGCACAGCCGAGGCCAGCTTTGGCCCGGAAGGCAGCGAAACCCGCGACCTGTTCGATGATGTGGATGATTATCATCACCCAGCTTTTCAGCAGGCCGCCGATGCGGATAACAATCCATTGCCCAACTATTCGGACTACGACGTGGGTGTGACGATCAGCTATGCGGGCACGGAACTCGGCCTGGCAAACGATCGGCTTGCCAAGCGCATTGATCTGATTATAAGAACACCCCGTAACCAGCAGATTCCCGTCACCGTCTACCGGACCAATTTCTGATGCGACGCTTATCCCGACAATCCGGATTTACGCTGGTCGAGCTGGTGGTGGTGATCGTGGTGCTCGGCGCCATCAGTGCCGGCACCGCAGTGTATATTGTGCGCAGCATGGAGGCCTACAGCGATACGGTGCGCCGCGATCAGCTGACCTCCACCGCCCGCGTCGCGGTAGAGAAAATCACCCGCGAACTGCGTAACGCGCTGCCCAACAGCATCCGGGTCGACAACAGCGGCGGCACCCAGTGCATCGAGTTTTTTCCCGTCGACAGTGCCTCCTCTTACCAGTCGATTCCCACAACAGCCGCCAACATCTCTTTTGCGGGTGTGGCCTATGTGCCGCCCCAGCAATCCCCGGTCCACGTGGCGGTCTATCCCTATGTCACGCAGTCGTTATACGACAATAACAACCCGGGGCCACTGACCGATTACGATACGGGCAACTCCGACCCGGCCAACGGGATCGTTCAATTCACCGGCAACCATCGCTTCACCCACCAGTCACCGCGCAAACGGTTTTTCCTGACCGGTCCGCCGGTCAGCTATTGCCTGGCCACGGACGGGAACCTGCGCCGTTACCAGAGTTACAGCATTAACTCGAGCCAGCCGGTTCCGCCGGCCGGCGGCGGGGACCTGCTGGCCGAAAACCTTCAGCTGAACGACGGCGGCACGGCGGTGACGCCGTTTCGGTATGATCCCGGCTCCCTGCAACGCAACGGCGTGGTGACCCTCGATTTGCGGGTCAGACAGGATAACGAGTGGGTAAGACTGCTGCACGAGGTACAAATCCGCAATGTGCCCTGATAACACCCTCACTTTTATCCGACATAAACGGCAGCTCGCACCGCTGACCGATCAACAACGGGATCGTGGTCCGGCCCCGTCATTCCGGCGCAGGCCGGAATCCAGGCCTTGCCACTTCTCACAGGACTCCGGCTTGCGCCCGAGTGACGCCCTGCGCGAACAAAACAAACGTGACAGGACAAGCTGCGCCGCGAGCGTTCTGTCCGGGACGAAGAGCCAATCATCTCCCGGACACTCGTTGTGTACCTCGTCCCTCGTCCCTCGTCCCTCGTCCCTGCACGCAGGGTGCTGCGGGCACCAGGGCGGCTTCAGCCTCCCGCTCGCGATCTTTATCATCGTCATCATGGCCCTGATCGGCACCGCCATGGTCAGCCTGAGCCAGACCGGCCAGCGCTCGGTGGCCAGCGAGGTCCAGTCGATCCGCACCTTCTATGCCGCCGAAACCGGCGCCCAGACCGCCGTCGCCCAGCTGCTGCCACTGGATGGCAGCAACCCCGGCTGCCCTGCCGTCAGCGCCAGCATTAACCTGACAGCGCAGGCCCAGGACGGCTGCACCGCCACCCTGACCTGCCAGGCGCTGACCCTGGCCGGCGATGACTATTACCGGATAACAAGCGATGCAGATTGCAGTTTTACCGGCAACGACACCCGGCGACAAATCGAGGTGATGGTGCGCCATCCTGATTGATGACGACAGCGACCCGGCCCTAGACACCGCATTGCAGCCACCCGCGCCCAGAGCCGGTCTCTGAGATGGTCTCGCGCTATTATTATTGATGGATAATCAGTGTCTTATAGCCGACAAACGGCGCGATACTAAGCACCGGAATTGCTAAAATCAAAAGGCTTAATTGCCGATAACTTATTTATGCCCGACTCATCACTCCCCACGCTTTCGCTCTTAAGTCCTGCCAAATGGCTGGGGTGGATGCTGCTTGCCGTGTTTTGGCTCAGCTGGGCACCGGCAGCGCTGGCGGACAGAGCCGTCGACTCCGTCACCCTGAACGGCTCCGCCTCGGTATCTGTGGAGCC
>CAYOOC010000074.1:0-14665 GCA_964405505.1 uncultured Thiohalophilus sp.
TAACGACCTAACGACCTAACGACCTAACGACCTAACGACCTAACGACCTAACGACTCACGATTTAATAGAGGTTAACTAAATAGATTATGTGTGGCATAGCCGGAATATTTCACGCCAATCCCGAACAGACCATCGATCCGCAGTTGCTGGTCAACATGGCGGCCATCCAGCACCATCGTGGCCCCGACGGATTCGGTTACAAGACACTGGATGAGCAGGGAGTGGGCTTTTCCCATGCCCGCCTGTCAATTATCGACCTCAACGAAGAGCGTGCCCGCCAGCCTTTTCTGTCGCAGGACAGTAACCTGCTGCTGGCCCATAACGGCGAGTTTTACGACTATAAACGGATTCGCGCGGAACTGACCCTCAAAGGCGCGCGCTTCAAGGCCAAGAGCGACTCGGAGATGGTGTTGCATCTCTATCCGCGGCTGGGACTGGAAGACATGTTGCCCCACTTGCGCGGCGAGTTCGCTTTTGCCCTGTATGACAAACAACACGATCGGCTGATGCTGGTGCGCGATCGTTTCGGTATCAAGCCATTGTACTGGACCAACACCGGCGACAAGATCGTATTCGGTTCCGAGCTCAAGGTGCTGTTCGCCCATCCCGATGTACCGCGCCGCTTCAATGCCAAAGGCGTGTTTCACCAGTTGATGCAGACCACCGTGCCGGGCAATACCGCCTTCGATAATATCAATCAGGTCAAACCCGGCCATGTGGTCATCATCGAAAGCAAGCACGGCAAGTTCCATGTGACCGACCAGAAATACTGGGACATGGATTTTCCCCTGCAGAGCGAACGCCTGAAAAACGACACCGATGACGAGGAAAGCTACATCGAAGGCGTGCGCAAGAAACTGCTGGAAGCGGTACAGCTGCGCCTGGAAGCGGACGTGCCGGTAGCCTGTTATCTCTCTGGCGGGATCGACTCCTGTTCCACGCTGGGCATGGCCGCCGCCAGTCAGCAATCACCGGTCAAGGCGTTTACCATCGGCTTCGACGATGCCGATTATGACGAAACCCCGATTGCCACCGAGATGGCGGAGTCGGTCGGGGCTGATCAGGATGTGATGCTGCTCAATGCGGGCCATCTGTACGACAACTTCGAGGAAACGCTCTGGCATACCGAGCGCACCATCTATAACACCCTGGGCGTGGCCAAGCTGCTGATGAGCCGGCATGTCAACAAGGCCGGTTACAAGGTGGTGGTCACCGGCGAGGGGTCGGATGAACTGTTCGGCGGTTATCCGGCATTTCGTCGCGACATGTTTTTGCACGGCATGGATACCCTGTCGCCGGCCGAACGGGCCGAGTGGGAGAGCATTCTGGCCGAGGCCAACAAGTTGTTCCAGGGCGCCATGCTGGCCGAGGACGAAGTCAGCGATCCGGCCCTGAACGAACTGATGGGCTTTACGCCCAGCTGCCTGCAGCCCTGGCTCGCTTCGGCGGTGCATGTGCCCGGCCTGCTGTCACCGGCCCTGCGCCAGGAAGTCGAGGGCTATGCCCCCGGTCAGGCCATTGCCGAGGCGCTGGATGGCGACATGCTCGAAGGCCGGCATCCGCTCGACAAGGCCCAGTACGTCTGGATCAAGACCATGCTGGAGGGCCAGATCCTCACCTGGGGCGGGGATCGGGTCGACATGGCCAACTCCATGGAAGCCCGGCCGCCGTTTCTGGACCATCACCTGGCCGAGTATTGCGCCCAGTTGCCGCCTTCCATGCGCATCAAGGGGCGCACCGAGAAATACGTGCTGCGCGAGGCGATGAAGGGCATTCTGCCCAAGACGCTGTACGAACGCGAGAAGTTCGCTTTCATGGCCCCGCCGGCGCATACCGATCCGGAAAAATGGGCGGCGCTCAAGGCCCTGTCTGATAATTACCTCTCCGATGAGGCGATCGAGCAGGCCGGGATCCTGGACAAGGCCGGGGTCAAGGCGCTGTTCGATCTGCACGAGGCCGAGGACACCACGGCCTCGACGCAGGTGAAGCTCGATGCGGTCATCAATCACATGATCGGCGTGCAGATCCTGCACAAGCATTTCGTTGCCACCGACGTGCCCTCACTGGCCCGGCAGAAGGCGGATGAATATGGCTGGCATGTCTGAGACAGGCGTAACGTAACCACACAACAAACGAAAAAGGGGCTGCAAAGCCCCTTTTTTGATCCTGACTTGCCGTACGAACTGATAGGCAAGCAGTTAAGTATATTTAAATATAGTTAAAAACAACTGTCTGGAATAAAGCAATTTGTGTGACGTCTTACACAGTATTGTCAGTCGGACCTAGGGTTAACCCGTAAAGTTGTCGATGATGATATGAGACACATATCCACTGCAGGAGATGTCGCAATGAAACGTTTTCACTTTTTATGGTTGATAGCCGCCTTATTCGGCCTGTCGGCGGTGGCCACTGCCGAACAGACACAACAGGCGGATATTAACTGGGCGGGTTGCGGGATCACCAAAAAAGCCTTCATGGCCGAGCTGGCCAGAGCCTACCAGGCCAAGACCGGCATCAATATCAGCCTCAGCGGTGGCGGCGCCACCAAGGGCATTCGTAATGCCGCGGCGGGCAATATCGATATCGGCGGCGCCTGTCGAACCTCGCTGGAGAGTCGCGATGACGAACGCAATGCCCATCAGATTCCGGTGGCCTGGGATGCGCTGGTGGTGGTGACCAACAAGGACAACCCGGTGGATAACATTACCTTCGATCAACTGAAGCAGGTGTATCTGGGTAACATTACCAACTGGAAGGAACTGGGCGGTGCCGATGCGCCGATTGAACTCTACGTGCGCCGGGGCAAGATGTCCGGGGTCGGTCGCACCCTGCGGGAACTGGTGTTCAACAATTTCGACCAGGAGTTCAAGGCTACCTATGTGGTCAAATCTTCCGGCCCGGTGGAAAAGGGGGTTATGGGCAACATCAATGGCCTGGGGGTTACCGGTATCAGCAGCGCCAAAAAGCGTGATATCAAGATCCTCAAGCTCAACGACCATGAACCCAGCTATGCGAAGATCCGAAACGGGGATTATGTGCTCTATCGCCCGTTATACCTGGTGACCAAACGGGGTTCTACCGATAAAAAGATCCGCGACTTCATTCGTTATGCGGTCAGCGCCGAAGGCCAGGAGATCATTCGCAAACAGGGCACCGTGCCCTATACCGAGGCCATGGCCCTGGTCATGAAACAGCTCGACCAGTACGAACGGGCCAGCGAATCCGGCGCCTATCGCACCAGCGCGGACAGCCAGATATAACACCCGGTCTTTACACTGGTAATGCAAAGAGGCACATCAGAGGGTGTGCCTCTTTTTTTGTGCATCTCGGTAAACGCTATCGCGGCATACCTTGGGTATATCCACTGTTCATGTTCACTGAAAAATGAACGCAAAGGTCGCAAAGACGCGGAGAACGCAAAGAAGTTATTTTTTGGTATTACCCGCTTTTAATTCACTGCGGAATATTTTATGCCTGGAATTTTCCAAAGGGCATAAGTAAAAATCACTACCCACACTGAATTCACTTCGGTGTCTTCAGTGCTTCGGTGGTTTAGTCAGGAATGCAGTATAAGTCATGTCTTTTCCCAAAATAAATATTTCCTCTGCGCCCTTTGCGTCTTTGCGTTCTTTGCGTTTATTTCCTGGGCACAAAAAAAGAGGCACACCAGATGATGTGCCTCTTTCGGTGCTTCGCTGGTGATGCCTGATCAGGCGTCTTTACTGGTGTAATAGTCGATCAGGATCTTGGCCACTTCCGGGCGTGAGAATTCCGCCGGCGGCGCTTCGCCGTTGCTCAGCATCTCGCGGACCTTGGTGCCGGAGAGCAGCACGAAGTCTTCCTTGGTATGATCCGGGGCTTCGCACATCATCACGACCTTGTTCAGTTTCTTCGACCAGGCGGTGTGATCGGCCTCGAAGATCTCGATGTCCAGCGCACCCGCCGGCACTTCGTCGTGGAAGATCTTCTGCGCATCGAAGGGACCGTAGTAATCACCGACACCGGCGTGATCGCGGCCGATGATGAAGTGGGTGGCGCCCATGTTCTGGCGGAAATAAGCGTGCAGGACCGCTTCGCGCGGGCCGGCATACAGCATGTCGAAGCCATAACCGGTGACCATCACGCTGTTGGGCGGGAAATAGAGTTCCACCATCTTGCGGATCGCGGCGTCACGGACCGGCGCCGGAATATCCCCGGGCTTGAGTTTGCCCAGCAGCATGTGAATCACCAGGCCGTCAGCGCCCAGGCGATCCATGGCCATGTGGCACAGCTCTTCATGGGCCAGATGCATCGGGTTGCGGGTCTGGAAGGCGACGACCTTGTTCCAGCCGTGTTCCTGGATCTCGTTGCGGATTTCCACGGCGGTGCGGAAGGTATCCGGGAAGTCGGTCAGAAAGTAGCTGAAGTTCAGCACGTCGATGGGGCCGGAGACGGCGAAACGGCCCTGGCTGTTAAAGGCCGCCACACCGGGGTGCTCCATGTCGGTGGTGCCATAGACTCTCTGGGTCATGGTGGTCATCTGGTCGTCGGAGATTTCCTCGATGGCCTCGACATCCATCACAGCCAGGACAGGGTTGCCTTCGACATTGGGATCGCGCAGGGCGATGCGTTTGGTGTCCTTGAGCTCGTCCACGTTCTCCAGCAGGCAGAGAACCGGCACCGGGAAAAAGCTGCCGTCGGTCAGGGTCATCTTCTCGGCGGCGCCCATGGCGTCGGCTACATTCATAAAGCCTTTGAGCGGGTTGAAGTAGCCGCCGCCCATCATCACGGCGTTACCGGCGGCCTGGGAACTGATGACCACCGAAGGCAGGGATTGCGCCTCTTTGCTCAAGGCTTCGTGTTTGGTTGAGTCGTAGACAAAGCGCGGTTGCAGCTCGTTGCTACCGATAGGTTTAATCATCCGTCCTTCCTCAAGGTTGGGCCGCGTGGGCATTTTTTGGTTCGGGCTGCCGTCGTCGGGGAGGGCCCGCAGAGCGGGAATCCGGCTGCCGTGCAGCCCGGCGAAATTATTAGACGCACGACTATACACCACTGCCTTCGGGGCAGAACAACAGGGATATTTATGAGGGCATTAGAATCAGGGGCTAGATTCTAGGAGCTAGGTCCTAGTCTTGACTAGTCGCGTAGGTCACGTTGGCGATAGCCTACGTGACACAACCTTGAATCGAAGTAAGTGGCCAGGTCTGGCGCATTGACTCAGTCTAAAAAAAGCGCCCGGCGGGCGCTTTCACAGCCGACTAGCTCCTCGCCCCTGACAAAAGGCCCCCGCAGGGCACCGGTTGTTATCCGGGTTGGCCGGCGGCTCAAAGCACGCACTAATTGTGTGTTATTGATGTGTGACCAGGTTATTTTCGATTCAGTTCGCCAGGTGTTTGAAACGGTCGTAGGCTTGTTGGCCCCGGGGATTACCCATGTCAGCGGCGGTTTTGGCATCAGCGACCGCAGAATTCATATCGCCCTTGTGATAATAGGCACCGCCACGCTCGACGTAGGCCGCGTCATCGTCAGGGCGAAGGGCAATATATTTGTCCCAGTATGAAATGATCTGATCCCAGTCTTTGCGTTGCGCCAGTATCCAGTCCAGTAACTGGTAATAGCCAAAGCTGTGGGGATCGTATTCTATTGCCAATTTGACATTATTGAGTGCCGGATCCAGTTTGTTGAGTTTGATTTGTGTTTTCGCCTTCCGGTAATAGGCGTCCGCTCTGGTTGGGTCAAGACTCAATGCCGCACTGAACTTTTCGATAGCTGCCTGTTGCTTCCCGGCTCTGTTGAATTCATATCCGAGACGAATCATCTTGTCTGCCAACCAGTCCCTTTCGGAGAGGATACTTTCGTCCCATGGTGCCAGTAATCTGGCCAGTGCAATATCGGAAGCTGCCGCGTCATATTCTTCCAATTTGGAATGAATCTGGGAGCGCCAATAATAGTACTCAGCACTATCCGTATTTAGGTTAATAGCCTTATTCAGATCTTCCAGTGCAGCACGATAATTTTCGCGTTTGTAGCGAGTTTTCCCCCGGTCAAGGTAGGTTTCGGCTCTGTCGCCATAACTGAGGGCCTTACCATAGATCTCCTCGGCAACACTATATTTTCTGTCAAGGTAGTTGGTATATGCCGCTTCGGTATAAATGCGTGCTTCCAGCAAGTTCAGTTTTGAGTTTTGGTTGACAAGTTTCAGTGATTCATTGACGAAGGCTTCCATTTTCTCAAAGGAGCCGCCCCAACGCGGGGTAAGAAAATGTAGATATTTGAGTCGTACTCTATAAGTAGCAGGCTGAATATTGATGGCGGCATCGAGCACTTCTTTTATTAGTGGATTTGGACCACTCTGGCTCCCGAGGATACCAATAAGTATTTCATGCGCAACATATGCCTGGCTGTTGCTCTCCAGTGCTGTTTTGATATCGATCGCGGCTTTTTCGAAATAGGCTCTCATACGATCGAATTGTTGCTGTTCGGTTTCACTGGCAACTTTCCCGCCACGGGCCTGCCAGGCCATTGTGTAAAAGTAATTAGCTCTGGCCAGACGGGGCTGATAGTGGCTGCTGTATTGTTCAACCCACGTATCAAATAATGGCTCGTAATCAATGTCTTCAATATCAAATGCGTCATATGCCTCGAATACTTCCTCTTCATGAGAGATATCTTTCAAGCTGGCTGTCAGGAGTTCGTCCAGCTTTTTGTTCAGCTTTGCATATTCCTCATTTTGCAAAAGGTTACGCAGTTCGAGATTTAAGCTCTCGACATCTGGTTCTTTTACCTGTGGAAGGGCAGGTGCGGGTACCAGCAATGTTTCGTCGATAGTTTTTTGGCTGACCAACGAGGATTCAGGTGCAGACTGAATTAAATTCTCATAGGGAATGAAGATGACTGCGATGATAAGCAAGACCAGGCTGGTGAATATTAAAAAAATCCTTTTCATCGACTATCTCCTTTTAATTTGATTATTCTGACGTCGAGAGTCCTTGAACTGAACCTGTTGCGACAGGTATCTAATGCCAGAGATGTAATCCGCCAGCTTGATTCTGACGGCTTATCTCAAATGAATATTTATCAGAAGGATAGCGGGTTCTGATAATCATGCAACAATTTTGTGGTTGTTCATACATCCGGCTATCCTGGCTATACTGCAGGAAGAGATTTGCAAAAGAACATGGAATCCTTCATGGCCACGGGTTTCGGATGGCTCCGCCTGTTGTTTTTGCCGGCACAAAAAAAGCGCCCGGAGGGCGCTTTCACAGGCGACTAGCTCCTAGTACCTAGAATCTGGTCACTGACAAAAGGCGCCCCGAAGGGCGCCTTTTGGTTTATGCCGCTTCTTCCTTGGCCTTGCGGGCCGCCTCGGCTTCTTCCGGTGAATAGGCGGCACCGGACCAGAGCATTTCGTAGGCAATTTCCTCGTTACCGTTTTCGCACAGCTCCAGGACCTGCTGGAACAGCGGCTGGAAGGTCTCGGATTTGTGGGATTCCTCGTGGTCCTCGAAGGTGTTCCAGAAGGTGATAATCAGCGCTTCCTTTTCCTTCAGGGGACTTTCGACCGCCTGGCCGATGGTCGAACCCTCGTTGGAGACCGATCCGCTGTTCAGGCAGACAAAGCCGCCGACAAAGCCGGTGTCGGAGTGATAGGTCTTGACGTTTTCGCACAGAAACGCGACGCGCTCCTGCAGATCGTCAATCGAGTATTCAGGTTTCAGGATGACACGGTTGACAGTAACCACGCCATCATGGGGGAAATTCTTGATTAAATCGCCAGCCATTTTGCTCACCTCCGTTACAGAGTTAGTTATTTAACAATTACTAATATAGTAGCTGTATAAATTATGTCAAGGTAAGCCAATAATTCTTTTATAGACCTAGTAATTACCTCAGTTATTGCCCACATAAGATCTTGGCACGGGATTTCAAGCCCCGCCAAGCGATTGAAAAACCGAAAAAAATATCAGATTTTTTGCCAGATCTGCCGAACCGTCTCGGCCAGGGTCATGGGATCAAACGGTTTGGTAATGACCTCGGCGGCGCCCTGGGCGCGCAGTTGCTCCAGCTCCTGGGGCTGGACCTTGGCGGTCATGAACAGGGCCGGGGTTTCGGCCAGGGCAGGCAGTTTGCGCAACTCGGCCAGGGTACTGGGGCCGTCCATGCCGGGCAGCATGACATCGAGGATCAGCAGATCGGGAGCGTATTGTTCCGCCGTGGCGAGGGCCTCGCTGCCGTTGCTGCAGATCTGCAGCTCGAAGCCGCCCACGTCCTGCAGGGCGAGGCGGGCGATGGTCTGGATATCCGCTTCGTCCTCGACGTAGAGAATTTTACGCAATTCGCTCATGCCGGTTCCTTGTCGGTTGATGTGCCCTGTTCGAGGCGGGTGCGCTGCTGCAGACAGGCCGCGAGGGTTTCCAGCAGGGTCTGTTGCGAGGTGTCGCTCTTGCGCAGGGCGGCGCTGACCTGACGGGTCACGTCCGCTTCCAGATCCCGGTTGGAGAAAATCACCGTGGCCGGCGGCGGCTGTTGAGCCCGAAGCTGTTCCAGCAGTTCCAGCCCCGAGCCGTCGGGCAGGCCCACATCCAGCAGAATCAGATCGAAATTCTGCCCGGTCAGCTGATCCCGGGCTTCCTGCAGGCTGCTGGCACGAAACAGGGCCACCTGTTCCTGCAACATACGGCCGATCACGCTTTGCAGGTCGGGATCGTCCTCCACGTACAGCACCCGGGCTTTGTCCGGCAGATGCAGCAGGGCCCGGCGCACCGAGTCGAGCAGGCGGTCCTGATCCAGCGGTTTGTCCAGCCAGTCGACGATATCGGCGGCACCACCTTCAAGCTGGTTACGGGCCTCGTTGGCCATGGCCGAGACAACAATGATGGGCAACGAGCGGGTGGCTTCCGCGCTGCGCAACTGGCGAATCAGATCCAGACCGTTGCGATCGGGCAGCAGAATATCCAGCAACAGGGCGTCATAGTGCTGCTGTGCCAGTGCCTCGCGCGTTTCGGCGGCCGTGGCGCAAAGATCGCTCTGGTAACCGTGACGGGCGAGCATCAGTTGCAACAGGCCGGCGATGTCCGGATCGTCATCGCAGATCAGCAGGCGATGGGGCTGCGGCGGGCTCAGGCTGATGATCTGATCCTTGATGCGGGTGATCGACTGATGTTGATAGACGGGCAAATCAAAATAGAAGGTGGTACCGATGCCCGGCTGGCTGACGTAGTTGAGCTGGCCGCCGTGTTGCTCGACGATGGCCTGGGCGATACTCAGCCCCAGACCGGTACCGCCGGTATTGCGACTGTCCGAGGCGTCGGCCTGGCTGAAGCGTTGAAAAATCTTGTCCCGAAAGTCGGCGGGAATGCCTTTGCCGTGATCGGTCACGCTGATGCGCACGAAATGTTGTTGATGCCGGGCCTCGATCTCCACCGAACCGCCGGCATGGGAAAACTTCACGGCATTGGAAAGCAGATTGTTCATAACCTGCATCAGCCGGTGTTCATCGGCATACAGTTCCGTATCGATGGCGGGTTTGGCCGCCAGTTTTAGTTCCACGTTGAATTCGCGGGCGTAGGCCAGGTTGTTCTCGATTGCCTGTTGCAGGAAACCGGTCAGCTGCAGCGGTTCGTAGGTAAAGGCCATCTTGCCCGATTCGAGCTTGTTAATATCGAGAATATCATTGATCAGATGCAACAGGCGTTCGGTATTGCGTTCGGCGATTTCGATCAGTGAATGCGCCTGATCCGGCAGTTGTTCACCCAGGTTACCGCTCAACAGCCCGAGCGAACCGCGAATCGAGGTTAGCGGCGTACGCAGTTCGTGACTGACGGTGGAAATAAACTCGTCACGCATGCGCTCAATGCGTTTGCGCTCGGTTATGTCGACCCCGATGCCGAGATAACCGATACAGTTCCCCTGTTCATCGGTCATTTCGGTGATCGATAACAGCACCGGAATGCGATTGCCGTCGCGGTGGATATAGGTCCATTCGTGTTCGTCGGGGATTCCGCGCCGTGCCATGGCGACAAACGCTTCGAAGCCCGGCGCAATTGGCACTTCCAGCTTCTCGCTCAGGTCCCGGGCGCGCAGTGCGATCTCTTCGGGATCGTGAAACATGATCGGGGTTTGCTTGCCGATCATCTCCCCGGCGGAATAACCCAGGATACGTTCAGCCGCACGATTGAAACTCATGATGGTGCCATCCACATCGGTGGCAATGATGGTGAAGTTGGCGCTGTTGAGAATCGCATTCTTGATACCGAGCGTGTGCGAGAGCATCTCGGCATTGGCTTTTTGCTGGCTAATATCGCGCAACGAAATGGATGCGCCCTGCAAGGTGGGGTGAATGGCCACTTCGAGCCACTTGCCGTTGTCCCGATAATAGCGGTCAAACTGGCATGACTGTTCGTTCTCCAGTGCATTCTGCAGTGCGGCACCGAACAGTTCGCGGGTTTGCGGGGCCACCGTTTGTAAATGCTGGCCGACCAGATCGCTCGTATCCAGCTTGAGCAGTTCCTGTGTCAGTGAGTTGGCATACAGGATGGTTTGAGAACGGTCCACGGCGACAAACGCCTCGGCCGTGCTCTCCAGTATATGACGGATGGTGTTGCGCTGTTCCAGTAATTGATCCTCGTACTGGATGTGCACCAGCTCCATGCTCAGCCACTGTGCGATCAGTTGTACCAGTTCCTGCTCCGACTGGCTGAAGGGCGGAACACGGGGCTCGGTGCCGGAGAAACTCAGGGTGCCGTACAGCTGACCAGCGGTGTATATGGGTGTTCCGATATATGTTTCCAGCCCGTGATGCTGATAACAATCCAGGTGGCGCCATCCCGACATGCCGGCATGTGTCACGGTGGTGATGGCGTGGTTCTTTAATGTCTGCCCGCAGTAGGTTTGATGCAATGAATAAACCTGGCCTTCCTGCAGATCCTGCTTCTGTGAGCATGCGTATAAAACCCGGTATTGCCCTCGCTGGATATGCGACAGCACACCGTATTGCAGACCCAGCTGATCACAGCCATAGGCAAGCAGTCGGCGGGTCTTGTCGGCAAAGTCCAGGTTGGAAGAGATGATGTCGTACAGGCGGGCCAGTCGCTCCTCGCTTTTGCGCAGTGCCGCAGTGTGTTCGGCCACCTGGGTTTCAGCGTAATTGCGCCGGGTCAGGGTGGTGTTGAGTACGCCGGCGATCAAAAAGGTAATAGCCAGGGTGGCGAACAGGGCAAACCAGGACATCAGGGACAGGGGCTCGGGATAGTGCCCGGGGGCCGGTCGTACCAGCAATGTCCAGTCCTGCTCCAGGATATGCAGTGGGCGTCGGTAATCATCTTCCTGTTGCATCCATTGCGAGATGTCCGGCTTTTGATCATCCGGTTCGGCGGGATGATAGAACAGCAAACGATTGTCCGGACCGTGAGTAATAGCAATGTCCAGGGTACGCTTGGCGGTAGCTCGATGCGAAAGCGCGGCGTCGATAAACTCATCCACATCCAGCAGCAACATAATAAACCCGCGCGGGACCAGGCCCTCGTCCTTGTAGACCGGCATAAACAGACGAATCGATTGCATCGATTCGGTCATGCCACTATGTCGGTCAGGGAGTACCAATAGCCGTTGTTCGCGCGCGGCAGCATCCAGCTTTTGCTGAAAAGCCGGCTCATCCGCCATATCGATCCCGCCCAGGGTCACGAGGTAGCTGGTGGGTTCGGCGAATTCGACAGGATAAGTAAAAGGCGCCTGTTCGTACCGCGGCAACCAGAAGGCTGCCTTCAGATAATGGTGGCTCAGGGCGATGTCATTACTGAAACGGCGGAACTCATCGCGCTCCACCTCCTCGGAGGCGTCATACAGTCCATGCAGTGCCTGCATGATTTTATCCACGATATCGCTTTCGGCATGAATCGCATTGAAGTGCTCATCAAAAGCCAGCTGCAACTGATATTCGAGGTTCCGCTGTTCGTTATCCCGAATATACAAAAACAGTACGATGGCCACCGCCGTGCCCAGTACGATGATGCCCAGGCAGAGGCGGTTCAGATAGGAGCGCAGACCCAGTCTCAACATGGCTCTGCCCTGCGATCGATTGTCGAGGGTGGCTCTCTCATGAGGGGTAAAATACCACTGTTCGGTTTGCTTGACATGCCGGAAACAGGCAAATCCGCACCGGGAACCCCGAACGGACCAAAAACAGGACACAAGCCCGGACAGGATTTTCAGCCTGGTTGGTGGTCACAGCGTTTGATTTGGCGAATGCGTGGCCGGTGATGCGTGAGCCCGACAGATTTTTCTTCAGTATAGTCCCTGAAGTGTCGGCCAGCGCCCGCAAAAGATAAGAAGCGCCAGTCGACCAGGGCGGCCGACTGGCGCGCAGGGGTCAGCGCAGATAGAGGAACAGGGCCCCGTTACCGCGACGGATATTGAGCAACAGTTGCGAGCTGTTGCCGATCACATCGCGCATTTCGGCCACGCTTTTGATCGGCTGGCGATTGACCGAAACGATCACGTCATTGGGGCGCAGGCCGGCACTCCAGGCCGGGCTGCCCTGCTTGACCTCGCTGACCAGGACGCCTTCGATGCGCTCGTACAGACGGTGGCCTTCGGTAATGTCCGAGAAGCGGGCGCCGGTCAGATGGGCGTGCAGCTTTTCACCGCCCTGGGCCTGCTGGCTGGTCGGTTTTTCGATGGTGGCGGTTAGCGAGTGTCGCTTGCCTTCGCGCAATACCTGTATGCGTACCTCGCTGCCGATGGGCAGCAGGCCGATACTGTTACGCAGCGTGTTGGCGTCACGCACCGATTTGCCGTCGATCGCGGTCACAATGTCGCCGGGCTGCAGTCCCGCCTTGTCCGCCGGCGAGCCGTCATTCACCTGGGTGATCACCGCGCCCTCGCCCTGCTTGAGACCGAAGGCCTGGGCCAGCTCGGGCGTCAGATCCTGGGCCTGGGCGCCAAGCCGGCCACGGCGCACCTCGCCATGTTCCACCAGCTGCGCCATGATCTGGCGGGCCATATTGACGGGGATGGCGAAGCCGATGCCGATGTTGCCGCCGGAGCGGGAGAAGATGGCGTTGTTGATTCCCACCAGCTCGCCGTTGAGGTTGACCAGCGCGCCGCCCGAGTTGCCGGGATTGATCGAGGCATCGGTCTGGATGAAGTCCTCGTAACCCTGAATACCCAGGCCGCTGCGATCCAGCGCGCTAACGATGCCGGAGGTCACCGTCTGGCCCAGCCCGAAGGGATTGCCGATCGCGACCACGAAATCCCCGACCCGCAGGCTGTCCGAATCGGTCAGCGGCACGGCGGTGAGGTTATCGGCCTCGATGCGGATTACCGCCACGTCGGAATCGGGATCGGTGCCGATCAGTTCGGCGTCGTAGCTGTTGCCGTTGCGCAATGTGACCTTGATCTGATCGGCGTGTTCGATCACGTGGTTGTTGGTCAGGATATAGCCCTCGTCGGCATCGACGATGACCCCGGAGCCCAGGCTCTGGGTACGCCGCTCGCGCGGTTGCTCGGGCATATCGAAAAAACGGCGGAAGAACGGATCATCCAGCAGCGGGTTGCCCTGCACCCGCACCCGGCCGGTGGTGGAGATATTGACCACCGCCGGAGTGACTTTGTCCAGCATCGGCGCCAGGCTGGGCAGCGCCTGGCCCTGACTGTCGTGAGTGGGCAGGGCCGCCGCGTTGCCGGCAACCAGCAGCAGGCTGAGTGCCAGCAGCAGAAAATGTCGAACGGGTTTGGCAGTAGTCAGACTTCGCAAGATTGGCTCTCCCTTTTACTACGGTATCAATTCAAAGCCCGCCGTGGGCGGTGTTGGCATCGTTATAGTGCCTGACTGGCAGGTAAATGTTTCTCGAGTAAATGCAAGAATATGTAAAGAAAGCGAAGTTGGCAGAGGGCAGTTAGCAGTCAAATAAACAGTAGGGTGGCTCAAGCGAAGCGGAGCCACCAAACCACGTTCAACGATGCCGGATCCGCCTGCGGCTTGATCCGGCCTACAGGTTCTGCTGACTGCCAACTGCGTACTGCTAACTGTCAACTGTTATTTGACGGCGCCGCGCATGGCTGGCCTTGGGCAGGGTGATGCTCAAAATGCCGCGTTTATAGCGAGCTTTGGCCTTGTCCTGGTCGACCGCGACCGGCAGGGGCACGGCGCGCTGAAAGGCGCCGTAGGCGCATTCGCGGATATGGTAATCGCCCTCGGTCTGTTCCCGTTGCAGGCGTTTTTCGCCGCGCACCAGCAGGGTATCGTCGACCACGGCGATATCGAAGTCATCGGCTTCCATTCCCGGGACTTCCAGGCGCACAACCAGCTCCTCGCCCTTGTCCTGCACATCCGCGGCCAGCACGCTCCAGCGGGCGCCGCGCAGAGCGGCGACGTCCTCGGCGGATTCCACATCGCCTTGGCGGTTGACCGGATTGAAGCGGGTAATGGCATTGGCGGCCCGGTCCCGCAGCTGGGTCCAGCCCTCACTGACGGTGTGCCAGGCACGGTTGAGTCCACGTTGCAGTTCTGCCATAGCGTTCATGATCACTCCTTAAATATAGGTTGGTGGGATCGTGAAGTCGTGAGGGCGTTAGTTCGCGAGGTCGTTAGATCGTGAAAGGAGAAAGGATGAAGTGGCCACTTGACACTCCACCCCTTTCGCTCGACCATCTCACGCTCTCACGCTCTCACGCTCTCACGCTCTC
>CAYOOC010000075.1:0-14377 GCA_964405505.1 uncultured Thiohalophilus sp.
CCAACTGCCAACTGCCAACTGCCAACTGCCAACTGCCAACTGCCAACTGCCAACTTTGTTTTCGGAACTTCTCCCCGTTTCGGGCATCAGATAAGCCACAGTCGGGCGTGAATCGGGTATACTTTCACGCGTTATCCACAATTTTATTGGTAGTCGTTCCCATGCCGTTTTTTTCCCGTATTGTTATTCTTACTGCCCTGCTGGGGCTGTTTACCCCGGCCGTTGCCGATGAACTCGATCAGGCGCGCCAGGCCATCATGGATCGCTTTGATGATGTCAAAGCCGAGAATGTCGAAGCCTCGCCGATCAAGGGTCTGTATCGGGTCACGATCCCGCCGCAGGTGTTCTATATGTCCGGCGATGCACGCTATGTGGTTGACGGCAGCGTGATCGATCTGGCCGAGCGCCGTAACCTGACCGATGAATATCGCAACCAGGCGATTAATGCGGCCATCGAGGGAATGGGCGAGGAGTCGATGATCGTTTTCGGTCCCGAGGATGCCGAACATACCGTGACCGTGTTTACCGACATTGATTGCGGTTACTGCCGTAAACTGCATGAATCCGTGGCAGCCTATAACGAAGCCGGCATCCGGATTCGCTACATGGCCTATCCGCGCGCCGGTCTCAATTCCAAGTCCTATCAGAAAGCCGTCTCCGCCTGGTGCGCCGACGACCGCCAGGACTCCCTGACCCGGGCCAAGCAGGGCGAGTCGATTCCGCAAAAAAGCTGCGATAATCCCGTCGCCGATCAGTTCCAGCTCGGTCAGAGCATGGGCATCTCCGGCACCCCGGCGCTGGTGCTGGAAACCGGCAAGATCATCCCCGGTTACGTGCCCCCCAAACGCCTCGCCGCGATCCTCAACGGCAAAATGCCGAACTGAGGTATTTTTCCGGGGCTCTGGGAATCAACGCGGAGGACGCAAAGAGAGAATTTTGAATGTTGAATTTTAAATTCTGAATTTCAGAGCTGGCTCACATTCAAAATTCAACATTTAAAATTCAAAATTATTTCTTTCTCCGCGCCTTTGCGTCTCCACGTCCTCCGCGTTATTTCCAACGCATTTGAAAAAATACCACCGAAGACACCGAATACACTGGTTCGGTGTTTTATGGTGATTCAGTGTTTCGGTGGTCAGTCCAGGGATGATGGTACCCGGGCACATCTGAATGGTTTTAACAAAAACTTTGCGTTCTTTGCGCCTTTGCGATCTTTGCGTTCCTTCCACTGACCTGTCTAGTTAAGCGCCTGTGCCAGCAGGCGGCGGTATTTGCTGACCAGTTCGCCCTGGTCGCCGAGCAGTTCGAACATTCTCAACAGTCCCTTGCGTCCGGCGTCGTCGTTGTAGCTGCGATCGCGTTTGACGATCTCCAGCAGTTGTTGCATGGCGTCTTCGTGACGGCCTTCGGCGGCGTAGCGGGCGCTGAGTTGATAGCGGGCCTCGCTGTCTTTGGGATCGGCTTCGATGCGTTTTAGCAGGCTGTCGACATCCTCGGACTGTTCCAGGGTTTCGGCCAGTTCCAGTTTGGAATAAAGCGCGGAGACTTCCGGGCTCATCTGGATATCGACGGAGAGGCTGTCGAGCAACTGGCGGGCGTCGTCGTAGCGTTCTTCCTTGATCAGCACCTCGGCGAAGCGTACCCGGTTTTGCATGTTTTCTTTATCATCAAGAATAATCTGCTGCATCTGTTGCAGAGCCTGTTCCCGCTCACCGGCTTCATAGCGATCGATGGCCTGCTGCATCGGGGTATCCGGCTTGCCTTCGATATGCCGATCGAGCAGGGCGCGGATCTCGCCTTCGGGCTGGGCGCCGGTGAACTCGTCGACGATCTGGCCGTTTTTGACCAGTTTGACGGTGGGCACGCTGCGCACGCCGAAGTGGGTGGCCAGCTCCTGTTGTTGATCGATCTCCACCCTGGCGAGCATGAACCGGCCCTGATACTCCTCGGCCAGTTTTTCCAGCACCGGCATCAGGCTCTGGCAGGGGCCGCACCAGGTAGCCCAGAAATCCACCAGCACCGGCACCTGATGGGAGGCGTCGATCACCTGTGACTGAAAGCTCTGGGCGCTGACATCGAAACTGTACTGCGATTGGCTCATGGTCTGTCCTGTCGGTTGCTGAACGGATACAAAATGGTAACGTCCCCGGACGGGCGGGATGCGCGGCGAATTATACCTGCATTGGCCACAGTTGCGCAGAGGCGGTAAACAACAGTGCGGCCTGCACCTCGTGCCCGGGCCACAGTTGACGCACGCCGTCGGCGTACAGGCGCATCTGCTGGGTATATTGCGCGGCGATGGCAGCCGGATCGTTGACGGCGCTGGCGTGGGTCTTGTAGTCGATCAGCTGGATCCGGCCGGGTTCGATCAACAGCCGGTCGATGATGCCGTTGACGGTTCGCCCCTCCCGGCGATAGAGCAGCGGCAGTTCGTTGTAGCTCTGCACACCGGCCGGCGGATGGAATATGGCCGCCAGCGCCTCGGCCCGGAAGGTCTGCCGGGCTTCGGCGTAGCACTGTTCCAGCAGGGCGGGCGGGGCCTCGCCCGCCAGGCGTTGCAGCACGCTCGCGAGCGGCAGTTCGGGCTCGGCGCACAGCCACTCCAGGCAGCGGTGGATCACGATGCCGCGCTGGCGGCCGTCCTCGTCGACCACCTCGCTGTGGGTATCTGTGCCCTGGCGGCTGGGGGCGATCTCGAACTGGCGGGGGGCAAGCCGGATCCGCTGGCGCAGGCGCGGGTCGATGACCGGTTCGGCGCTGGTCGGGGGCACGATCGGTGCGGTGATTTGCGGCGGCGTGTTGCTCACCTCCAGCGTGATTGGTGCGTCGATCTCGTCGAGCGGCAGATCGTAAGCGCCGGCGATCTGTCGATACCAGCCATAATCGTTGCCCCGGCTGGCCAGGCTGCCGGAGACATACAGAACCTGCCGCGCGCGGGTGGCGGCCACATATAAAAGGTTG
This sequence comes from uncultured Thiohalophilus sp., assembly GCA_964405505.1. GTDB lineage: Bacteria > Pseudomonadota > Gammaproteobacteria > UBA6429 > Thiohalophilaceae > Thiohalophilus. Next base: position 2,962 of record CAYOOC010000075.1, read on the forward strand.
GCTTCCTCGCGCTGCCCGGCCGCATCGGCGCGCTGGATAACCGCCTCGCTGAGCGGATCGCGGTGGGCCTGGTCCGGGCGTAGCAGAAAATGGGTCGGGCTGGGTGCCCCGGCCGGCCATTCGACCTGCGCCTCGTGGGTCTTGCCGCCCGATTCACCACGGGCGGTGTCGAGCAGGAACACCACCGGCGCCTCCAGCCCCTTGGCACCGTGGATGGTCATGATCCGCACCGGCGATTGCTGGCCGGTGCTGGCCGGCTCGTCCGGGGCATCCTCCGCGTTTTGCCACAGCTCCTTGAGCCACTGGGCAAAGGTCATCAGGCTCGGGTAGCGACCGCTGTCCATCTCCAGCGCCAGCTCCTGGAAGCGGACCAGATTGGCCATCACCCGCGGCACCAGATGGGCCGGGAAGGCGGCCCGGTAACGGGCCAGCACATTGGCCTCGCTGTAGATCTGATCCAGCAGATCGTGCACCGGGATACGCCCGGCCCGTTCGACCCAGCGGGCCAGATGGCCATGCGCCCGTTGCAGGGGGGCATCGACGGGCTGTTCCCTGGCCAGATGCGCCAGGCGTTCGAACCAGTTGCCCTGGCCCCGGGCGGCCAGCTGCATCAGATCGCTGTCGTCCAGGGCGAACAGCGGCGAGCGCAGGATGCCGGCCAGCGCCAGGTTGTCGAACGGCATGCTCAGCCAGTTAAGCAGGTTGAGCATGTCCTGCACCTCGATGCTCTGCAGCAGGGTGCCGCGATTACCGCTCAAATAAGGGATGTTCGCCTCGCGCAGGGCCTGCTCGTATTCGTGCAGATGGGTGCGGTTGCGCACCAGCAACAGGATATCGCTGTACGCGATCGCTCGCGCCTGATCGCTGTTGGCCTGTTGCACCGGCAGCGGCCGATCGATCAGGCGGCGAATTTCGTCAGCGACCCGTTGGGCCTCCTGCCGGTAACGGCTGCTGGCCGGCTCCGGCCGGGGTTGTTCGAGCGGATTGCGCAGCCCTTCGATGGCTTCGACCTCGCAGTCCGACTCCTGCGCCGGGGGCAGCAGGATGACCTCCCCCCATAACTGCTGGTGATGGGTCCGATGTTCGGGGAAGTCGGGGATCTGCTGTTGCAGTTGCGGATCGGAGGTAAACAGCCGGTTGACGAAGTCCATGATCGCCGGTGCTGAACGCCAGGAGGTATTCAATGGATAACGCCGGGCCGCCAGATGAGTTTCCAGCCAATCGGTGGCGGTGGCAAACAGCCTGGGTTCGGCACGGCGAAAGCGATAGATGGACTGCTTGGCGTCGCCGACCAGGAACACGCTGCGCTGGCGATCGCCTTCGGCCGCCAGCTCCTGTAATAACGGCAGCAGTAACTGCCACTGGGTCGGGTTGGTGTCCTGGAATTCATCCACCAGCAGATGGGCGATGCGCTGATCGAGTTTGTACTGCACCCACAGCGCGTTGTCGGCGACATTTAACAATCGATAGGCCTTCCACTCCAGATCGGTGAAATCGAGCAGCCGTTGCTCAAGCTTGATGCGTTGATAGTGATCCAGCAGCGCGGCACCGGCGCGGTACCAGGCGTTGTTAACGAAATAATTACGGCGTGCGGCGATCTGCTCCTGCAGTGTCTGGAGTCGATCGCAAAACGTTTCATGCAGAGTCGCCAGTTCTTCGGCACCTTCGATGCCCAGACTTTTTTGTAACGCCTTGTTGTCGGCTTCCCGTTTACTGCGCGGCTTGCCTTCTTTGGTTAAAAAGGCCAGGTAGACTGAAGCGTGGCGGGCTTCTATCGATTGTTGCTTATCCAGCACCATTTGAAGATGGGCGACCGCTTCGTTGTTACCCTTGTTCGGGTGGCCGGATAACAGTTCGGCACAGCGGGACAGTTGTTGTTGATATTGTGTGTTATCGAGAAAATCTTGACGCGGATCCTGTTCGGGATCGATGGCGAGTTGGTGTTTGAGCTGCTCATCGGCCCAGGCCACCGGATCGGACTGCCCATCGGTATAGACCCACCAGTCACTGCGGTGATCCACGAACTGGCGCAGCACCGTGCGGGTGTTGTTCAGCCCCAGTTCGTTGAACAGGATCTGCAACCCGCCGGCCAGGTCGCTGTCCGGTTCGCGCGCCGCGCCCACCATCAAGGCTTCGCGGGCTTCATCGAGCAGCGCGGCGGTACGCTCGAGCAGTTCGAAGCCGGGCGGGACATCGGCTTCCAGCGGAAAACGGCGCAGCAGTTCCTGGCAAAAGGCGTGGAAGGTGGTGGTGCGTACGCCGTGCGGGGTGCGCAACAGGCGTTGATAGAGCTGGCGCGCCTGGCGGCGAAGATCGGCATCCGGCACCAGATCCAGACTATACAGTTGTTTATCCAGATCCGCTTCACCACACAACGCCAGTTGTTGCAGCCGTTGCAACAGGCGCTGCTGCATTTCGGCCGCCGCCTTGCGGGTGAAGGTGATGGCCAGGATCGATCCCGGCTCGGCACCTTCCAGCAACAGGCGCAGGATGCGGCTGACCAGCAGATAGGTCTTGCCGCTGCCGGCCGAGGCCTGCACGGTGATGTTGCCCTGCAGGGCGGGGCTCGCGCTGCCGCTCATGGCCGGCTCCTGTGATGGGACGCACAGACCGGCTCGAATGACCTTGCACTCACGCAGGGGAAGGCTAGGCTTGAAACACCTGTCGGCGGCGTGCAATCGCGCCCGCCGCCAAGTGGACGTCGCACAGGGAGACGTGTCTGGGGCGGGAGCGCCCACTCAGGATGAATCGCAGGGACGAGTGTTGCAGTGACACGGACGAGTCGAGCGCCCCGGCGCACGCCGGGGCGTAGACCGGAACTGCCCGGACAAGCAACGGGCCGGAGTGCCCGCAGGGACCTCAGCCGGGGCGGCTGCCGGGTCGGATAATGATCCGCGCCGGTGGTTTGCCCGGGTTTTTTTATACCTGCCAGACCGCTTTTCGACATAACAGTCCCATCTCGCAATAGTTGCAACTTTTTTCATCGCCCCAGGCGGGGAGCCCCTGACCGGTGTTGATCTGCCCGACCAGTGTCTGCAAACGCCGGCCGATCGCCTCGCTCAATTCGTGCAATGCCTCCTCTTCCAGCGGGCAGTTCAGTTTCAGCGCCTGTTCCGGCTTGTCGAAGCGCAGATAGGCGACCTGGCTGACCGGCGGCTCGGGCTGGTGTTGCTGTTGCAACAGGGCATAGAACGGCAGCTGGATCGCCTCGCCGGCCTCGACCTCTTCGGCTTTGGGAATGGCGCCGGTTTTGTAGTCGATGATCGCGGTCCCCGCCGGCCCCCGGTCGATGCGATCCAGCCGGCCGCGGAGCGACAGCTCGCCCAGGGGCACCTCGCGGCGCTGCTCGGTGTCGCTCACCTGCCAGTGCCCGGCGCGACGCCGGATTTGCCAGTCGACGTAGGTCGGGATGAAGGCGCGCCACTGGCTCAACCAGCCCTGGTGTTCGAAATTGTCGGCCAGAACATCGGCGAAGACCTCGCGGGAGATCGTTTCCAGCATGGCAACGGCCTCCTCGCGGTGGGTCGCATCGAAGGGCGCGGTAAACGGTCCCGGCAGGTTGCGCACCTTCGAGTGCAGGGCCTGCAGGCAGAGATGGACCCGCTCGCCGTAGTCGGCCTTGGACAGCGCTTCGCGGATCTCCTCCGGCGGCTTGAGCTGCAGGGCGCGGGCCGCGTAATACTGATAGGGGCAGTCGAGCAGCTGCTGATAATCGCTGGGGGAGAAGCCGGTCGGCAGCAGCACCGGGTCCAGGCCCGGTTGCGGCCGGCGCGAGGGGGCCGGCAACGGCACCTGTGGTTCGGTCTCGATCTGCAGCTGTTCGGCGTGCGCGGTCAGCTCGGCCAGCGCATCTTCTTCCAGCGGCTGATCCGGCCAGGCTTCCCGGTGCAGCGTCAGCAGGTGCTCCAGCCAGTGGCTGATGACCACCGGTTCGCCGTCCTGCCCGGCACGGGCGGTGATCAGGATGGCCGGCGCGGCCTCCAGCAGGCGGCGCAGGTGATAGAAGCGTTCGGCATAATGGGCCTCGCCGGATTGCAGGCCCAGTTCGTGGCGGACCTGGTCGTTGAAAAAGGGACTGACCGGCGGATGCCCCGGCAGCGATTCCTGTTCGGCGCCGGCGAGGATCAGTGCCTCGAACTGCTGCAGCTGGCTCTGGGCCAGGCCCAGCAGGCGCACGCGCTGCTGGGTGGGGCGGGGACGAAAATGGGTGCGCTCCAGATGCCGCCCCAGCCAGGTGCGAAAGTCGCTCCAGCCGAGCAGGAACTGGCCGCCGGCAATGCCCCCGGCCAGGCGGGTGAGCAGCTCCAGCAGCCGGCTGCCGGCGGCGTCCTGCTGCAGGGCGCTGTCCATCTCCAGCCGTGCCAGGCTTTGCTGCAATGCGGCAATCCAGTCGTCGGCCGGATGGCGTCCGCGGCGCAGGGTCAGCAGCGGTGCGGCCGCCGCCTCCAGGCGATCCAGCAGCTCCAGCAGCGGGGTGATGTCGGCCTGTTGCGCCAGGCGCTTGTGCCGGTCATGGGCATGGGCGCGATAGCGGTTGAGATTGCGCGCCACGTTCTCGTGGCGAATCACGTCCTGCTCCAGCCGCCAGGTGGCCAGCCGGTGGGTGTCCCGATCGCGGTCGGCAAACACGAAGGGAGATTTGAGCAGATCCAGCAGCGGCAGATGGGCGAAGTCTTCTTCCAGGCATTCCAGCCAGCGTTCCAGGGCCGCCGCGGCGCTGGTGGTCGACAGCGCCCAGCCGGCGGCGTCGGCCAGCTCGATGCCAGCGCGCTCCAGCAGGGCCCGCACCCGCCGCGCCAGGCGTCGGTTTTCGGTGACGATGGCGATGTCCGTTTTGCCCGCCAGCAGCCACTGACGGACGCGGATGTCGATGGCCCGCGCCTCCTGCTCGGCGTTGTCGGCCAGCAATACCCCGAGCTGGCCGTGCAGCGGGCTGTCGACCTGCTCCGCGGCGAGGGCCCGGGCGGTTTCCTGCAAGGGGTGCTCGTCGGTGCCGAAGACGGTCTCCAGTAACGGGTTGCGGGCCGAGGCAGGGGCGGTGACACCATCCAGTCCCAGCGCTTTGGCCAGCGGGCGCAGATGCTGTTCGGGATAAGCGGGGGGCTCGCCGTCGAAACGCCCGTGCAAATAGAGCTGCAGCTGGCCGCGCGACTGCAGTACCTGGAGCCATTGTTGTTCGGCCGGGGCCAGCGGGCGGGCGCAGGCGAACCAGAGCGGCTGACCGGAAGGGCGTTGTTCCAGGCTGCGGCGCAGCGCCAGCAGATGGGCGCTGTCGGCGTCGGTCAGTCCCTGGCCCCGGATCTGTTCGTGCCAGGCGTGCCACAGGGTATGCACGATAGTCGCCTCGCGGCTCAGGCTCTGGCGCAGGCGGTTCCGGGCCCCGTAAGCGGCTTGCAACTGAGCGATAAAGTGCTCCCGATCGGCGGGCAGGTCGATCTCGTTCAGGGTCAGGGCCTGGAACAGCTCCAGCAGCTCGCTGGCCAGCAGCCAGGGGTTGGCCTGGTTGAACAGGTGTTGATAGGGGCGCAGGGCGTCGACCAGCAGCAGTTCGGCGCTGACCGCGGAGCAGGCCCGGATGTCGTCGGGCAGAAAGGCCTGCACCCAGTCGCGCAGGGGGCGGATATCCAGCCCCACCAGCCCGCCGAACCCCTGTTCGGCCGCGGCGTCCAGTAACTGTTGGCGCAGCGGGCCGCTGACCTGGGGGTCGTCGACCAGCAGCGTGACGCCGGTGAGATCCGGCAGCTGCTCACGGTGCGCCTGGATCAGATCCCGGGCGAGTTGTTGCAGGGGATCGGCGTGGTAGGGGAGGACCACCACGCCGTGACGTGCGCTGTCGGGCGTCATGGGTACCGACCCGGACGCGGAAATGGTTCAGCGTTCCAGGTACTGGAGCTTGTCCGGTACGCCGTCCCACTCCTTGGCATCGGCCGGGGGATCTTTGATTTCCACGATCACCGGCCACTCCTGGGACAGCTCGGCATTGAGTTCAATGAAGTTTTCCATCCCGGCGGGCACATCGTCCTCGGCGAAGATGGCTTCGGCCGGGCATTCCGGTTCGCACAGGGTGCAGTCGATACACTCTTCGGGATCGATCGCCAGGAAGTTGGGACCTTCGTGAAAGCAGTCGACGGGACACACCTCAACGCAGTCGGTGTACTTGCATTTGATACAGTTGTCGGTGACTACGTAAGTCATGCGCAGGCTCCTTAATCAGTCAACGAATGCCGAACCCGACGGTCCGGCGGGCAATCCAATAGTCTATGTTAGCGTGAAAGCCGGGCGGCGTGCGAGCCCGGTTACGTATCCAGCAATTTTTTCAGCCGATAGAGTTCGTCCAGGGCCTGGCGCGGGGAAAGCTCGTCCGGTTGCAGATCCGCCAGTGCCTGCAGGGCCGCCGAGGGCGGTGGGGCCGGCGCGGCGTCGCGCTCCGTGGCAGGGGCCGGGGACTCGCCCTGCTCCAGTTGCTGCAGTTTTTCCCGGGCCCGCTCGATGACCGCGCGCGGCACGCCGGCCAGCGAGGCCACGTGCAGACCGTAACTGCGACTGGCGGGGCCGGGCTGGACCTGATGTAAAAAGATGATCTGATCCCCGTGTTCGCGGGCGTCCAGATGGACATTACGGCAATGGGGCAACAATTCGGGCAGCCGGGTCATCTCGAAATAGTGGGTGGCGAACAGGGTATAGGCCTGGAGCCGGGTGGCCAGTTCCCAGGCGCTGGCCCAGGCCAGTGACAGACCGTCGAAGGTGCTGGTGCCGCGGCCGACCTCGTCCATCAGGACCAGGCTGTTGGCCGTGGCGTGGTGCAGGATATTGGCGGTTTCGGTCATCTCGACCATGAAGGTGGAGCGGCCACCGGCCAGATCGTCGGCGGCGCCGATGCGGGTGAAGATCCGATCCACCGGGCCGATCACCGCTGACTCGGCCGGGACATAACTGCCGATATGGGCCAGCAGGGTAATCAGCGCGATCTGGCGCATGTAGGTCGATTTGCCGCCCATGTTGGGGCCGGTGATGATCAGCATGCGGGTCGCCTCGTCCAGTTCCAGATCATTGGGCGTGAAGGGCGTCGCCTGCACCTGCTCAATGACCGGATGGCGACCGCCCCGGATCTGCAACCCGACCTGGTCGACCAGTTGCGGACAGCGCAGATCGAGCGTGGCGGCCCGCTCGGCCAGGTTGCCCAGGGCATCCAGTTGCGCCAGGGCCCCGGCGCAGGTCTGCAGCGGGGCGTGTTGCGTGTTGAGTGTGTCCAGCAGTTCATCGTACAGCTGCTTTTCCCGCGCCAGGGCGCGTTCGTTGGCGCTCAGCACCCGGTCCTCGATCTGCTTGAGCTCGGGCGTGATATAGCGCTCGGCGGCCTTGAGCGTCTGGCGCCGTTGATAATGCTCGGGGACCGATTCGGCCCGCGCCCGGCTGATCTCGATGTAATAACCGTGGACCCGGTTGTAACCGACCTTGAGATTGGCGATGCCGGACTGCTCGCGCTCGCGCTGTTCCAGTTCCGCCAGAATGGTGCCGACGTTATGTTGCAGATCGCGCAGTTCATCCAGCTCGGGATCATAGCCGGTGGCGATCACGCCGCCGTCGCGAATCAGCATGGGCGGCTGTTCGATCAGGGCGCTATTGAGCAGGTCATATAGCTGCGGAAACGGCCGGGCCTGTTCGTACAGTTCCGCCAGCAGGGGAAGGTCGGCCTCGAGAGCGGCCAGTTGCTCGCGCAGTTCGGGCAGGATCGCGAGGGCATGACGCAGTTGGACCAGATCCCGCGGACGGGCCGATTTGAGAGCGACGCGGGTGAGAATGCGTTCGATATCGCCGATCTGGCCGAGCGCATCGCGCAGCGGCAGATACTGATCGGATTCCAGCCACAGACCGATCAACGCCTGGCGTTGGCGCAGCCGATCGTGATCGCGCAGCGGCCGGTTGATCCAGCGGCGCACCAGCCGGCTGCCCATGGGCGTGACGCAGCGATCCAGAATCCCGGCCAGGGTGTGGTTGTGCTGGCCGGACAGGCTCTGTTCCAGTTCCAGGTTCTGGCGGGTGGCGGCATCGAGCAACAGGCTCTGTTCCCGTTGTTCGGTGATCAGCCCGTGCAAATGCGGCAACAGGCCGCGCTGGGTCTCCTGCACATAACGCAACAGGCAACCGGCCGCGGCAATGGCCAGCGGCCACTCGTCACAGCCGAAGCCGGCCAGGTGTTGCGTCTGAAACTGATCGCACAGCAGGCGATAGGCGCTGTCGTGTTCGAAGTGCCAGGGCGCGCGGGTTTTGATCGCCGCGGTACGCAGACCCGGATAGTGATTCTCCCGTTGTTCGTCGACCAGCATCTCGGCTGGCTGCAAACGGACCAGTTCCGAGTGCAGGGCCTCATCCCCGTCCAGCTGCTGGACACTGAAACGGCCACTACTCAAATCGAGGCAGGCCAGCCCGGACTGATCCTTATGCCGATACAACGCGGCGATCAGGTTATCGCGGCGTTCTTCCAGCAGCGCCTCGTCGGTCAGGGTGCCGGGGGTGACAATGCGCACCACCTCGCGTTTGACCGGGCCCTTGCTGGTGGCCGGATCGCCGAGCTGTTCGCAGATGGCAACCGACTCCCCCTGGCGCACCAGGCGGGCGAGATAACTTTCCACCGCGTGATAGGGCACCCCGGCCATCGGAATCGGCTCGCCGGCCGACTGGCCGCGTTGTGTCAGGGTTATGTCGAGCAGATTGGCCGCGCGCTTGGCGTCGTCGTAAAACAGCTCGTAAAAATCGCCCATGCGATAGAACAGCAGGATATCCGGATACTCCGCCTTGATGCGCAGAAACTGCTGCATCATTGGCGTATGCTGGGACGTGGGCGCGGTACTCGACATGGGCTGTGAGTTTATCGGCTTTGTCCGGTCCGGGAAACTGTCCGCTTCAGCCTCCGGAGCTCAACCCGGGGTACGGCAGGGTATAAATCGATCCAGTTGGTTGAGAGCCAACCGGGCTATAGCGCGGCCGGTTAATTAACCACCGAAACACCGAACACACCGAAATACACTGATTCGGTGTTGTCGGTGAATTCAGTGTCTTCGGTGTTCCATTTCATCCTGATCTGAATCGGTTGCGCCGATTCGATGGCTGCCATACAGTTTCTGTTAACAAATAAGAAATGCGTCGGGGCATGACGCGATAACGGGGGGATGGATGCCAAGGGATTATGACGAGAAGCGCGATTTTATTCGCGTCGAGGTGGATTGCGATATCCACTTCAAGCCGCAGGGTGCCGGGAGCGAGCAGATCGGACGACTGTCCAATCTCAGCGGGCGCGGCATGATGTTCATCGCTGCCGAGGAGATTCCGGTCGATACGCCGGTGGAGATCCGTATCGCGGCGGAAAAGCAGGTGACCGCGCCGCTGCATGCGATGGTTCGGGTGGTACGCCTGGCCAAACAGCGGCGAGGGGACGGTTACGAAATCGGGGCCATTATTACCAGCGTGTTCGATGAAAACGAATAAGGCGGACAAGGGGCGATGAGCCGGGTGCCGAGCGATGAAATGTTGCTGGCGCTGGCCCACCGGATCAGCGAATGGCTTGAGCCACGGTCGTTGTCACTGGTCACCGCCGAGTCCTGTACCGGCGGCTGGATTGCCAAGCTGCTGACCGATGTTCCCGGTTGTTCCGCCTGGTTCGATCGCGGCTTTGTCACCTATTCCAACGAGGCCAAGCAGGAACAGCTGGCGGTACCGGCCGCCGTGCTGGACGAACACGGCGCGGTCAGCGAGCCGACGGTGCGGGCCATGGCCGAGGGGGCGCTGCGCCACAGCCGGGCCGATCTGGCCCTGTCGGTCAGCGGCATTGCCGGTCCCGGTGGCGGGCGACCCGACAAGCCCCTGGGACTGGTCTGGTTCGGCTGGGCGCAACGGCTTGCCGATGGCGAGGTCCGGGTCCGTAGCGAGCAGCAGGTCTATAACGGTAACCGCGATGCTGTACGTCGCCAGGCCGTGGTGCGGGCACTGGAAGGCATCCTTGAACTGACCGGTGAATGAGCCCCGCCAGCGACTCTTTTTTGCCCTGTGGCCGCCGGCCGAACTGGCGCGCCGGATGCGGCACGTCGCCCGGGACAGTTTTGATCTGCGGGGCGCCCGTCTGCTACAGATCGAACAACTTCATCTGACTCTGTTTTATCTGGGAAGCTGCGATAGCGGGCAACGCCGCTGTGCCGAGGCCGTGGCCGGGAGCGTCGAGGTAGAGCCGTTTACGCTCTCCCTTTCCTGCCTGGGCCTGTGGCCCCGTCCCCGGGTCGGCTGGATTGCCCCGCCAGGCACGCCGCCGGCGTTGCAGACCCTGGTGAGCCGGTTGCAGCAGGGGCTGGACGAGTGCGGCTTTCAAATCGACCCGCGTCCCTGGCAGGCCCACCTGACCCTGGTGCGCAAGCTGCGTCGCCCGCCCCGGCGCGAGACCCTGACCGAACCGCTTGAGTGGCCGATCGACGAGTTTGTCCTGGTCGAATCCCAAACCCTGCCGGGCGGAGCCGAATACCGCATCCTGCAACGCTGGCCGCTGAAGGGTTAGCATGCATCACAAGCAAACCACCGAAGACGCTGAAGCCACTGAACACACCGAAAAATTAACTTGTTCAGACCATTCGGTGGCTTCGCTGTTTTCCGTGTTTTCGGTGGGGTGATGTAACTCCTGCCAAGGTGGATTCCGGGGCGGCGGACCGGGTAAATCGAGGCTAGGACAGGGTCGGGATTGTGTGAAATAATGGCGCCGGGTTACGAGTGGGCGTGGGACCAGGGAGTGGTTTCATTCGACAAGCTACGGGAGAACAATCATGGATGCAGACAAGAAAAAAGCACTCAGTGCCGCACTGAGCCAGATCGAAAAACAGTTCGGCAAGGGTTCGGTCATGCGCATGGGCGACACCTCGGCGGTGCGCAATGTGGAGGCCATTTCCACCGGTTCGCTGGGGCTGGATATCGCCCTGGGCGTGGGCGGCCTGCCCAAGGGCCGGGTGGTAGAGATCTACGGTCCGGAATCCTCGGGCAAGACGACACTGACCCTGCAGGTGATCGCCGAATGCCAGAAGCACGGCGGCACGGCGGCGTTCGTGGATGCCGAGCATGCGCTGGATCCCCAGTATGCGGGCCGCCTGGGCGTGAACGTGGATGATCTGCTGGTTTCCCAGCCGGATACCGGCGAACAGGCCCTGGAGATCACCGACATGCTGGTGCGCTCCAGCGCGGTGGACGTGGTGGTGGTCGACTCGGTCGCGGCCCTGACGCCCAAGGCGGAAATCGAGGGCGATATGGGCGATACTCATGTCGGCCTGCAGGCGCGGCTGATGTCCCAGGCACTGCGTAAACTGAGCGGCAATATCAAGCGCTCCAATACCCTGGTGATCTTCATCAACCAGATCCGCATGAAGATCGGGGTCATGTTCGG
>CAYOOC010000076.1:0-14204 GCA_964405505.1 uncultured Thiohalophilus sp.
TCACGCCGCCGGCCTTTGCAATCCGCTTTCGACTTCATCCCGTTTGGCTTTCCCCAATAGATGCTCGATCAGCGTCAGGGCAAAATCCATGGCGGTGCCAGGACCGCGTGAGGTTATCAGTTTACCGTCAACCACCACGGCGGTCTGCTCGTCATATTGCATATCATCTGTCTGGATATTATCCAGCGCCCCGGGGAAACTGGTGGCATGCTTGCCATTTAATAACCCGGCACTGGCCAGTACCTTGGGCGCGGCGCAGATGGCCGCGGTGTATTTGTCGGCATCGGTCATCTGCAATAACAGCGTGTGAATGCGCGGGTCGTTGTTGAGGTGATCGGCCCCGGGCAATCCACCGGGCAGGACGATCATATCGAAATCCCTGTCCAGCACCGCCTCCAGGGTGGTATCCGGCATCAACACGGTGCCGCGACTGGCCTTGACCGGCTGGTCATCAAGGCCGACGGTGGTGACCTCGATACCGGCGCGGCGCAGCAAATCGATGACGGTTACGGCTTCGAGTTCTTCGCAACCCTGGGCGAGCGGGATGAGTACATTGGCCATGTTGAATCCCTCCGTTGTTGTCGCAGTTCTATCAGTTCGGACACCGGCACCAGGCGCACACCCTGCTCCTGCAGCACCGGCAACCACTGTTCCAGCGTGGTCAGGGTCGCCGGGTAGGGATGGCCGATGGCCAGGGCGGTCCCGTTGCGCCGGGCCCGCTGGATCAGTTTAGTCAATTGTTCGGCCACCACCTGTGCATCATCGCGGTAATCGAGAAAAATATCCCGCGAGGTGTTGCGGATTCGCCGCTGGCTGGCCTGTTGCTCAGCCACGGTATGATGCGTGGTTCGACTGTCGATGAAATAGAGATCATCGCGAAACATGGCGGCCTGCATCAACCAGCGCATGCGACTGGTACTGGCCGTCAGCAGACTGCCCATGTGGTTGTTGAAGCCCACGGCGTGGGGGACGGCCTCGAAATTGCGGCGTACCGCCGTTTTGAACTGTTGCTCGCCCATGTCGTGCACCAGCGCACCGGGGCCCAGCGCCGCCCCGGTCTCGGCCTCCATGGGCAGGTGGATCATCACTTCCTTCTTCTGCCGGTGGGCATGGCGGGCCAGCAGGCGGGTAAACGGGCGATGGGGCAGGATGGCATAGGTAATCGGGCCGGGCAGATCGATGGCGCGCAGGCCGCTGCGCTGCTGGTTGCCCAGATCATCAATGATGATACTGACCACCGGCTGCAGGCTGTCAGCCGCCGCCGGTGTACTCTGATTGTCGGCCAGCGCGGTTGTTGTGCCCAACAACAGTCCCCACAACAACACGCTTTTAGCTAACAGGTTAATCAGGTTTACTCCTGGCTGTTAAGCAGATGCAGCCCCTTGAGCAGGTTCAGCGCCTCGAAGACTGGATAATCGTCACTGGCCAGAGACAGATCCTCTTCTTTATCACCCTTCTGACCTTCCTGATCATTCTCTGTCTCTTCATCGCCATTGCCGTTCATCAGGTGACCGCCGAGATCCGCTTCACGCAACGGCTTGAAGCCATCCTCGCGGGCCGCCACGGTCACATCGCTGAGCTTGATATCCGGATGAATGCCTTCGGCCTGAATCGAACGCATGTCCGGGGTGTAATACAGTGCCGTGGTCAGCTTGATCGCAGTGTTGTTTTGCAGGTCGATCACGGACTGCACCGACCCCTTGCCGAAGCTTTCGCTGCCCATGATGATGCCCCGGCGGTGATCCTGCAGGGCACCGGCGACGATTTCCGAGGCCGACGCCGAGCCGCCATTGATCAACACCACAATCGGCGCACCCTTGAGAATATCCTCGGGTGAGGCACGGGCGGTTTTCTTGTTGTCGGCCGTGCGACCCTTGATGGAGACGATGTCACCCTCGGTGACAAACGCATCGGAGACGGAGATCGCCGCATCCAGCAAACCACCGGGGTTGTTCCGCAGATCCAGCACCAGCCCCTTGAGATTGCCGTCATTGTCTTTTTTCAGCCGGGTCACTTCCTTGCGCAGATCCGAGCCGGTGCGCATCTGGAAGTTGGAAATGCGCACATAGCCGTAGCCATCGCCCAGCGAGCGCGCCTTGACGCTTTCCACGCGGATCTTGTCCCGCGTCAGTTTAAAGGTAAGCGGCTTGTTTTCGCCCTCGCGTACGACGGTCAGGGTGATCTTGCTGCCGGGTTCACCGCGCATCAGTTTGACCGCGTCGTCCAGGCTCATGCCTTTGACCGACTGATCATCCAGACGGATGATCAGATCGCCGCTTTGAATCCCCGCTTTTGCGGCGGGGGTATCATCGATGGGGGAAACGACTTTGACGAAACCGTCTTCCATGCCGACCACGATACCCAGCCCGCCGAATTCACCGGAGGTCCCGATGCGCAGCTCGGTGGTCGCTTTTTCGTCCAGGTAGCTGGAGTGGGGATCGAGCCCGGTCAACATGCCGCGAATGGCATTTTCCAGCAGGGTCTTGTCGTCGACATCCTCGACATAGTTCTCTTTGACGCGCTGAAAGACTTCACTCAATGCCTGTACCGTTTCCAGCGGTAAATGTTCGGCGACCGCCGACGGCTGACGCTCGGCAATCACTCCGCCGGTGATCGAGAGGGAAACGCCCAGCAACAGGCCAAGCAGCAGGATCAGGGTATTACGGGTAAAGGCATTCATTGCTCTAACTCCTGGTGCCGGAGTTCATTCCGGCATGAACTTGTCACGCTACGTCGTTGATAACTTTCAGGTATTAACTTTAACACCTTTTGTCAGGCTTGTCGGTCAAATCTTCAGCCGCGCCGGGTCCGACCACACCAGCTGGCGGGATTGGTCGGTTTGCCGTTGTGACGGATTTCAAAATAGAGTCCCGCTTCATCCCGGCCGCCGCTACTGCCCACCTCGGCGATCGGCTCGTCCGCCTCGACCCAGTCGCCGACCTCTTTTAACAAACCCTGATTATGGCCGTAGAGGCTCATGTAACCGTCGCCGTGATCGATGATCATCAGCAACCCATAGCCCCGCAGCCAGTCAGCATAGGCGACCCGGCCGGGCGCCACCGCATAGACTGTATTGCCAGCGCTCTCGCCGATCAATACCCCGTTCCAGCGCAGCTTGCCGGCATTACGTGACTGGCCGAACAGTTTTTGCACATTGCCCCGTGCCGGCCAGGTCAACCGCCCCCGCCGTTCGGCGAAGCGCTTCTGGCTGTCCTTGCCCATCAGCAAATTGCCCAGCTCCCGGTTCAGTCCCCGCAGCAGTTGCTGTAACTGTTTTTCATCCTCCCGCAGGCGGCTCAGCTGTTGATCCTTGCTGCTGATTTCCCGCTTGAGTTGGACCAGTGCCTGGGAGCGCTGGCGAAAGTTTTTCTCCAGTTCCTGCTTTTGCCGGGTTTCACGCGCCAGCAGGGTTTGCAGCTCGCCGCGCTGGGTTTCGATCTCGCTCTCCACCCGATCCAGGCGGGTGATGGTCTGGATGGCCTGCTCGATCTGCTCACTGCGGGCGCGATTGAAATAATCGTAATAGGTGGAAACGCGCCCCAGCGCCGCCGGGCTTTGCTGGTTGAGTAACAGCTTGAGAAACTCCTGGCGGCCGATGATGTAGGCGGCCTTGATCTGCCGGCCCAGCAACTCGCGCTGATCGGCCAGTTCACCTTGCAACTGGCGCTGTTCCTGCTGCAGTCGGGCGAGCTTGCGGTTCTGGGTTTTTAACTGACTTTTTATACTGCGCAGGCTTTTAACGCGCTGGCCGATGCGGGTTTCGATCTGTTGTAGCTCGCGCACCACTTCACTGTGCAGATCCCGTCGCGAAGCCAGTTCCTGTTTGAGCTCATCGAGCTTCGCCCGCAGCGCCTCCAGCTCACGAGCCTTTTGCTGTTGCGTGGCGGAATCGGCGTACACTACAGGCGGTGACGTCAGCGGGACCATCAGCGTCAGCAAAACTATCCAGCGGGGAAGGGCGGCAAACATGTTCGGCATCTTAACCCTGTTATAGCGGCAAATACCATTGCAGGTAGTCAACAATCACAAAGCACCCGGCAACCCCCCGATTCAGGCATTTCGGGCGGGCACTTTATGTTCCGCGTTGATTGCCGTTAGCCGCTTATACCGCGCCCTGCAACGCATCTTCGGATTGGGCAATCAGCGAACGGCCGTTCATTTCGGACGGCTGGGGGATGCCCATCAGTTCCAGCATGGTGGGGGCGATGTCAGAGAGGGCACCGTTGCCCTCCAGTGCGAAGCCGCGCCCGACATAGATCAGCGGCACCAGGTTGGTCGTGTGCGCGGTATGCGCCTGATTGGTCTCGGGGTTTTGCATCATTTCGGCATTG
Organism: uncultured Thiohalophilus sp.; assembly: GCA_964405505.1. Classification (GTDB taxonomy): domain Bacteria; phylum Pseudomonadota; class Gammaproteobacteria; order UBA6429; family Thiohalophilaceae; genus Thiohalophilus. The sequence continues at coordinate 4,332 of CAYOOC010000076.1, forward strand.
CCGTGATCGGCGGTGATCAGCATCTCGCCACCGGCCTTGCGGACCGATTCGACCACCCGGCCGACACATTCATCAAGGGCTTCGATCGCCTTGACCGTGGCGTCGAAGTTGCCACTGTGGCCCACCATATCGGGGTTGGCGTAGTTGCAGATGATCACATCGTACTCATCACTTTCGATCGCCTCGACCAGCTTGTCGGTCAGCTCGGGCGCGCTCATCTCGGGCTGCAGATCGTAGGTGGCCACATTGGGCGAGTTGATCAGCACCCGGTCTTCGAATTCAAACGGCTCCTCGCGACCGCCATTAAAAAAGAAGGTCACGTGGGCATATTTTTCGGTCTCGGCGATGCGCAGCTGATGCATTCCCAGTCCGGAGATGTATTCGCCGAAGACATTCTTCAGCCGTTCCGGCGGATAAGCCACCGGAACATCGTATTCCGCGTTGTATTCGGTCAGGCTGACAAAGCGGCCCAGTTTCGGGGTCGCCGCGCGCTCGAACGCATCGAAATCGGGCTCGATAAAGGGCCGGGTAATCTGGCGCGCGCGATCGGAGCGGTAGTTCATAAACACCACTACATCGCCGTCTTCCACCTGCACCGGCTCGCTGCCGGCCGGCACGATGGCGGTAGCCTTGACGAACTCGTCGGTCTCGTCGCGCGCGTAGGCCATTTCCAGCCCCTGCGCGGCGGTTTCGGCGGTGAACTCGCCCTGGCCCCGGGTGATCAGATCGTAAGCGCTCTGAATCCGCGGCCAGCGATGGTCCCGATCCATGGCGAAATAACGGCCGATGATGGAGGCAAAGCGCCCGCCGCCGATCTCGGCGAATTTGGCTTCCATCTTCTCGATCGACTCGGCGGCACTCTTGGGCGCGGTGTCGCGACCGTCCAGAAAAGCATGCACATAGACCTTTTTCGCACCCTGTTTGACCGCCAGCTCGGCCATGGCATGGATATGCTCTTCGTGGCTGTGCACCCCGCCGGGGGAGAGCAGGCCGAGGATATGCACCGCCCGGTCGGTGTCCACCGCCAGCTGCGCGGCGTCCACCAGGGTCTGGTTGGAGAAAAACGAGCCGGTTTTGATCGAGCGACTGACCCGGGTGTATTCCTGATAGACCACGCGGCCGGCACCCAGGTTGAGATGTCCTACCTCGGAATTGCCCATCTGATCCGCTGGCAGCCCGACCTCGGCGCCGGAGCCGCGAATCAGGGTATGCGGGCATTCCTGCCACAGGCGGTCCCAGACCGGCTTGTTGGCATGCTCGATGGCATTGCCTTCGCTGATTTCGGAATAACCCCAGCCATCGAGAATAACCAGGACCATCGGTTTCGGATTCTGTGACATAAAGTAGAGGTAAGCGCTCGATTTCTAACAAGTTTTAAATTTAGACGGAGTCTAACGGATAACCCCGCGCGGCGCCAGCGTTATGCCCGCGGGCCGCCCGCTATCGGCCGGAAAATCCCTACTCCGTCTGCGAAAAGCCTTCTCAAACGGTAGATTATTGTATAATGTTTTATTAATAAAAGGCACCATGGTGTCCCACGACAATTTCAAGACCTGACAAGACGCAGGTATAGCATTCGGAAGGTCCTATGAATACAGAGACGATGGAAATGCCCGGTCTGATGACCCGCGACGAGGATATCGACCGCGCCTCCCGTTCGCTCAAGGCGATGTCGCATCCGCTGCGGCTGAAAATCCTGTGTACCCTGGGCGACCAGGAGACCAGTGTTCAGGATATCGTCGAGCAGGTCGGTACCTCGCAGAGCAATATCTCACAACATCTGGCGATTCTGCGCGACAAGGGAATTCTCGACTCCCGCAAGGACGCCAACCGCGTCTATTACCGGGTAGGCGATGCGCGGACCCTGCGCCTGATCGAAATGATGCGCGAAGTGTTCTGCAGCGCCGGCTGACCCGGCTGTGGCAACCGGCTGACATAGCGGACTGGTTTTCAGTCAGGGGCGGGCTATCGCTTGAATTTCGTTACCCTGTCCCTATCGTGACACTATTCTTTTGATGACACTCGAGGCACTGCCCACTATGACGACTGAAAGAATTATCCGTTCCCTGGCCGGTTTTCTGTTACTGCTGTCCCTGGCGCTGGGCGTGGAAGCCAGCCCGATCTATCACAGCGTACACTGGTTGTGGCTGACCGCTTTTGTCAGCCTGAATCTGTTGCAAAGTGGTTTCACCAATTTCTGCCCGCCGGAAAAACTGTTGAAGCGCTTCGGCGTTAAAAGCAGTCAATAAAATCTGTATCGCAAGGAGTTCTCGTGGATCAACTCACCACCTTCGTCACCAATAACTGGATTCTGATCGGCGCCCTGATCGTTATCCTGTTTTTGCTGGTCTACAGTTACATTGGCGGGCGTTTGCGCGGCTATGCCTCCACCTCGCCCAGCGAGGCGGTGAAAATGATCAATCGCGAAGATGCACTGGTACTGGATGTGCGGGAAGACACCGAATACCAGGAAGGGCATATCATCAACGCCATGCATCTGCCGCTCAGCCAGCTTAACGATCAGATGAAACAGCTGGAAAAACACAAGGAACGGCCGATCATCGTGGCCTGCCGTTCCGGCCAGCGTTCCGGCCAGGCCTGCGCCACGCTCAAAAGGGCCGGTTTCGACAACGTCTACAATCTCGGCGGCGGTATCCTGGCGTGGAAGAACGCCAATCTGCCGCTGGTCAATCAAAAACAAAGCAAATAACAGGGAGACAGCTCATGGCCGACGTCACCATCTACACCACCCGCTTCTGTCCCTACTGTGTGCGTGCCAAGCGACTGCTCGACAGCAAGCAGGTCAGCTATCATGAAATCCCAGTCGACAGCGATAATGAACAACGCCAGATCATGATGGAACGCAGCAAGGGGCACACGGTACCGCAGATCTTCATCAACGAGGAACATGTGGGTGGCTGCGATGAACTCTATGCCCTGGAATCCGCGGGCCAGCTGGATCAGCGCCTGGGACTGAGTGACGCCTGAGCCAGACAGGAGCCAGTGGCCATGAGCGACGCGCTGCATATCGTTTGTCCGCATTGCGACAGCATCAACCGGCTGCCGGCCGACAAGCTGAGCGCCGGAGGTAAATGCGGAAAGTGCCGCCAGCCGCTGTTCGACGGCCAGCCGGTGGAACTGACCGCCGCCAACTTTGCCCGGCATATCGGCAAAAACGACATTCCGGTACTGGTCGACTTCTGGGCGCCCTGGTGTGGCCCGTGCAAGATGATGGCCCCGGTGTTCGAACAGGCCGCCACGCAATTACAACCGAAGCTGCGCCTGGCCAAGGTCAACACCGAGACCCAGCAACAGCTGGCCGGCCAGTACCAGATTCGTAGCATTCCGACCCTGGCCGTGTTCAAGCACGGCCAGGAGCTGGGACGCCAGGCCGGCGCCATGGATCTGTCGAACCTGAGCCGCTGGGCGCAGCAGTTTATCTGAGCCACACCCTGCCCAGGCCCGTGACCGATCTGCTACCATGCCGGTCCTGATGGACAATCCGATTTTCACAACCACAAGACGAACTCATGGCCGATAACGACACCCCGCAAACTTCTGACCAGCAAACCTCCGGCGAGAATGCCGAACAGCAATTTGCCATCCAGAAGATCTACACCAAGGATATCTCTTTCGAATCGCCCAACGCGCCGACGATCTTTACCGAACAGCTGCAACCGCAGATCAATCTCGAGCTGAACAGCAACGGCAAGCGCGTCGCCGATGATGTCTACGAGGTCGTGCTGGCGTTGACGGTGACCGTCAAACACGAAGAGAAGACCGCCTATCTGATCGAAGTCCAGCAAAGCGGCGTCTTTTATATCAAGGGATTCAATCGCGACGAACTGGGCCACATGCTCGGCAGCTTCTGCCCCGAAATGCTGTTCCCCTATGCCCGCGAAGTGGTCTCCGACATCGCCACCCGCGGCGGCTTTCCCCAGCTATTACTGGCCCCGGTCAACTTCGAAGCCCTGTACGCCAAGCACCTGGCCGATCAGCAACAGGCCGCCACCGAAAGCGCCGAACAGTAAGCCCGGACCATGGCCCGTCCCGCGCAACGCTTTGCCGTTCTGGGCGCCGGCTCCTGGGGCACGGCGCTGGCCATGCTGCTGGCCGACAACGGCCACAGCGTCACGCTCTGGACCCACCGTCCCGAGCAGGCCGATATCCTCAATCGCGACCGCGCCAATCAACGTTACCTGCACGGCCTGGGCTTTCCCAAAGGCCTGAGCGCCAGTGGCGACCTCGAGACCACGCTCGACGGAGCGGATATCATTTTGCTGGTGGTCCCGAGCCACGCCTTTCGCGAGACCCTGACCCGCATCAAACCCCTGCTGCGCGACGACCATAAAGTCTGCTGGGCCACCAAGGGCCTGGAACCGGGCAGCCAGAAACTGCTGCATCAACAGGCCGAGGAAGAGCTGGGCAGCGACATCCCCATGGCCGTCATCTCCGGGCCAACCTTCGCCCGCGAAGTGGCCCAGCGATTACCCGGCGCGGTCACCGTCGCCTCGCGCAACAGCGACTATGCCCTGGAACTGGCCCGCGCCCTGCACAACGATCACTTCCGCGCCTATACCGGCGAGGACATCATCGGCGTCGAAGTCGGCGGCGCCTGCAAGAACGTGCTGGCCATCGCCGCCGGCACCGCCGACGGCCTGGGCTTCGGTGCCAACGCCCGCGCCGCCCTGATCGCCCGCGGTGTCGCCGAGATCATGCGCCTGGGCGTGGCGCTCGATGCCCAGCACGACACCTTCATGGGCCTCACCGGCCTGGGCGATCTGGTCCTCACCTGCACCGACAACCAGTCCCGTAACCGCCGCCTTGGCCTGGCGCTGGGCCAGGGTCGCAGCAAGGATGAGGTGGTTGAGGAAATCGGCCAGGTGGTCGAAGGCATCAACACCTGCAAGGAAGTCTTCGCCCTGGCGCAACGCCACAACGTCGACATGCCCATCACCGAACAGGTCTACCGCGTCATCCACGAAGGCCACACCCCCACCGAAGCCCTGCACGCGCTGATGGAGCGGGCCATACGGCCGGAGCTGGACTAAGATCACGCGCTCAACGCAGAGGCGCGAAGGCGCAGAGGACACGCAGAGATTTATTTAAACTTTCCTGAAAATAAATCTGTCACCTTTTTACTTAAAGTGAGCGCTTAAATTCTATATTTAGATATGGCCTCCTTCCCATCTAAACAGCTCTATTCAAATCAGAAAATTTTGACCTTAATCGGGATCATACCCGTGGATCCCGAATAAAACCGGTGTTGGTCTCCCTGCGCATAATGTATTACTGAGGGACGGGCAAAAACCGCCCGCCCTCTCGCCTATTTGTGAATGATTTCCTCCTTGAGCGAATAGGCAATGCCCAGAACTTCGTCGCAGACCGGGCGTGGATATTCCATCTCGTTCATGGCCTGCATGATATCGTCGACCACGGCAACGTATTCGGCCTCGTTGACATTCATCCCGGTGTGCGTCTCGAGCATCGACCGACCGGTGTACTCCACGGGTCCGCCGGAGCCGGCCGCGAGGAACTCCTTAACCTTGTTGCGAGCGTGGTCAATTGCCTCATCGCCGAGGGCCCGGTATCGTGGGCCGGCGATTTCGTTTTGGAGGTGAAGGTCAACAATGCGATCGACGAGCTTGTCGATACCGTCGCGACCGCCGAGTCTTTCAAAAAGGGTTTTACTCATGTCAAATACTCCTCTCTTGGATGGTTTTTCGGCAGGTGCACCGGGCACCTACCCACAAGGCGTGACAATCCTTGTTACAGCCGCAACAAGGGGGGGTTGAGCAATGTCCGACGCGGAACTGTCGCCGATTCGAGCCGCCCTCGACGCCGGCAACTTCGCTCGGGCACAGGAACTGCTCGCCGGACTCAGCGCGCCGTCCTCGGCCGAACTGCTAGAGCTGCGGGCCCAGGCGGCGTACGGGACCGGCGATCTGGAAGAAACGCTGGCCGCGTACGGGGATCTCTACCGCCTGCACCTGGAAGACGGCCGCCCCCAGGAGGCGGCCTTTGCTGCCGTCATGGTCGGCATGTACCTGATGATGGACACGGGCCTGATGGCCACCGTGCGTGCCTGGCTGTCGCGGGCGGAACGCCTGGTGAAAGACGCGCCCGACAGCCCGGTCTGGGCGTGGCTCGCCGCCGTGCGGACCTACGAGCGCCTGATGTGTGGCGATATGCCGGGGACGGGGCAGTGGGCCCAACGGGCCATGGACGGCGGGCAACGGCACGGGCTGGCCCCGCCGTCGATCATTGGACAGGTGGCCCTGGCCAGGGTCCGCATCCATGACGGTGACCTCGATGAGGGGCTGAGCGCGCTGGACGACGTTGCCGTGGAGCTGAGCGCCGGCAACCTCGATCCCCTCACCTCGGGGCAGATGTGGTGTGAGCTCATCTGCGCGATGCAGTGGATTGGTCAGCACGAGCGCGCCGAACAATGGACCCAGGCCATGGAACGCTGGCGCCAGGGGGCGGCGTTCGGCGGTCTCCACGGCCGCTGCCGGGTGCACCAGGCGGAGATCATGCGCCTGCGCGGGCCTTGCGACGCCGCCGAGCAGGAGGCATTGCTGGCCTGCGAAGAACTGCGCCCGTGGATGCGGCGGGAGTACGGCTGGCCGCTGACCGAACTCGGCAACGCGCGGCTGCGCAAGGGCGACTTCGCGGGTGCTGAAGAAGCGTTTCTGGCGGCGCACCAGAATGCCTGGCTGCCTCAACCGGGGCTTGCGTTACTGCGGCTGGCGCAGGGACGCGTCGCCGAAGCCTTTGCAATGATCGAGAACGCGCTCGATCACCCGTTCGATATCCCGTCGAAGGAGCGCCCGCCTTCGGGAGGCCTGCAGCGGGCTCCCCTGCGCGATGCCCAGGTGGTTATCGCACTGGCGGCCGGCGAGGACGACGCGGCACGTGCCGCCGCGGCCGACCTCGCGGAGATCGCCCAAACGTACCGGAGCCGCACATTGCAGAACTCCGCGCTCGCCGCAAAGGGACGCCTGGCACTGCACGACGGGCGGAACAGCGAAGCGATCCGGCTTCTGAGCGAGGCTGTCATGGAGTGGGTCTCCCTGCGCATGCCGTTCGAGGCGGCAAATCTGCGCGTCGAGCTCGCGGCGGCGCACCGCGCGGCCGGTGACGACAGGACGGCCGAGCTGGAACTCGACGCCGCCTGTCGGGCGCTCGAGGATCTCAACGCACCAACCTGGGCGGAACTGGCTCGCGAACGCGTCCCGGTAACACCTTCACCGGGGGATGCCGAATCCGAGCGTTGCATCTTCCGCCGCGAGGGAGATATGCGAACGGTCACCTTCGGCAGCACCACGGTCCGTTTGAAAGATCTCAAAGGTATGCGCTACCTGGAACGCCTGCTGGCGGAACCCGGCCGGGAATTCCACGTCCTCGATCTGGTGACGGTGGAGCGCGGAGCGCTCCCCGTCGGTGTCCCTTCGGATACTCCCCAGCTCGATGCGCAATGTGGATTGGAGGTGTTCGACTCGAAAGCTCGCGAGGCCTACCGGCAGCGACTCGCCGAGGTGGAAGAGGACATCGCCGAAGCCGAGGTGAATAACGACCTGCACCGCGCGGAGCTCGCGCGTGCCGATCGCCAGTTTCTTGTCGATGAGCTCCGCCGGGGCGTCGGCTTAAACGGTCGGGCCCGGACCGTCGGCGACGGCGTGGAGCGAGCGCGTACCAGCGCAACCCGCTCGCTGCGCTACACCCTCGATCGGATAACCCGGCATCATTCGAGTCTCGGCGAACACCTGGAACGGACGATACGTACCGGTATCTATTTCGCCTACGAACCCGATCCGCGTGCGCCGGTGGACTGGAAGACCTGACAGCGACCACGTCGACATGCCCATCACCGAACAGGTCTATCACGTCATCCACGAAGGGCATACCCCCACCGAAGCCGTCCATGCGTTGATGGAACGGGCCATCCGGCCGGAATTGGATTAAAACAAGATCAAGAGATTAACGCAGAGGCGCGAAGGCGCAGAGAACGCGGAGAAAGAATTAATTTAGTGTTGTGATGGAATGAGTTTTTGCTCTGACTCTGAACTAACTGATATTTAGTCAGTTGCGCCAATTGTATGAACACGAACCACATCGGTGTATATTTTTCTCTGGTGGATAGGCTACACCAAAAATCACAAAACCCGCAAATGCCATCACTGTGCCCAGTTTTCCGACCCGGTGACTAATCTGACTGGAGCCACAGGATGGACACAACGTTTTTTTCGATACCACCTAGCGTTGATTCTAATTCAACCTCAAAGTCGCCACGAGAGAGCCTTTCCAGCACCGATATTCCACGTTTGATATCTTGCTCCATAACCTGAAGCTTGACCTGACCAAGCACAAATGAGTACATCCAGTTGATCCAGATATGATGCTCGTGAACGACCCAGGAAGGCACATCTTCGGCTTGTAGCCTGCCACGGACTATATGTGCATCCCAGGGCTCTGTATACCATCCGATGGTTACCAGATTCGGCACTATTTTCACCTTTATAGAAATTTACAGACAAATATTCTATCGATAAGGGCTACGACCCCTTTTACGCTCGACCCCTTTTACGCTACAGACAAATATTCTATCGATAAGGGCTACGACCCCTTTTACGTTTTGGAACGTTGGCTGATTTCTTTTGTGGCCCTGATAATCCATGTTTCTCCGCCATCGCGTCATAACAAGACAAGCGATCCAGATCTCCTTCTTTCAAAGCACACTTAGCTACATCTTTCGCCACATTTGCCTGAGCCATTACAGGCAGAAGCATAAACATTAAAAGAAATATTTTTTTCTTCATGACTAATCCTTATGAATTTATCGCTACAAATCACCAGCGATAAAAGCAGGTTAGACAGTCACCGCTTTTGCTATATGGGTGAATTTGTTTTGTAAGCTAGATTTCTACTCAACTTACTTGGCTTATTTTTGTAGACCCACACTCAGCACATCTCCAACCACCGAATTTAATGGCTGAACCAATCCATACTATAAGCCATATTCCTGCCGTCAATATAGAAAGAATGAGGTGTAGGATATGATTTGTTCCTTTTCTAAAAACCACTACGCGCTTGTTGCAATCTTTACAAAATCCACTCTTTTTTTCTTCGGCCATGATCGCCCCTTGGAAATTCTTTTAATACCTATAGCTCGACAATATCTTCTACGCTTTATATTTACGACGTCTCACGGGAGCTCCGCCCGACGTGTGAGACGTATAGAGATCTGACTTTCTGGTTCATCTTCAATCTGGCCATGTACTTCCATTACTTTCTCACCCACATCGCCTTCAACTAAGATCGTAAAATTTTTCCGTGTACCAAAGACCGAAGACGGATTTCCCGAATAATGCTCAACCACAATTCTTGCCGACACCTTAGAATCTTTTACTTTGTAGTTACCGACATAGTAATACTGACTATCGCCACCGAAGATACGACTAGACTCAAAAATGACAACGCCTGCGCCAACAACGCCGGAATTCGACACAAACTCTACGGACCAAAGAGCCTCAAGCATATTAATATTTCCTTAATCAACTGGCCCAGTCATGACTTAGACTGAATCTGTATTTTCAACAATTAGACAGATTCTGCTTATTTAAAGACAGAAATTACTCTCAACCCTAGCAAGGATTTTCTGCATTTTCACCCTACCACCTCTCTTGTTGCTGAAATATCAGGGAAAACCCCAATTCCTGACAGTCGGTTTTAATCCCGTCAGACGCTGCCGAGCATCGCAGTGGAGGGAGGATTAGCCCGAAGGGTGCGCGCATGGACGCGCGCACTCGCCAGTCGGCACAGGGACGTGCCGTCTGGCGAGCCCGACTGGAGCGAGAAGCGCAGGGAACCGGT
>CAYOOC010000077.1:0-13982 GCA_964405505.1 uncultured Thiohalophilus sp.
TCGTCGGCGACTGTGCCAGAATTCGACATGTCGCGGCTGCAAGCCCCTCCTACAAAGAAAACGGACGGAGGAATTTTTTTTGCTCAGAGGGATGAATGCGATGATCGCACTCTGTCGTGATAAGGGACTAGGACCTAGTATCTAGGACCTAGTAACTGAATATGGTCGGGACGGCAGGATTTGAACCTGCGACCCTCTGCACCCCATGCAGATGCGCTACCAGGCTGCGCTACGCCCCGACGGATTTGGAACGGCGGGAATCATACACCACATCAATCTCAGGGCCAAGGGACGAGTTACGAGGGACGAGGAAAAACTCAACATCAGTCCGGTACGACAACGGGTAGGGTGCGTTCTACGCACCGCGACATCGGTGATTCGGGGAAGATGGTGCGTGGGACGCACCCTACCGACACGACGGGGGGCGTGTTTTACCTCGTCACTCGTCCCTCGTAACTCGGCCCTTTGGTTTATCTTGAAAGAATCGAGGCGATTTCCTCGAGTTCCATGCGCATCTGGCGCAAGGTTTCCTTGTCGGTCTTGTTGGCTTTTTTGGGCTGGTTGTTGCTTTCGGTTAGTTGCAGCCGCGCGCCGCCGATGGTGTAGCCCTGTTCGTAGAGCAGGCTGCGGATCTCGCGGATCATGATCACATCCTGGCGCTGGTAATAGCGGCGATTACCGCGGCGCTTGACGGGTTTGAGCTGCGGGAATTCCTGCTCCCAGTAGCGCAGCACGTGCGGCTTGACGGCGCACAGCTCGCTCACCTCACCGATGGTAAAGTAGCGCTTGCCGGGAATCGGAGGTAATTCGTTATTGTTGGTGGGTTCCAGCATACGCTTCGACTCTGGCCTTCAGTTTTTGTCCGGGACGGAAAGTCACGACTCGCCGTGCGGTTATGGGGATCTCTTCCCCGGTCTTGGGATTGCGGCCGGGGCGCTGCTTTTTGTCGCGCAAGTCGAAATTGCCGAAACCGGAAAGCTTGACCTGCTGGCCATTTTCGAGCGCATTGCGAATCTCCTCGAAAAACATTTCCACAATTTCCTTGGCTTCGCGTTTGTTCAGCCCCAGCTCCTCGAACAATCGCTCGGCCATCACCGCTTTTGTCAGCGCCATAGTTGTTATTCTCTAAGTGTAGCCCCAAGTTCGCGATCCAGCGCCGTCAAAATGGTGCTGATTTCGCTCTCGACATCTTCATCCTTAAGAGTGCGTGAAAGATCCTGTAAGGTCAAGCCCAGGGCCAGACTTTTTCTTCCAGAATCAATACCTTCGCCCACATAGACATCAAACAACTCGATGTTTGTGAGCCAGCCTGAGCCGGCTTTTTCGATACAATCCTTGACTTTTTGCGCGCCTATGTCCTCATCCAGGACAATCGCAATATCCCGGCGGATTGACGGGTATTTCGACAGCGGCGCAAACGCCGGCAACCGTCGCTCGGCCAGCACACCCTGGTCGATCTCGAACAGATAAACCCGCTGGGAAAGCCCCAGTTGCTGCTGCAGCGCCGGATGCAGCGCCCCGAGGCGCCCCACGACCCGGTCGCTGTGGCGAATCACGGCCGCCTGCCCGGGATGCAGTGCCGGATGGCTGTCATCCGGCTCAAACCGGAACTGCTCGCCGTGACCGGTGCGAGCCAGCAACTGTTCCACATGGCCCTTGCAGTCGAAGAAGTCGGCCTGACGGGCCGGGCTGCCCCACCGGGGCGGCAGCAAACTGCCTGACAACAAACCCGCCAGTACCGGTTCCTGTTTTAATTCAGAGTCTTGCAAAACAAACTTTAGACCCTGCTCGAACAATAATACCCGATCCTGCTGGCGATTCAAGTTATATAACGCCGTCTGCAGCAATCCCGGCCACAAAGAGGTGCGCATCGCGGCCATATCCGCCGAAATCGGGTTGGCCAGCATCAGTGCCGTCCCCTGCGGATCCAGCTGCTGCTGCAGCTTCGGATCCACAAAACTGTAGGTCACCGCCTCCTGGTAGCCCAGATCCACCAGCAGACGCTTGTAATCGGCCGGCTTGAGGCGGGTCTCCGGCCGCGCGCCCATCGCCAGCGTGATCCGCGGCCGGCTGGCCGGCAGATTGTCATAACCGTAAATGCGCCCCAGCTCCTCGATCAGATCCACCTCCAGGTTGATATCAAAGCGGAACGACGGCGGCGTCACTTCCCAGACAGGCTCTTCCTCGCCCCTAGCAGCTAGCCCCTCGCCCCTGCCCGGATGAGTTACCCCCATACCAAGCCGCTTGAGAATATCCTCCACCGAGTCTGCCGGAATATCCGCCCCAAGCACCCGGGCAATCCGGGCCTTCCGCAGCCTCACCGGCGCTCTGACCGGCAATTGATCGGCCTGCTGGACATGCACCACCGGCCCCGCCTCGCCGCCACAAATGGCCTGCAGCAACGCCGTGGCGCGCTCCAGTGCAGGCACCTGCAACTGCGGATCCACCCCCCGCTCGAAGCGGTGTGAGGAGTCGGTATGCAGCCCGTAGCCGCGCGCCTTGCCGGCAATGGCCCGGGGAGCGAAATACGCGCTTTCCAGGAAAATATCGACCGTCCCCTCGCCCACGGCGGAGGCGGCGCCGCCCATGATGCCGGCCAGCGCCACCGGCGCCTTCTCATCGGCGATCACCAGGGTTTCGTTGTCCAGTTCGATCACCTGCTCATCCAGCAGAGTCAGGGATTCACCGGCGTTGGCATAGCGGACGAGGATCCCTCCCTGCAGCTTGCCCAGATCGAAGGCATGCATCGGCTGGCCCAGTTCCAGCAGCACGTAGTTGGTCACATCCACCACCGGGCCCAGGCTGCGCAGGCCGCTGCGCCGCAGCCGTTCGACCAGCCACAGCGGCGTTTCGGCGGTGGGATCAATCCCGCGCAATACCCGCCCGGCGTACTGCGGACAAGCCCCGGCGGCATCCAGATTAACGCTCAGGCGATCATCGACTGCCGTGGCACAGGCCTTGATATCCGGCCCGACCACGGACAATTTATTCAGCACACCCACTTCCCGGGCAATCCCGGCCAGGCTCAGGCAATCCCCCCGGTTGGGGGTCAGCCCCAGCTCGATAGTCACATCGTCCAGCTGCAGGTACGTGCGGATCGACTCGCCCACCGGGGCCTCGCCCGGCAGTTCCATCAGTCCCTCGGCACTGTCCGCCAGCCCCAGTTCTTTCTCGGAGCAGAGCATGCCGTGGGACGGCACACCGCGCAGTTTGGATTTTTTGATTTTCAGATCGCCCGGCAGCTTCGCCCCGACCAGCGCCGTCGGGGCCTTCAGCCCCTCGCGCACATTGGCCGCGCCACAGACGATCTGCAGCGGCTCATCCGCGCCGACATTGACCGTGGCCACGCGCAGCTTGTCCGCATCGGGGTGGGGCTCCAGCCCGATCACCTCGCCGACCACGACCTGGTCAAAAGCCCCGGCCACCGGCTCGATTGCATCCACCTCCAGCCCGGCCATCGTCAACTGATGCGCCAGCGCGTCGGTGTCGATATCGGGATTAACCCACTCTCTTAGCCATTTTTCACTGAATTTCATTTTTCAACATCCGTTATTTAACGCGGAGTTCGCGGAGCCGCAGAGGCGCGGAGAATGATTTTTTCCTACTTTCAAGCCTGTGCTTTTTCTTTATCCGTAGGGTGTATCCCACGCATCATCAAACCTTCAATCCAGGACTAAAACGGTGCGTAGTACGCGCCCTGCCGCTACAGACTAAGGTTCTAGTTACTAGTAACTAGAACCTGTTTTTTGTGGGAGGCGATTCCATCGGCGACGGGCCTGCCACTTTTCCCGAGTCGCGGCTACAAGCCCCTCCTACAAAAATAGTCCTGAGAACTAAGAACTTTTATATTCTGCCAACTGCAAACTGTCATCTGCCAACTATTTTTATTTCCTCTGCGACTCCGCGCCTCCGCGTCCTCCGCGTTGATTCCCGGCCCTTCAATCCAGGACCAAAACGGTGCGATAGGCATGGATGCCGTAAGCGACCCATCGGCGACCTGCTGAAATTCAGAGAGTCGCGGCTGCAAGCCCCTCCTACAGATTCAGGTTCTAGTTACTAGTAACTGGAACCTAGAGCCTGTTTTGTGGGAGGCGATCCCATCGGCGACGGGCCTGCCACTTTTCCCGAGTCGCGGCTACAAGCCCCTCCTACTAAAATAGTCCTAAGAACTAAGAACTAAGAACTTTTATATTCTGCCAACTTTTCTTAATTAAATTGCTTTAAAAACCGCAGGTCGTTTTCGAAGAACAGGCGCAGATCGTTGACGCCGTAGCGCAGCATTGCCAGTCGCTCCACGCCCATGCCGAAGGCGAAGCCGGTCCAGGTTTCATTGTCGATCTCGACATGCCCGAACACGTTGGGATGGACCATGCCGCAGCCGAGCACTTCCAGCCAGCCGGTGTGGCTGCAGACCCGGCAGCCTTCGCCACTGCACATCACGCACTCGATATCCGCTTCAGCGGAGGGTTCGGTAAACGGAAAGTAAGAAGGCCGAAAGCGTACGGCCAGATCGTCGCGTTCGAAAAAGCGGTGCAGAAAATCATTCAGAATCGCCTTGAGATCGGTGAAGGTGACGTTCTCGTCGACCATCAGTCCTTCCACCTGGTGAAACATCGGCGTGTGGGTCAGGTCCGAATCGCAGCGATAGACCCGCCCCGGCGCGATCACGCGCAGCGGCGGTTTGTTTTGCTGCATGACGCGGATCTGCACCGGCGAGGTATGCGTGCGCAACAGCCGGCCGTCTTCGAAATAGAAGGTATCGTGCATGGCCCGCGCCGGGTGGGATTCGGGAATGTTCAGCGCCTCGAAGTTATGAAAGTCATCTTCCACTTCCGGCCCCTCGGCCACCTCAAAACCCAGTTGCGCGAACAGCTCCTCGATACGCTGCAGGGTCAGTGTCACCGGATGCAGCCCGCCGCTTTGCTGACCACGCCCGGGCAGGGTCACATCGACCTTTTCGCTGGCCAGCTTCTCGTTCAGCGCCGCCTGCTGCAGCTGCGTTTTACGCGCCTCGATAGTCTGCTGGATCTGCTGCTTGGCCTGATTGATCGCCTGGCCCGCCTTCGGCTTCTCTTCCGGCGGCAACTTGCCCAGCGATTTCATCTGCTCGGTGATCAGACCCTTCTTGCCCAGATACTGCACCCGCACCTGATCCAGTGCCTGCAGATCCCCGGCCGCATTGATACCCTGCTCGGCGTCTTTGATAAGTTGTTCGAGTTGTTCCTGCATCGGCTTTATTTTTATCGCTTTAATAATTTGTCATTTCAAACGATGTACTTCGTTTCATCATCGTCAATATAACGCGAAGTTCGCGGAGTCGCAGAGCCGCGGAGAATCAAAAAACTGGATTCCGGCTTACGCCGGAATGACAAAACGATTCCTCGTACCTCGTTACCCGTACCTGATCCCTGCCCAAAGAACCTTGTGGAAGGTCATTCCATCGGCGACAGTCCTGCCACTTTTCCCGAGTCGCGGCTGCAAGCCCCTCCTACAGATTCAGGTTCTAGGTTCTAGTTACTAGCAACTGGAACCTGTTTTGTGGGAAGCGATTGAAGCACATGGAAGTGCAAATGTCGCGGTAGGCATGGATGCCGTGAGCGACGCATCGGCGACGGTCCTGCCACTTTTCCCGGGTCGCGGCTGCAAGCCCCTCCTACAACAACAGCCCTAAGAACTAGGTACCAAGTACTAAGTACTAAGTACTAAGTACTTTTGTATTCTGCCAACTGCCTGCTGCAAACTGCCAACTTTGTTTTGCGCCAACTTTTTTATCTGAAACAAAAAAGGGAAGACCAGCCAGACCGGGCTTGTCTTCCCTTTGATTTGATGCAGGCCGAAATGTTATTCGGCATGCCGGACATTTGTCCGGCCCTACATGAGGTACGGCTCAGTTCGACAAGTTGGCCTTGGCTTGTTCTGCCAGCGCCGCGAAGGCGCTCTTGTCAAAAACGGCCAGATCGGCCAGAACCTTACGGTCGATTTCGATCTCGGCTTTCTTCAGCCCATTGATGAAGCGGCTGTAGGACAGACCGTGTTCACGGGCACCGGCGTTGATACGGGCGATCCACAGCGCGCGGAACTGGCGCTTGCGCTGTTTACGGCCGATGTAAGCATACTGGCAGGCCTTGGTAACGGCCTGCTCGGCGATACGAAAGACGTTTTTACGGCGTCCACGATAACCCTTCGCCTGATCGGTCACTTTTTTGTGCCGCGCATGGGCGGTCACACCACGTTTTACTCTTGGCATTATCCTTACCTCGTTTTAGCTGTAGGGCATCATTCGACGAATCATGGCCACATCTGAATCGGCCACCTGTTCGATCGTGCGCAAATGGCGTTTGCGCTTGGTGCTCTTCTTGGTAAGGATGTGGTTCTTGTGCGACTGGGCGCGCTTGAACCCGCCTGAGGCAGTACGTTTAAAACGTTTCGCTGCCCCGCGATTGGTTTTCAACTTGGGCATTTTTCAATACTCCGCATTCGTCAGTTAATAAACTGATCCGTTAACTGCCACGGATCATTTCTTTTTCGGGGCAATCACCATCACCATCTGCCGGCCTTCCATCCTTGGGAACTGCTCGACAGAGGCTATCTCGGCAAGATCATTCTCGACACGTTCGAGAAGTTGCTTGCCCAGCTCCTGGTGGGCCATTTCACGACCGCGAAATCGCAGCGTGACCTTGGCCTTGTCCCCCTGGTTCAGGAAACGTATCAGGTTGCGCAGTTTTACCTGATAATCCCCTTCTTCCGTCCCGGGACGGAATTTCACTTCCTTGATCTGAATCTGTTTCTGTTTTTTCTTGGCCGCATGGCGCTTCTTGTTCTCTTCGAACTTGTACTTGCCGTAATCCATGATGCGACAAACCGGCGGATCGGCGTCGGGCGAGACCTCCACCAGATCCATTTCAAGTTCTTCGGCCATTTTGAGAGCGTCTTCCAGCGACATCACGCCGGCCTGTTCACCCTCTGAATCAATAACCCGCAGTTCGGGGGCGGTGATGTCGTCATTGATTCGTGTTTTTTTCGTCGCGATACTTTAATCCTCCAAAAAATCCAATTCTCAAACTGTAGGAGGCGATTCAATCGGCGACCTGCCGAAATTCGAGAGGTCGCGGCTAAAAGCCCCTCCTACAACTACTCCCCACTGTGGGAGGCGATTCCATCGGCGACCTGCCGAAATTCAGGAGGTCGCGGCTACAAGCCCCTCCTACACCTCTTCTAAAAGACTACGGCCGCGGCTCGCGATTTCCTGCTCGAGGTGCCCGATGAATTCATCGAGGGGCATAGTGCCCAGATCCTCGCCGGTTCGCGTGCGCACGGCCACAGTAGAATTTTCAACTTCCCGATCGCCGATGACCAGCAGATAGGGAATGCGCTGTAGCGTATGTTCCCGGATTTTAAAGCCGATCTTCTCATTTCTCAAGTCAGCTTTTGCCCGTAAGCCCCTTGATCGCAAGGTTTTTTCGATCTTTTTGACCGTTTCCAGCTGTTTATCGGTAATTCCCATCACCACCACCTGCTCGGGCGCCAGCCACAGCGGGAAGGCCCCGGCGAATTCCTCGATGAGAATCCCGATAAAGCGCTCCAGCGAGCCCAGGATCGCCCGGTGCAGCATCACCGGGGTATGCCGGTCGCCGTCCTCGCCGACGTACTCGGCGCCCAGGCGCCCGGGCATGGAGAAATCCACCTGGATGGTGCCGCACTGCCAGACCCGGCCCAGGCAGTCCTTGAGCGAGAACTCGATTTTCGGGCCGTAGAAGGCGCCCTCGCCCGGCTGCAGGTCCCATTCCAGCCCCTTGTCGTTCAGGGCTCGCTCCAGGGCGTGCTCGGCCTTGTCCCACACCTCGTCGGAGCCCACGCGCTGCTCCGGGCGGGTGGAGAGCTTGATCAGCACCTCCTCGAAACCGAAATCGCGGTACACCTCGAACAGCAGATCGATAAACGCCGAGACTTCCGGCTGGATCTGGTCCTCGGTGCAGAAGATATGGGCGTCGTCCTGGGTGAAGCCGCGCACCCGCATCAGCCCGTGCAGCGTGCCGGAGGGCTCGTTACGGTGGCAAGAGCCGAACTCGCCCATGCGCAGCGGCAGGTCCCGATAGCTCTTGAGCCCCTGGTTGAAGATCTGCACGTGACAGGGGCAGTTCATCGGCTTGACCGCGTAATGGCGATCTTCCGAGTGGGTGGTAAACATCATGTCGTGGAACTTGTCCCAGTGGCCGGACTTCTCCCACAGGGAACGGTCCACCACCTGCGGCGTGCGGACCTCCGTGTAATCGTGCTCGCGCAGTTTGGCGCGGATGTACTGCTCCACCTGCTGGTACAGGGTCCAGCCCTTATCGTGCCAGAAGACCATGCCCGGGGCCTCTTCCTGGGTGTGGAACAGGTCCTGCTGGCGGCCCAGCTTGCGGTGATCGCGCTTCTCCGCCTCTTCCAGGCGGTGCAGATAACCCTTGAGCTGTTTCTTATCCGGCCAGGCGGTGCCGTAGACGCGCTGCAGCATCTCGTTATTGGAGTCGCCGCGCCAGTAGGCCCCGGCCAGCTTCATCAGCTTGAAGGCCTTGAGCTTGCCCGTGGAGGGCACATGGGGGCCGCGGCACAGATCGATGAAGTCACCCTGGCGGTAGAGCGAGAGCTCCTCGCCTTTGGGGATATCCTCGATAATTTTGGCCTTGTACTCCTCGCCCATCCGGCGGAAGAACTCGACCGCCTCCTCGCGCTTCATCACCGTGCGCTCGACCGGGATATCCTGTTTGGCCAGCTCGGCCATTTTCTGCTCGATCTTCTCCAGATCCGACTCGGAGAAGCCGTTTTCATAGGCGAAATCGTAATAAAAACCGTCCTCGATCACCGGGCCGATGGTCACCTGGGCGTCCGGGAACAGCTCTTTGACGGCCTGGGCCAGCAGATGCGCGGTGGAGTGGCGGATGACCTCCAGCCCCTCCTCGTCCCGGTCGGTGACGATACCCAGGCTGGCGTCATGATCGATGCAATAGGAGGTGTCCACCAGTTTCCCGTCGACCTTGCCCGCCAGGGCGGCCTTGGCCAGACCGGCGCCGATATCGGCGGCCACGTCGGCCACGGTGACAGGATTGGCATAATCGCGCTGACTGCCGTCAGGCAGGGAAATAGAAGGCATGTCGTGCTCCTCAGTCTCTTCAGTGGCGACCGATACCAGGGGCCGCTTGGTGCATCTACGCCGACCCCCACAATGGGCCGGCAAGAGGATCCAAGTTGGCAGATGGCAGTTTACAGTCGGCAGCAAAATCAACTGCCAACTGCGACTGCATACTGCCAACTTTATCGAATTTGGTAGTCGCGAGTGGACTCGAACCACCGACCCCCACCATGTCAAGGTGGTGCTCTAACCAACTGAGCTACGCGACTGAAGAGCCGGAAAGATACAGAAATGAACGACTTATGGCAAGCCTCAAATCGGGGGTAGAGCGACCTCTCTGCCGCGATCCCAGGGCGGGGAACATCGCCGAATGCCCTGCCCCGTTTGAACAGGGACGAGGTACGAGGGGCGAGTGACGAGGGAAATCAAACTCTATACCCGTGGATCGCGGGAGCGCCTGCGGGCGACAGGCCGTGCTGCACCTGGACAAACCCATCGCAGCGCAGCCGCCCCTGCAAATCTGGCGGCCTGGATTGTCTTTTCCTCGTCACTCGTAACTCGTCCCTCGGCCCTGTCCTTCAGGCGCACCAGCGCCTGAAGAACCTCGTGGGAGGCGACTCCGTCGGCGACCTGCCTGGATTCGAGAGTCGCGGCTGGAAGCCCCTCCTACATCAAGCACTGCTGAGCTTGGAGTCGAATTGAGCCGGGTTGCGTTTCGTACATATATGTACGATACTGGTTTAATGAAGGGACACGAGTTTGTGAAACGAGTCAGACCCTCGGCCAGACCTCGTCCCTCGCCCCTCAGCCCTGTCCTTCAGGCGCGCCAGCGCCTGAAGGACCATAGGAGTTTGACTATGCGTTACCTTTATCCGGTAAAGATTGAACACGATGAAGATGGCCACTTTGTAGCGACAGCCGTCGATGTACCGGAGGCTATCACTGACGGAGCAACAATCGAAGAAGTGTTACAGGAAATGAGCGATGCTCTGGGCTCGGCCCTGGCAGGCTATTCACTGGAAGGTCGAGAAATCCCGAAACCATTAGATGGTGCCAAAGATACCTATTCCGTGCCCGTGGCACCGCTGGTCGCCGCCAAACTTGCCCTTCGTTCTGCTCTGCAAGAAACAGGGATAACCAACGTTGAACTGGCCAAACGACTGGGCATCTCCGAAGGGGCAGTACGCCGTCTGGTGGATCCGGACCATGCTTCGCGCCTGGACGGCGTCGTCAATGCCCTTGCAATCCTTGGACACAGTCTGGTTATCGAAGATCATAACCAGAACGCGGCATGAAACCGTTAATCTATAACCATTAAAAACGCTGAAAAATCAGCCCAACCAATTACCTGGTCACTCGTACCGTCCCTGCCCGAAGAGCTGCGGAAGATGCGTGTAGCGGCGACCTGCCTGAATTCAAGAAGTCGCTGCTACAAGCCCCTCCTACAACTGCCATCTGATGACTTATTAAAGATTTAAGACTTCTGCCCCCCGATTTCCAATACATTCTCTCCCGCCATGCCCACAGCGTTTTTATAAACGATGTCCTCGATGCCGCATTGCGGGTTGAAGCCTTTGATCGCTTCCAGCAATACATCGCGAATGGCCTGCTGATCGTGGTTGTGGGCGGCGGCTTCGAGGCGGTTGAGGTACTGCTCGATCCGGGGCCAGTCGAGCGCCTCTTCCTCGGCGCGCATGATCGCCGGGTGGCCGGTTTCGTTAACGTTCTCGCCGATCAGCAACTCTTCGTAGAGCTTTTCACCCGGGCGCAGGCCGGTAATCTGAATCTCGACATCCCCGTCGGGGTTGGTCTCGTCCTTCACTTCCAGGCCGCTCAGGCGGATCATGTGCTGGGCCAGATCGAGGATCTTGACCGGCTCGCCCATATCCAGCACAAACACCTCGCCGCCCCGCCCCATCGCGCCGGCCTGGATCACCAGTTCGGCCGCCTCGGGAATGGTCATGAAATAACGGATGATGCGCGGATCGGTCACCGTGACCGGGCCGCCGTTTTGAATCTGGCGCCGAAACAGCGGAATCACCGACCCGGAGGAGTCCAGCACATTGCCAAAGCGCACCATGCTAAAGCGGGTGCGAAGCCCCGGCCGCCGGCCCAGCGCCTGCAGAATCAATTCGGCGAAGCGTTTGGTGGCACCCATGGTATTGGTCGGACGCACGGCCTTGTCGGTGGAGATCAGCACAAAAGCTTCAACGCCGGTATTGATCGCCGCCTGGGCTGCCTTGAGCGTGCCGAAGATGTTGTTACGAATCGCCGCGACGGGGTTCATCTCCACCATCGGCACATGCTTGTAGGCCGCCGCGTGATAGATCGTCTGTACCCCGAAGGCCGTGCATAACCGCTCCAGCCGATCCTGGTCCAGTACCGTCCCCAGCATCGGCAACACCTGGCGCCGGGAGACGGGCAGATCCGGCGCACCCTGATAAAACGGTGAATGAATCAACTCATGATCGATGTTGTAGAGGGCATATTCATTATGCTCATACAACAACAACTGACGCGGTCCGTACTTGAGGATCTGCCGGCACAGTTCCGAGCCGATGGAGCCGCCGGCGCCGGTGACCATCACCACCTTGTCGCGCACGTTGGCCTCGATCAGATCCGGACGCGGCGCCACATGATCCCGCCCCAGGAGATCGTCGATCTCCACTTCCTTGATGTCCTCGACCTTGACCTGGCCACCGGCCAGCTCGGACATCCCCGGCAGGGTTTTGACATGCACGTGATAGGGTTCGAGCTGCTTGATAATCGCCTTGCGCCGGCTGCGCGCTGCCGAGGGCATGGCCAGCAGCACTTCGCGAATTCCCAGCTTGTTGGTCAGCTTGGCCAGTTCGTGAAAGGCAAAGACCGGCAGGCCATTGATCTGCTGGCCCTGCAGTGTCACATCATCGTCAATATAGGCCACCGGCCGATACTGCTGACTGAACCCCAGGGCCGTCGCCAGCTGCACCCCGGACGAACCGGCCCCGTAGATCACCACATTAATCCGGCCTGCGGCTGACAACTCGGGCGTCGACTGCAGGCGCAAAAACCACCACCGGGCCAGCATGCGACTGCCGCCGATCAGCAAAATTGCCACCAGCCAGTTGATCAGCGTGACCGAACGCGGGATACCCTGTACCCCGCTCAAAAACGCCAGCAACGCCCAGCACAGCGCGTACAGCGTCACCGCCTGGGCGACGACCCAGATTGCTTTGAGGCCAATATAACGGACGATGGCCCGGTACAGGCCGAAATAGACAAATACGGGAATCGCCACCAGCGGGGCTGCCCCGATCAGGATCAGCACCGGCAGCTCCGGCAGATACAGCGTCCCCAGCCGCAGCGAAAACGCCGCCCATAGCGCCACCATCAACAGCAGAGCATCGGAGGCCACCATCACCGCCTGCTTGTGCAAGCGGGACAACCCATCCAGCCAGTTTGTGATGCCCATCACACTTTTACCCATGCCGACATTGTAGTCATTATTCTCCATTCAGCCTATCAGGGAAAACCCTGACCTCCCTTAATGAGCAGCCCGGCTAACGTCATATTAGCTCAAAGCTTGATCTTAATGTCGGTTCGAAAAGCAAAAACTTTACCGACCACCCTCGTCTTCCCTCATCACCCACCTCCTTCCTCGACCCGGCCCGCAGGGCTTTGTGGGCGCCGAGCCCCTCGGTGCTCTGCCTGGATTCAAGAAGTCGCGGCTGCCAGATCCGCCCACAAACAAAAAACGGCGCCGAAGCGCCCAATCATTAACTGAAGACTGCCATCTGTAAACTGCCAACTTTCTTTCCTGCCATCTGCTACTTTCCCTCAGCACTCAGCACACAGCACTTTTTTAAACCCGCAAAACCAAAAAACGGCGCAATGCGCCGTCCACTATCACAAAATTACAGCCCTCTGTTAGCTCAGTACTAAGTACTCAGAACTAAGAACTAAGAACTTTTTTATTCTCCACTGCAAACTGACGACTGCCTACTTGTTCGCCCTCAGAACTCAGAACTCACAATTTTCTTTATATCCTTTGTACCGGTCCGGGATAACACGCAACCTGGTCATCATTGGTCAGCAACAACAATCCTTCTGTCTCGGCCTGAGCCACCAGTAATCTGTCGAAGGGATCACGGTGAATGGCCGGCAAATGGCCGACGGCCATGGCGTGTGAGCTGGTAATCGGGAGCTCGTCATAGTCATGCTCCACCAGCCCCCGCCGGAGCAACGCCGGGTCAACGCGAAAGTCCGATCGGCCCAGGCTGCGCTTGATCACAACCTCCCAGATGCTGGCCGTACTGAAATAGAGTTTATTCTCGGGGTGATTAATCAGCTCCACCGCTTCACGCGAAAGCTTGTCCGGCTCGCCAGCCGCCCACAGCAACAGGTGCGTATCAAGCAGTAGATTCATCGTCATCCAGACCGAATTGCGACAGGATCGCCGCCTCGCCCATGCGATCAAAATCGGCCGGCACCTCAATCTGCCCCATCAGAAAACCCAGCCGGTTCACCTGGCCCGGCTCCGGTGCATCAACGCGAGTCACCCGGGCAATCGGTTTGCCGGCCTTGGCAATAATAAACGGCTTGCCCTGACTCACCCCTTCCAACAGCTTCGACAGCTGACTCTTCGCCTCATGAATATTCACAATTTCCATACGACTATCACCCAATTACCTAGCTTAGTCCAATTAGTCTAGTTCACTTCAACTCAAGGCTCAACCTTATTACTGAAGACTTCGTACTCAGAACTTTTATTATCCTCAAACCAAAAAAAACGGCGCCTCAGCGCCGTCATGTCTTCTCCTGGTCCCTCGTTACTCGTCCCTGCCCAAAGGGCCCGTGGGAGGCGCTTGTAGCGGCAACTTGCCTGGATTCG
>CAYOOC010000078.1:0-13870 GCA_964405505.1 uncultured Thiohalophilus sp.
AAACGCTTTGCGTTTGCTGGTCTTGCCGGGAATTTTGGTAAAGTCCTGTACGGCACACTCTCCTCACCCTACAAGATGGCCGGTCTGAAGATCGACCCCTTCTATGATACCGCGGCCGGTGAAGCCATGGGCGGCAAAAACTACGGCCTGTCCGGTTATACCAATGGCTTTTTTGACAATGTGCTGGCCTATGTCACGCCCAAGATGAACGGCTTTCAAGCCAACGCCGTGATGGTGATGGACGATACCGATGCCAATGATCATCATTTCAATTACGGCGCGAGTTATAGCCAGGCCGGTTTCACTGCGGGGGTCCAGTTGTTGCAGGTCAATACCGTCAATGAAGAGGTCGATGCCACCCGCCTGACCGCCGGCTATAAAACGGATCAGTGGAGTATTGGAGCGAGCATGGAGAATGTCGACCCTGAAGATAATACCGATCCTAACTATCCAGATAGGGATTATCTTTATGTCGCCGGTACTTACAAGGTCTCCGCAAAAAATACCCTGAAGCTCTCCTATGGAGATGTGGATGGAGACGGCACGGGGATGGCGGCCGGTATTTCCCATGATCTGGGCAAAAAGACCGAGCTGTACGCGCTGTACAGCGATGTGGACTATGACTCGGCCGCACAGGATAATCGCACGGTGATTTCGGTCGGTGTGAGTCACAAGTTCAGTATCGGCGGTAATTAATTCCCACCGCAACACACCCGGCCGACCAGCAGGTCTGGCCGGGTTCTTTATTAATCCTCCAGTTGCTCGAGTACGCTGAGCCGCAGGGTTTCCTTTTGTTCAGCATTCAAGGGCTGATCATCCCGTGTTGTGATTTCAAAAATATCCTCAACCCGCTCGCCAAACGTGGCGATCTTGGCGTTATGCAACTGGATATGATGTTGATAGAAGGCGGCGCCAATGCTGGATAGCAAGCCAGGCCTGTCATAGGTTTTAATGTGCATGATAGTGCGTTCGCTATCATCCTCGAAATAGATCTCGGTCGGGATCTTGAAGTGCTTGGCCTGACGTGGCAAGCGCCGGGTTATCTCCGGGGCTTCCTGCCCCGGATTACGCAACAGGTGATAGAGCTTGTTGCGGATTTCACTGTTACGCTGGCTGTCGCGTACCGGTTCACCGCTACTGTCGAGGTACTGAAACGTATCAAGTGTATAACCATCGCGCGAGGCAAGGATGCGGGCATCCACCACGGTCATGCCGGCCTGGCTCAGTACCGAGGTGATCAGTGAAAACAGGTTGGGATGATCCCGGGTGTAAATAAAGATCTCGGTGCCGCCGCGACGGCTTTGTTCGCGAAACAGGATGACGGGCAAGTCTTCCAGGTCCGTGTTGAGTATCGCCTGGGTGTGCCAGACGATTTCATCGGGAAAATAACGTAAAAAGTATTCATCACCCAGGTTATCCCATAACTGGTTAATCAGTACATTGTGCTCGTCGTCGGACTCCAGCAGCTCGGCGGCCGCGGCGCGGCGTTCGGCAACCAGCTCCGACTGGACCAGCGGGTTTTTCAATCCCCGGCGCAGGGCACGTACGGTGGCGTGATACAGTTCCTGCAGTAACGCATCTTTCCAGGAGTTCCAGACATGCTCACTGGTACCGCGAATATCGGCGACGGTCAGCAGATAGAGGTAATTCAGGTGCACCATGTCGCCAACCTGTTCGGCGAACTCGTGCACGACTTCCGGATCGCTGATGTCCTTGCGCTGGGCAGTGGAGGACATCAACAGATGATTTTTTACCAGCCAGACCACCAGATTGGTGTCATAGCGGCTCAGACCGTGATTGCGGCAAAACTCGCGGGCATCGCTGGCCCCCAGGGTGGAATGATCGCCACCCCGGCCCTTGGCGATATCGTGAAACAGGGCTGCCAGCAGTAACAGTTCCTGTTTGGGGATGCGCTGCATGAGCTCGCTGCACAGCGGGAATTCGTGGAAATAGCCCGGTACCGTAAAGCGACGCAGATTGCGTACCACCATCAGGGTATGTTCGTCGACGGTATAGACATGAAACAGATCATGCTGCATCTGGCCGACAATACGCCCGAAAAGCGGCAGATAGGCTGCCAGTACGCCGTAACGATGCATACGTCGCAGGGCATGGGTAAAACCGTGGCCGTAACGGACGATTTCCATAAACAGCGAGCGATTTCGCAGGTCGGCCCGGAAACCGCCGTCAATCAGCCAGGTATGATCGCGAATCAGGCGAATGGTGTTGGCGCGTACGCCATTGAGCTCCGGATGCTGCATCAAAACCAGAAATACTTCCAGCAGCGCGAAAGGGTAATGGACAAAGACATTCTCATCCTTGACTTCCAGATAACCCTTGCGGGCCTGAAAGCGTCTGTTCAGAGAGATCGGTTCCGGTTGCTCGTCGGGTAGTAAAATCTCTTCCTTGAACAACTGTAACAACATCTCATTCAGTCGGCTCAGTTCCATGATGGTGCGATAATACTGTTTCATGAACTGCTCGACCGCGAGCCCCTTGAAATTATCGCGATAGCCAAAATGACGCGCCAGTTCCCGCTGATGATCGAACAGCAGACGATCCTCGCGCCGACCGGCGATCAGGTGCAGGCCGAAGCGCACTTGCCAGAGAAAGGCCTGCCCTTCATGCAAGGTGCGGTATTCGTTCCTGGTTAAAAAGCCGTGCTCGACCAGCTGATACAGGGTTTCCGCGTTGTAGTGGCGCTTCGCAACCCAGCCGATGATTTGAATATCGCGCAGTCCCCCGGGACCTTCCTTGATATTGGGTTCGAGGTTATAGGCGGTGTCATGAAACTTTTCATGCCGTTTTTGCTGTTCCTGCAGTTTGGCTTCGAAAAATTCGCGACTGGGCCAGATCTGTTCGGGACCACACAGTTGCCGCTGCTGTTCAAACAGCGCCGGGGGGCCGATCAGCAAACGGGCTTCCTGCAGGTTGGTGGCCACGGTGATATCACGTCGGGCTTCCTGCTGACATTCGTTGAGGGTACGCACGCTCTGGCCGACTTCCAGACCGATGTCCCAAAGGAACGTCAAAAAGCCTTCTATGGCACTGTGGTAAGGTGCCGGATCCTCGGCCGGTAACAGCATCAGGTCCACATCCGAGGCCGGATGCAGTTCACCGCGTCCATAACCCCCGACAGCCAGCAGAGCGATACCGGGATCCCCGGGTTCGAAATAGAGGCCCCAGGCTCGTAACAACAGGGCATCGATCAGGCCGGCCCGGGAGGCGACCAGCTCGGTGGCGGCACGGCCGGCGTAAAACCGGCGTGCCAGTTCCTCCTGGGCGGCGCTGAGCGTGTCCTGGAACAGGGGCAGTGGGGGCGTGTCCTGCTGCAGCGCGGTATCGAATGCCTCGGTATTGAACAGGTCCGCATCGACCGGGACCAGCGAGGGGGTCATTGCTCGAAGTTTTCCTCATGGCGGCGGGTCAACACTTCATGGCCGTCGTCGGTGACCAGGATGGTGTGTTCCCACTGGGCGGAGAGGGCATGGTCCTTGGTGACCACGGTCCAGCCGTCCTTGAGCAGCTTGGTTTGACGCTTGCCGGCGTTGACCATCGGCTCGATAGTGAAGGTCATGCCGGTCTCCAGCACCAGCGAGGTACGGGAATCATCGTAGTGCAGGACCTGGGGCTCCTCGTGGAAGTTTTCACCGATGCCGTGGCCGCAGTATTCGCGCACCACGCTGTAATTATTTTTCTCGGCATGTTGCTGGATAGCGCGGCCGATCTCGCGCAACGGTCGGCCCGGTTCGACCAGATCGATCCCGATCAGCAGACATTCGTAAGCGGTTTTGGCCAGTCGGCGGGCCTGAATCGAGGGTTCGCCGACGAAAAACATCTTGCTGGTGTCGCCATGGAAGCCGTCCTTGATCACGGTGATGTCGATATTGATCACATCCCCCTTTTTCAGCCGCTTTTCATTCGGGATGCCGTGGCAGACCACGTGATTGACCGAGGTACAGACCGACTTGGGAAAGCCGTGGTAGTTGAGTGGGGCGGGCACGGCCTGCTGCTCGTTGACGATATAATCGTGGCAGATCCGGTCCAGTTCGGCGGTGGTCACTCCCGGCTGGACATGAGGTTCGATCATTTCCAGCACCTCGGCGGCGAGACGCCCGGCGACCCGCATTTTTTCAATCTGTTCGGTTGTTTTAATACTGACGCTCATTGATTTTCCTCCACGCCACAGGCGTGAGGGTGCTCCTGTCGCAAAATTCGTGAATGGTGCCCGGCCGGGGCCTGGGACGGGTTTTTGTGCGCACAAACCGGGCCGTTTCGTTGTCGTTAAGCGCGCTTTATGGTATAAATCGCGCGCTTGTTTAGCAAATCCAACGGCCGGCGGCTTGCCCCGGTCAAAATTGACACACATGCACCGGCACATCTGTCCGGGTGCCCGCTCCGGCGGGTTGGCAGATGGGGTGCATGGAGGCCTAACCCGATACAGGAGATACTATAATGGCTGACGTAACGATGCGCCAGATGCTTGAGGCTGGCGTGCATTTCGGGCATCAGACCCGATTCTGGAACCCCAAAATGGCCCCCTTCATCTTCGGGGACCGCAATAAAATCCACATTATTAATCTGGAAAAATCCCTGCCGCTCTACAACGAGGCGATGAACTTTGTTAGCTCGCTGGCGGCCAACAAGGGCACGATTCTGTTCGTGGGCACCAAGCGCGCCGCCCAGAAGCTGGTCCGCGAGGAAGCCGAACGCTGTGGGATGCCGTTTGTGAACCATCGCTGGCTCGGTGGCATGCTGACCAACTACAAGACGGTCAAACAGTCGATCAAGCGCCTCAAGGAGCTTGAATCGATGATGGAAAGCGGCGGCACCGAAGGCCTGAACAAACGTGAGGTTCTTAGCCTGAGCCGCGAACAGGAAAAACTGGAACGCAGTCTCGGCGGGATTAAGAACATGAACGGCCTGCCGGATGCCATGTTCGTCATCGATGTGGGACATGAGAAAATCGCGGTTGCCGAAGCGGTCAAGCTGGGCATTCCGGTCATTGGCGTGGTGGATACTAATAACAGTCCGGATAATATCGACTATGTCATTCCCGGGAATGATGATGCGATTCGCGCGATTACCCTGTATACCCAGGGCCTGTCTGCGGCCGTACTTGAAGGCAAGGCTTCCACCGCGCATATCGGCGAAGGCGCTGATGATGATTTCGTCGAACTTGACGAAGAAGGTGAGGTGAATCCGGCCAGCAAGAAGAAAACGGCCAAGAAGAAAACCGCGGCCAAAAAGAAAACCGCAGCCAAGAAGAAAACGGTTGCGAAAAAGAAAACCGCTAAAACGAAGACTTCTGAGGCGAGTAGTACGGATCAGGCAGAGTCCACAGAAACGGAAGCCGCTTCGGCCGAGGCGGATTCCGAGTAAGGGCCGCGCTATAGCGAACCTGTAACAGGCAAAACGAAAAGGGGGCAACGCCCCCTTTTTCGGATTTTACAAACTGATTTGATGTAATCGATTAAAGAACCGATTAGAGGGCTAGATTCATGGCAATTACAGCAGCATTGGTCAAGGAACTGCGCGAACGTACCGGCGCAGGTATGATGGAATGCAAAAAAACATT
Source organism: uncultured Thiohalophilus sp. (assembly GCA_964405505.1). Taxonomy (GTDB): domain Bacteria; phylum Pseudomonadota; class Gammaproteobacteria; order UBA6429; family Thiohalophilaceae; genus Thiohalophilus. Next base: position 5,579 of record CAYOOC010000078.1, read on the forward strand.
GGTGGAAACCGATGGTGATATCGACGCGGCTATCGAACAGATGCGCAAATCCGGTATGGCCAAGGCCGACAAAAAAGCCGGCCGTACCGCTGCCGAAGGCCTGGTGGCAATTAAAGCCACTCCGGACAACAAGACTGGCGCGATTGTCGAAGTCAACTGTGAAACCGACTTTGTTACCAAGGGCGAAGATTTCCAGACCCTGGTGGATAATGTGGCCAATCGTGTGTTGAACGACAAGCCGGCCGATCTGGATGCGTTGATGGCCATGCCTATCAGCGACGCAGACAGCACCACGATCGAAGAGACTCGCAAGGCGCTGATCGCCAAAATTGGCGAAAACATGGCGGTTCGCCGTTTTGAAATTATCGAAGCCAAGGGCAAGCTGAGCCACTATATGCACGGCAGCCGTATCGGCGTGATGATCGATATTGAAGGTGGCGACGAGCAGCTTGGCAAAGACCTGGCCATGCATATTGCCGCCAGTCGTCCGGTCTGCGTATCCGAAGAACATGTTCCCGCTGACGTTATCCAGAAGGAAAAAGATATCTTTTCCGCTCAGGCCGCCGAAAGCGGCAAGCCAGCAGACATTATCGAGAAAATGGTCGAAGGCCGGATCAAGAAGTTTATGAAGGAAGTGACTCTCCTGGGGCAACCTTTCGTCAAGGACCCGGATCAGACGGTTGAACAATTGCTCAAATCAGCAGGTGCCACCGTCCACCAGTTCGTTCGCTATGAAGTTGGCGAAGGAATTGAGAAGAAACAGGAGAACTTCGCCGAGGAGGTTATGGCCCAGGCCAAAAGCTGATTTTACCATCAACATAAAAACGATAACGTATGGCCAAAACACCTATATATAAACGCATACTGCTCAAACTGAGCGGTGAAGCCCTGATGGGCGATCACGAATACGGCATCGATCCGGCGGTAATCAATTCGATTGCGGCTGATGTCAAGGAACTCAATCAGGCCGGCGTGCAGGTGGCCATGGTTATCGGAGGCGGAAACATTTTCCGGGGCGTTAACCTTGCCTCGGAAGGCATGGACCGGGTTACCGCCGATCATATGGGCATGCTCGCAACCGTCATCAACGCTCTTGCGCTGCAGGATGCGATAAAACGCCAGGAATTGGCGGTACGAGTCATGTCAGCGTTACCGATCCATACCGTATGCGAGGATTACATTCGCCTGCGTGCGATTCGTCATCTGGAAAAACAGCGTGTCGTGGTATTCGCGGCCGGAACCGGAAACCCGTTTTTCACGACCGACACGGCGGCCAGTTTACGTGGCATTGAAATTGGAGCGGATGTTGTAGTCAAGGGGACCAAGGTCGATGGCGTTTATTCCTCCGACCCGGTCAAGGATCCTTCGGCCAGGCTTTTTGAAAAACTGGATTATGATCAGGTCATTGAACAGAAACTGGCGGTCATGGATACCACGGCTATCGTTCTGTGCCGGGATAACCATATCCCGATACGCGTGTTTAACATGACCAAGCAGGGCGCCTTGATGCGGCTGGTTATGGGTGAAAATGAAGGCACGCTGGTCGAATAGGGAGCATGATGAATGATTAATGATATTAAAAAAGACGCTGAATCCCGTATGGGCAAGAGCGTTGAATCCTTGAAAACCGAACTGACCAAATTACGTACCGGCCGGGCCCACACCAGCCTGCTGGATCATGTCATGGTCGAGTATTACGGTTCCCAGGTACCTTTGAATCAGGTGGCCAACATTTCCGTCGCGGACGCCCGTACCCTGACGGTGCAACCCTGGGAAAAACCGATGGTTCAAAAGATCGAGAAAGCGATTCTGGAGTCTGATCTGGGATTGAATCCGGCGACTTCCGGCGAAATCATCCGGGTACCGCTGCCGGCACTGACCGAGGAACGTCGCAAGGATATGATTAAACTGGTCCGCCAGGAAGGCGAGAATACCAAGGTGGCTATTCGCAATATTCGCCGTGATGCTATTAGCGATTTCAAAGGCCTGCTGAAGGAAAAAGAGATCACCGAGGACGAGGAACACAAGGCCGAAGATGATGTACAAAAACTCACGGACAAATTTATCGCCAAAGTCGATGAGGCACTGGAAGCCAAGGAAAAGGATCTGATGGAGATCTGAGGCTGATCCGATCAGAAAGATCAGCGGAGTTTTATTATTCTATGAGCAGTACAGCCCATGACATAAACAGTGAGGGACGCGACGGTTACGTCAGTACACCCCGCCACATCGCCATTATTATGGATGGTAATGGACGCTGGGCCCAGAAACGGCATCTGCCGCGCTTTGCCGGCCATAAAGCCGGCGTTGAGGCCGTGCGGGAGGTTGTTAAAGCCTGTGCTGAGAAAGGTGTCCAGGTACTGACCCTGTTTGCCTTCTCCAGCGAAAACTGGAGACGTCCGCAAAAAGAGGTCGGGTTATTGATGGACCTTTTTCTCACGGCGCTGGAGCACGAGGTTAAAAAGTTACATAAGAACGAAGTACAACTGCGCATAATTGGCGATACCAGCGCTTTTCCCGATAAAATCTGCAAACGTATTGAGCAGGCAGAAGCACTTACCGCCGGCAATCATCAACTGGTATTGAATATTGCTGCAAACTATGGCGGCAAATGGGATGTCACTCAGGCGGTACAGCAGCTCGCGAACAAGGTTCAGCAGGGCGAATTGATACCTGAACAAATTGATGATGAGCATATAGCCGCTCATCTGAGTATGCGTGATTTGCCCGAGCCGGATCTGTTTATCCGCACGGGTGGCGAACAACGCATCAGTAATTTTCTAATCTGGCAACTGGCCTATACTGAACTGTATTTCACCGATGTTCTGTGGCCGGACTTCGATCGTAATGAGCTGGAAAAGGCATTGGACTCTTTTGCCCGTCGTCAGCGTCGTTTCGGTCGAACCGGTGAACAGGTGGAGCAGCTCAAGCATGCTTAAACAGCGGGTAATTACCGCTCTGATCCTTGCGCCTCTGTTGATCTGGGGGATATTCTCCCTGCCTGAGTCCGGCTTTATCATTCTGCTGCTGGCCGTTTTCAGTGTTGCTGCATGGGAGTGGAGCCACTTGTCCGGATTGACACAACCCGGATCCCGCCTGTTCTATGTTGTCATACTGTTTGTGTTGATGGGGCTTACCGGCTTCGTGTTTTCTTCCCATCCTGTTCTGATCGACATTCTTTATCTTGTTATTGGTGGCTTGTGGTTGCTCACGCTGCTTGGTCTTTTTTATTACCAGCATCACGAGGTCACGCGTTCCGGTTTCAGTCTTTTTAAACTGTTCGCAGGCACTGGCATTATCCTTGGACCATTTGTCGCGTTACTGGTCTTACGCCATCGTGATCCATTTGGCCCGCAATGGGTGATGTATTTGCTGCTGCTGATCTGGGTTGCGGACAGTGGTGCCTATTTCTCCGGTCGTGCCTTTGGCAAACACAAACTCCTTTACAACGTTAGTCCCGGTAAAAGTTGGGAAGGCGTCGCTGGTGGTCTGCTGGGCTGCCTGGTACTGGCGCTGGTTGCAGGCTGGTGGTTCGGACTGGGTATAATGCACTACGCATGGTTTGTCGTTGTCAGTCTGGTGGTTGTGTTGTTTTCTGTAGCCGGCGATCTGGTAGAAAGCCTGTTCAAACGTCAGGCGGGAGTGAAGGACAGTGGTCGCATCCTGCCGGGCCATGGTGGCATACTGGATCGTATCGACAGCCTGACGGCGGCCGCCCCCGTGTTTGCCAGTGGCCTGTATCTGGCGGGGCTGCTCGCATGAAACAGGTCACCATTCTAGGCGCCACCGGTTCGATTGGCCTGAGCACACTGGATGTAATTGCTCGCCATCCGGATCAGTTTGCTGTATTTGCTCTGACAGCCAACACCCAGGTAGAACGCCTGTATCAGCAATGCCGGCAATACCGTCCTGTGTATGCCGTGATGTTTGATACGCAGGCAGCCGAACAGCTACGGCACAAACTGCAACGGGACGGTCTGGAGACAAAGGTTCTGGGTGATCTTGACGGGCTGATTGAAGTGGCCTCGCATGCCGGTACCGACTATGTGATGGCCGCTATCGTCGGTGCAGCCGGTCTGCAACCGACTCTGGCGGCTGCCCGTGCCGGCAAGCGGGTATTGTTGGCCAACAAGGAAGCGCTGGTGATGTCGGGCAAGCTGTTCATGGATGCGATAAAGCAGAATGATGCCCAACTGTTGCCGATTGACAGCGAACACAATGCCATTTTCCAATGCCTGTTCGGTCAGCCGGCTGATAACGTACAGAACCTGGGCGTCAAACGCATTTTGCTGACCGGCTCCGGTGGTCCGTTTCGGCAAACGCCGTTGAATCAGTTACAAACGGTAACTCCTGCACAGGCCGTGGCCCATCCCAACTGGGACATGGGACAGAAAATATCGGTTGATTCGGCCACCATGATGAACAAGGGCCTGGAACTGATTGAAGCCTGCTGGTTATTCGATACAACACCAGATTTCATCCAGATCGTGGTCCATCCGCAAAGCGTGGTGCATTCCATGGTCGAATATGACGACGGCTCTGTACTGGCACAGATGGGGCAGCCCGATATGCGCACCCCGATTGCTCATGCACTGGCCTGGCCGAAACGAATTGATTCGGGAGTTGCACGCCTGAATCTGTTTGATGTTGCTCATCTGGATTTTGAACCGCCTGACTATGAACGTTTCCCCTGTCTGCAACTGGCTGAACAGGTTGCCCGTGAGGGCGGCACAGCACCAGCAATTCTTAACGCCGCCAATGAAGTGGCAGTACAGGCCTTTTTAGATAAAGAGCTGGCTTTTCCGGGGATTGCCGCAGTGGTCGAATCGGTACTGGATGTGATGTCCGGACGCAATGCCGACGATCTGAAAACCATTCTGGACGATGATGAACAGGCCCGGTTGCGGGCTCGCGAGTTCATCGATCAGGCTCACAGCAAGGTGCAATAATGCTGGAGTTTGCTTATTTCACACTGGCATTTCTGGTGGCGATCAGTATCTTGATTGCCGTGCATGAATTTGGCCATTTTTGGGTTGCCAAAAAGCTTGGCGTCAAGGTTTTGCGCTATTCGATCGGATTCGGGCGACCTATCTGGCGTACAGTGCGTGGCCCGGACAGAACTGAATATGTTATCGCAGCCTTGCCGCTGGGCGGTTATGTCCAGATGCTGGATGAAAAAGACGGCGAGGTGAAAGAGGCGGAAAAACCGCGGGCTTTCAATCGTCAACCGGTCTGGAAGCGGTTTGCCATTGTTGCCGCCGGACCGGCATTCAATTTTCTGTTTGCGGTTGTGGCATTCTGGCTGATGTTTGTCATTGGTACCAATGCACTTAAACCGGTCATTGGCGAGGTCGCGGAAAATTCACCGGCGGCCGTTGCCGGTTTGCAACCCGAGCAGGAAATTATTGCAATTAATGATGAACCGACCCCGGTCTGGGAAGTGGCCATGGGACGACTGCTACCGGCCGTGGTTGATCGCGAATCGATCAGTCTGACATTACGCAGTCCGTCCGGCTCGGTGTCACAGCATCAATTGCCGCTGGATCAAATCGATGGTGAACTGGATCCGGATAATTTGTTTGAATTGATCGGCTTTCAACCCTGGCGGCCACGGGTCGAGGCCCGGGTTGGCCAGGTTCTGGAAGGTTCCCCGGCGGAGCAGGCCGGTTTGCAAAAAGGCGATCGGATTCTGGAAATCGACGAGCGACAAATCGAGCTGTTCACCGACATGTCGGACTATGTGCGCCAGCGGCCCGGCGTGCCGCTGGAATTCAAGGTTGCCCGCGGTGATTCGGTTCTGAACGTGACCATCACGCCACGGGCGGTCGAACATAAAGGTAAAACCGTCGGTCAACTTGGTATTGGCGCCCTGAATCCCGGAAACATTCCGGATGATATGGTTGTCTATTATGATTACTCCGCGTTTGGTGCGATTGGCGAGTCAATCACACAAACCGGTGATATGACCCTATTAACCCTCAAGATGCTGGGCAAACTGGTCACCGGTGAAGTGTCTGTCAAAAATCTCAGCGGGCCGATTAATATTGCCCGGCATGCCGGTCTTTCGGCGAGTGCCGGCATAAACCGGTTTTTGAATTTTCTGGCAATTGTCAGTATCAGCCTGGGAATATTAAACCTGCTGCCGATTCCGATTCTGGATGGCGGTCATTTGCTGTTTTATATTGTCGAAATTTTCAAGGGTAGCCCCGTGTCAGAGCAGGCCGAGCTGACCGGGCGCATGATTGGTATATTTTTGCTCGTCATGCTCATGGGGCTGGCGTTTTACAACGATATAATGCGATTGGTTGGAAACTAGAACCGAATGACATTTTTTAAAATAAAAAGTTTTATCGTACTCCTTTTGCTATGTATGGCATTACCTGCGCAGGCATTCGAGTCATTTGTGATCAGGGATATCCGGCTTGAAGGTTTGCAGCGTATCTCCGCCGGTACGATTTTCAACTATCTGCCTCTTAAGGCAGGGGACAGGCTGGATCCCGAATTGAGCAGTCGTGCTATCCACGATCTTTACGAGACCGGGTTTTTCAAGGATGTCAAACTCGAACGTGAAGGCGATGTCCTGGTTGTCTTTGTCGCCGAGCGCCCGGCGATTGCGGATATTCGTATCGAAGGTAATGACAGTATTCCCGATGAACAGCTGGAGTCTTCACTGCAACAAATCGGCCTGGTACGTGGTCAGGTACTGGATCGTTCCACGCTGGACAAAGTGACACAGGAACTGGAGCGCCAATATTACGGGCAAGGGAAATACGGTGTGGAAATCGAAACCGTTACCACGCCACTGGAACGCAATCGTGTCGACATTGAGATCAATATTGCCGAAGGCGTGGCTGCCGAGATCTTTTCGGTAAACATCGTCGGTAACAAGGACTTTGACGATGAAGAGCTGCTGAAAAATATTTCGCTTGCCGACAGTTCATTGTTTGGTCGGGAGAAGTACTCTCGCCAGGTGTTCAGTGGCGATCTCGAGGCATTGCGTTCCTATTATCTCGACCGCGGTTATATCAATTTCAATACTGACTCAAGCCAGGTATCGCTGACGCCGGACAAGCAGGAAGTGTATATCACGATAAATATCACCGAGGGCGAGCAGTATACGGTCAGGGATATAAAAGTGACCGGTGATACCATTATTCCGCTGGAAGAAGTCAGGGATCTGATTACACTCAAGGTTGATGAGATTTATTCGCACAAGAAGAGTGTCGAAACGACCAACAATATCAGTGACAAGCTGGCGACCAGGGGCTATGCCTTTGCCAATGTGAACCTGATTCCCGAGCTGGATAAGGACTCCCGAAGCGTGGCCTTGACTCTATCGGTGGATCCCGGGCGACGGGTTTATGTGCGCCGAATCAACATCACCGGCAACACCAAAACACGTGATGAAGTGATTCGTCGTGAAATGCGCCAGTACGAGGGTGACTGGCTCTCCACGGAGAAAGTCTCACTGTCTCGCACCCGTCTTGATCGGCTGGGTTTTTTCGAACAGGTGTCGGTCGAAACGCCGTCTGTCAGCGGTACCAGTGATCAGGTCGATGTTAATGTTAATGTCAAGGAACGCCCGACCGGTTCTCTGACGGCGGGCATCGGTTATTCGGATACCCAGGGGGCACTGATTAATTTCGGTCTCAGTCAGGAAAACTTTCTTGGCACCGGCAAGCGACTGGGATTGAACCTGAATAACAGCGATGTGACAAAATTTTATAATCTGAGCTATACGAATCCTTATTACACGGACGATGGCGTCAGCCGAGGGTTCAATGTCTTCTGGCGAGAGGTCGATGCCGAAGAGGCGCAGCTGACCCGCTTTACCACCAATACCAAAGGGGCGTCAGTGAATTACGGGTTGCCCCTGTCGGAAATTACCCGGGCAAATTTCAGTCTCGGTTATGAGAATACCGAAATTATTCCCGGCGCCAATGTGGCACAGGAAATACTTGATTTTATTGATGAAAATGGTAGTGTCTATGATAATTACGAGGTCTCGCTGGGCTGGCGGCGGGATAGCCGCAACCGGGCGATTCTGGCGGATTCCGGTTCCGTGACTTCCGTGAATCTGACCTCGGCGATTCCCGGCAGTAATCTGGAATATTATAAAATTGATACCCGGTTCCAGAAATATTTCGGTCTGACCGAGAACATTACCCTGTCCACCGAGCTGAACCTTGGCTATGGTGACAGCTTCGGGGATACCTCATTTGATGGACTGCCGCCCTATATGCGCTATTATGCCGGCGGCAGCCGGACGGTACGGGGTTATGACAGTAACAG
>CAYOOC010000079.1:0-13273 GCA_964405505.1 uncultured Thiohalophilus sp.
CAGCCGGTTGGGGCTTTCCGTGAACAACCTGGTGGGTTTACACACCTAGCCCCTGTTCTTAAAGCCAATCCGTCAGGGCAATCCCGATTCCGATCCGCTTCACCCGGGCGTTGTAGTCGATCAGACTCTCGCCATAGCCGTCGAAGTACTGGATAAACCACTTGGCCCGTCGGCTCATGGGGAAACTCCAGTTCAGCTCGACCGCGCCCCGGTTATCCGCCTTGAGGTTGTTACGCAGCATCAATGACAGGGTGTGCCGTTGATTGGCATAGGCCAGCCGGATTTCGCCATTGCCCATGTAATGTTCGATGTCCGGATTATCATCGAATTGCTCCGACGTCTGGAGCCGATACCACGGTTTGAGACTCAGATAGAAATTCCCGCGTTCGAAGATGAACTGGGCATAGAGCCGATCCCAGCTGCGGGATTTGCTGCCGCTTTGTCCGTTGGACTGGTGGCTGAGACCGAGGGTATTCATCTTGTTGGTGAAGCCGAAGACTTTCCAGTTATTCTGCATGGTCGCAAACAGTTCCGGCTCATGATTGGCCTCGCGAAACGGCTGTGAGTTGTCATCGTTATAGGCCTGCCAGTAGGACTGGTTGGTATAGGCGGCGTATAGCGTGACACGATCGCCAAAGATCTCATCCGTTACCGGCATCTTGATGCTGATCTGGAACTTGACCTCAGGCTCTTCGATCGTCCCGTCCTGTTGCGGATCGAATGGTGCCTGGTTGGGTTTGCTGTTATAGGTCAGCGGCAACAGGTAATTGGGTTTATGCGGGGTCAGGACGAAAGGCTGGTAACGGGTTTCCCGCTCGATACGCACCCGCTTGTCCAGTGGCGAAGCCGGCTTGTCAGTCTCCTCCTGTGCTGCCACCGCGCCAGGCAACAGCGCCCCGACCAACAACAGACCAGGATACAACCACTGGCGCGAAACGAAATCAGCCATAGTAAAAATTTCAGCGTTGGCGAATGTCACCCAGCACCCTTTCGGCCCGCTCGTAACCCAGGTCAATCATCTCCTGAGCCCGGTGAAACTCGAAAATACCACAGGCATTCACCGGGATCTCGATCAGATGATCCGGGTTATAACCGGCGATACGAAAACGGGCGATACTGTTTTGCATTGACTCGATGGAGCGGGAGATGATGTCGAATACATCAATCGCCGGTTCCAGGTTATCACTTAGACTCAGTTTGTCCTGCAATCCCTCGATGAACTGACCGATGGCACGACGATAGCGGTTTTGATCGCTGGTTTGCGGTTCAGGCTCGGCCTCTGTCTGTTCGAGCGCCTCCTCGCTGCGCCCGCTGAGGCTGACTGCCACCGTCATACTGGTACAGTCACGCAAGGTCGGTGCCACCGGCACCGGATTGAGCAGTCCGCCGTCGACCAGCAGGCGCCCATCGCGTTTCACCGGGGTAAAGACCGTTGGAATGGCAATCGAAGCACGAATCGCCTCGAACAGGGAACCGCGGGTCAACCATACCTCGCGCCCGCGCTCGATATCCGTGGCCACGGCGGTGAAGGTAATGGGCAGGTCCTCGATATTCACATCGCCCAGCATGTTCTCGAGCTTGCCCATGATGCGCTCGCCACTGAACAGACCGCTGCGGCTGAAGGCAAAATCGAGCAGGCGCACCACATCGTATTTACTCAGCTGGGTAACCCACTCTTCATACAGGTCCAGTTTGCCGGCGGCGTAAATCCCGCCAATCAGCCCGCCCATAGAGGAACCGGCGATGGAACGGATATGAAAATCGCTGTTTTTCTCCAGCCAGCGAATCACGCCAATCTGCGCCAGTCCGCGCGCGCCACCACTGCCCAGTACCAGGGAAAGCTCCCGCTCGCTGTGACTCATGTTTTCACCCGTCCATGTTCAAACTGTCAGTTTCACCGCGGCCGGACGTCAGCAGGCCGCCATGTTATTCCACACAGACACATCATGCGCCAGGATGCTTATAAAATACAGACCCGATCACGGCCGCCGCGCTTGGCGTCGTACATGGCCTCGTCCACCCGATTGAGCAGGCGATCGACGTCATCCCCGTCCTGCAACTCGGTGACTCCGAAACTGGCGGTCAACCCCGATTCCAGCGGTCCGACGCGCAACGCCCGAAGTGCCGCGCGCATGCGTTCGGCCATGGCCGCTGCCCCCTCGCACCCGGTTTCGGGCAGCAGGATCATGAATTCCTCGCCGCCATAACGGGCCAGAAAATCACTGTCACGGACACATTCCTGCAGGGTCCGGGCCAGGGCCACCAGAACCTCATCACCCACGGCATGGCCGTGCTGATCGTTGATGGCTTTGAAGTGATCGGCGTCGATCATGATGATCGACAGCGGCGAGCCGTAACGCGCCGCCCGCGCCAGCTCCTCCTGCAATCGCTCGTTGAGGCTGCGACGATTGTCCACCCGGGTCAAATCATCGGTGAGTAACAGCTGCTCGATGTGCCTCTGGCTTTGTTGCAGTTGCTGATAGGCCCGTTCGCGATCCTTGACAAAGTAATAGAGCATCAGCGCGATCAGCGAAAACCCGAGCCCCAGATTCATCAGAAAATAGAGGGTGTTCAGCCACTGCGGCATGGGCCGGGCCCGTTCGGCCAGCCACGGGTCCAGCAACGCGGATAGCACCAGCAGGAGCAAAAAGACCAGCATCCAGCGCCCGGCATCACGCAGATCGATAAAAAACAACGCGGCCAGCGGCGCAAAGAAGGCCCAGATCATCACGGCGCTGCCGTTGGCAAAGCCGCCCAGGCTCCACATCAGAAAAAAGGGCAGCAGCAGGATCAACCACTGCTGGCTGATGAGAAAAAAGTCAAACTGCTTGGTATGAAAAAAATGCAACGTGCTGATCAGCACGATCACGGTGTAACTCCAGGGAATCGCGCCCGACCAGGGATAGCCGGTGACGGCGTACAACGCCCCCCAGATGATCGCCAGCATGGCAATTGCCGAGGAGACGATGGTCATCACCTCTTTTTTCAGGCGCAGATCATCGGAGTCCTGCTCACTGACACCCTGACGGGCCCACCAGTGCAGCAGGCGCAGGGGAGTTGGAATGTTTACCATCAACACATATACAAAGTTACGGCGCCGAGGGTGGGCGCCTTAACTGTATCGACCATTCACTTCCCGGCTTGAACCGTCACGGCATTTTGTGGCCAGGCCGAAGCATCGATAGTTTCCTGATAGGCGTGCCAGGTCGCATGACCGACCACCGGCATCCCCAGGGCCAGCCCCAGCAAACCCGTGGCAAACCCGATCAGGACGATCACCACGATCAGCGCCGCCCAGAGCACCATGGCCGGCTTGTTGCGCAACACCGCGTTGATACTCGTCAATACCGCCGTCACCGTATCCGTGCGGCGATCCAGCAACATCGGCAGGGAAAATGCGCTGGCACAAAAGATCACCGCGGCGAAGAGAGTCCCCACCGCCGTGCCCACACCCAGAAACAGGGCAAAGTCGGCCAGTTCCGGGTCGGCATCCACCGGGAAAAAGACATGCACCATGGATGCGGCCCGCGCCCAGACCAGAAACACCACCAGCAGGATCACGGCAAACACGAGCAGATTACCCAGATGCCGGCGTCCCTCGCGCAAACAATAACCCAGCACCGGCTGACGTCCGGCCTGCAACTGACGACTGATGGAATAGAGCCCTACCGCCATCACCGGGCCGATGAAAATAAACCCCGACAGCATCGCCAGCAGCAGATAAACACTGCCGTAATGCCAGGCAATTGCGCTGATCCCATAACTGATCGCCAGCACCGCCACGCCGTAACTGAGACTCGGCCCCGGTGCCCGACGCAGATCCCGCCAGCCCAGTTCCAACCAGTGTAACGGCGCCAGCGCATCCAGCTGACGGCACGGCGCGACAAACGGTAGTTCGTCCGGTGGCGTCGGGCTCGACTCAGATTTTGATTGTGAGTGTGAGTTCATGATCGTCCCTGGGTTCATCGCCAGGCCCACCGGCGTTTCATCGGGATTACAGTGCAAACATGTCAAGGGCCAGACGCGACCGCAACGTCGGCCTCGGAGCAGGATCCCGTATTGCCACTATCCTCATAAGCTTATTCCAAATGGCGCTATGTTCAAGGGGCCGTTTGTCCCGCCCGGGCCAACAAAAACCCCGCCGGCTGCACACGGCAGGCGGCGGGGTCGCGGGTCCACTAACCGGGCGGAACTTACTGCACTGAACCAAAGTGGGGATCGGTCACGTCGGCCGGTGCCGGAACCCCGGCGACGCGGGTTCCCTGATTGACCGGACCGTTGGGAAACAGTCGATACAGCCAGCGCGAACCGCCCTCGTCCTCGAAGCGTTCGTTAAGCGCTTCGGTCAACTCCCGGGCATGCTGCAACTGACCGTTGTTTTCGTAGTGCACACGCATGAATTTGATCACCTTCCAGTGATCATCCGTCAGGCTAATACCGAGTTCTTTGGCAGCCTCTTCGGCCTTGCTCTCGTCCCAGGCCCGAAACTTCGCGACTGCCTCGTCATCATGAATGCCGAGTACGTTTTCCCGTTTTTCTTTATTGGTCATATCGTTCATCAACTTATCTCCTTGCGTGTACATCATCTTCAGGGAAGCTTGTCTGAATCATCCGCCGGGCACCCATTGGCAGCCCCTGATTCAAGTCTAGTTCAAATTTTCTCTGGTGCTAAATCTTAACGCCCGCGGAATCCTGTGCATTGATAAATCTTAATGCTGAATCCGGATACGCCGGGTCAGCCCGGGAGCAACGCCGCTAATGAACTTTTAACCAGGCTCGTGCCTCTTTACCTGTATTGGATGTCCGATCGAAAGGGGCCCCTTAAAGTAACACTTTTTTTGTTACTTAATTGAGCAAACCACGGTATACCGATCATTTGTTGCGCTCAGTGCGCTGGTGAGACCTGGCGCAAGCATTGTATAATAAACGGACAATTCCCGGTCATGTGCCGATAAACGGTTTCATGAAGAAGTTCCACCATCACTAAACCAAACAATTTAATCAACTATTCCGCATGCGCAAAAAGCTGGAGTCCAGGCAGATCCTGGTCGTTAACGCCGCGGTGGTTTTGCTGTTTGTCATGGTACTGGTTTTCGTCAACCTGTTCTATTTCAACCGGCTGAACAACACCCTCTCAACGATCAATGATGTTCATAACCGCAAGCTCGATATCATCACTCAGATGTCGCAGATCGTCCGCGATCGTTCCCTGCTGATGCTGAAAATGCATCTGTCCGAGGATGTCTGGCATATCGACGAGCAGTACATGCACTTTCACGCCATGGCACCCCGGTTTATCCAGCTGCGCGATCGCCTCAAAGAACTGCCGCTGTCCCCGGACGAACAGGCCGAGCTGGATCGGTGCCTGGCCCTGATTGGCAAAACCCAGCCCCTGCAGGAGTCGATTGTGCAACGTATCTATAACGGCAGCGACGATCGGGTTCTGCATGACATCATGTACGAAGATATGCCGATGGAAACCCGGCTCTGGCAAGGGTTTGATGGCCTCAATCGCCTGATTCGTGCCAATGCCGAGCGGGCACGCAAGGCCGCCAATGACGGGTTTGAGAACTCCCTGCGCATCATCATCGCTGTCGGTGCGGGACTGGCGTTACTCATCACCCTGTTAATGATCTATTCCCTGCGCCGGCTTGGCCATATCGAATCACGCCTGATCGATCGCGCCGATCTGCTCAGCTGGGAGGCCACCCATGATTCGCTGACCAATATCTGGAATCGGCGTTTTCTGAAACATCGCGTTAACCAGCTGTTCGGAGACAACTATCTTTCCGAACCCAAACACGCCCTGATCTATATCGATCTGGATAACTTCAAGCCGATCAACGATACCTACGGTCACTTTCTCGGTGATGAATTTTTGCGGGCCATTGCCCGATGCGCCGATGCCTGTATCCGCAAAAACGACACCCTGGCACGCATCGGTGGTGACGAATTCGCTGTACTACTGGAAAACTGCACCCTGGAGAAAGCCGGCGCCATCGCCGAGTGCCTCCGTTCCAGCATCAACAACTGCACTATCGTCCATAATGGCCAGACGATTCGCAACGAAGGCTGCAGCATCGGCATCGCCGCATTCGACGGGCAAATCAGGGACTTCGACCAGTTGCTCAGACGCGCCGACCATGCCTGCTACAGCGCCAAGCGGGCCGGCAAAAACCGCATCAGCCACGCCAGCGTTCACTGATCGTCGTGCAATGCCTCGCGCGCTACCCGCTGCCGCTTGTAGCCGGTGGTGGTGCGAATGCGAAACCACATGGCCCATATATAAAATAGTATAGCCAGCAACTGGGCCGCCCCACCGCCCAGAATCCACCACACCGGCAGCGTCGCATCATGGAGACCGCGACCCAGCTCCCCGCCAGAACGCAACAGCGTGCCGATTAACAACAACCAGTAGACGAGTTTGATTCGCGACTCGCGGTAACGGGGATCATCACGCGACGGCTTGGGAAACAGCCAGGTCGCCACCCCCAGGATCATGAACATCACAAAGCCGACGAACATGATGTGCGTATGGGCCGAGATCAGATAGGGATGCGGCCACTCGCCGTACAGCTCGCGGCGCAGCAGCATCCAGCCGCCGAGCAACAGGCCGAGGATCAGAAACACGAAAGCGGTCTTGATAAATCGTCGGGGCAGTTCGGTCATTGGCAATTCAATCCAGCATCAGGGAACAGGAAAACAATACCAGATCGATACCGTGATTGGGTTTGCTGAAACCGGCGTTGGAATAATGTCGATAGACCAGGCCCAGATCGTAACGGCCCCGTTGCCAGCCGATGCCCAGCTGATCCTCGAACTGCCAGTGACTGCTCAGAATCCGCCCGGCGATCCGGGTCCGATCCAGATATGCCACGCCAATGCCACCCTGCAGATACCAGGGCGAGGTCCCACGGCGCCAGGTGAACACCGGGGAATAGGCCAGCGCCGTGATCGACTCGCTCGCTTTGGTCCAGCGATTGATCGACAGGGCATGAAAGCCGGACAGAAGGCCGCCACCGGCGAAGGCCGTTTGCCAGTCCCAGCTGCGTTGCCAGGCCAGACGCAACGCGTCGCTGTTTACGCTGCCTTTGCCCACCGCCAGTGCTAGCTGATCGGCGGCACCGGCTCCGCCGCCGATACTACTCAGCAGCAGAAGCAGGACAGGCCGCCCGAGCATGGCGCGAAGCCGATCAGCCGACCTTCGGCAGGTGGTGCAGCGCCTGATCGATGGCGTCGGCCGGGTATTCGAAGTCCTCCAGCTCGCCGCTGAAATATTTGTCGTAGGAACCCATGTCGAAGTGGCCATGGCCGGAGAGGTTGAAGAACAGGGTCTTCGCCTCGCCGCTTTCCTTGCAGCGGTTGGCCTCGTCGATCACCGCGCGGATGGCGTGGTTGGACTCGGGCGCGGGGATGATGCCCTCGCTGCGGGCGAACTGCACCCCGGCCTCGAAGGTGGCCAGCTGCGGCACGGCCACCGCCTCGATCAGCCCTTCATTATAAAGCTGCGAGACCAGCGCCGAGTCACCGTGATAGCGCAGACCGCCGGCGTGAATGCCCGGCGGCACAAAATCGTGGCCCAGGGTGTACATCTTCATCAGCGGGGTCAAACCCACCGAATCGCCGAAATCATACGCGTAATGGCCGCGGGTCAGGGTCGGGCAGGAGGCCGGTTCCACCGCCACCAGCCGCACCGGCTTGCCGGCCGCCTTGTCGGCGAAAAACGGGAACGCCGCGCCGCCGAAGTTGGAACCCCCGCCGCAGGGCGCGAAGACCATGTCCGGGTAATCGCCCACCTTCTCGAACTGCTTTTTGGCCTCCAGGCCAATCACGGTCTGGTGCAACAACACGTGATTCAAAACCGAGCCCAGCGCGTAGTTGGTGTCCTCGCGCGAGGCGGCCTCTTCCACCGCCTCGGAGATGGCAATCCCCAGCGAACCGGGGGAATCGGGATCTTTAGCCAGGATCTGGCGCCCCGACTCGGTCCGGTCGGTGGGACTGGGCAGCACCTCGGCGCCCCAGGTCTGCATCATCGAGCGGCGAAACGGCTTCTGCTCGTAGCTCACCTTCACCATATACACCCGCACCTCGATGCCGAACTTCTGCCCCACCAGCGCCAGGGAGGAGCCCCACTGCCCGGCGCCAGTCTCGGTCGCCAGGCGGCGAATTCCCGCCTCGCGGTTGTAATAGGCCTGGGCCACGGCGGTGTTGGGCTTGTGCGAACCGGCCGGGCTGACGCCCTCGTACTTGTAATAGATCTTCGCCGGGGTGCCCAGCGCCGCCTCCAGCTGATGGGCGCGGTACAGCGGTGAGGGCCGCCACAGCTGGTACACCTCGCGCACCGGCTCGGGGATCGGGATCCAGCGCTGGTCGCTCACCTCCTGTTCGATCAGCGACATGGGGAAAATCGCACTCAGCGCCTCGGGGCCAATCGGCTGCCCATCGGGCCCCAGCGGCGGCAAGGGCGCATTGGGCATATCGGCCACCACGTTGTACCACTCGGTGGGGATTTCGGATTCGTCGAGCAGGATTTTGGTTTGCATTATTGTTATTCCGGCTGATGGACCTCACAGAATCTTACCCGATGCAAACGGCGGGGCAAACCGCAGTGAGTGCTGAGTCCTTAGTACTTAGTCCTCAGCAGTAGGCCGGACATAGTAACGGTGTCCGGCAAGAGGTTTCGGTGGTTATCCCTGTTTGGGGCGGGTGTGCCGTAGAAGGAAAAAGCGGATCCCTCGCAGAGACGCCAAGGCGCGGAGAAACTGATATTGTTTATTCGCCGCGTACTCTGCGTCTCTGCGAGAGAATTCCAGCCGGATAGAAGGCATCCTGCGCACTATTTATCTCGACCAGGCTAACGGTGCGTGGAACGCCCCCTATCCCTGACAGAGTCCTCTCCGGCGGCTTACATCAGACTACCCGCTTTGCGGGGAGTCGTTGATTTTGTTCCTTCCTCCTCCGTCACGCTTGCCGTGATTTGCCATCAGGCCTCGTTTTGAGCGGCCGTGTCGGCCGGCGGGCCAATCTCGATATCGACGATCAGCGGCAGATGGTCCGAGGCCACGCGGGTCAGTCTTGAGCGCGGTATTCGGATATCGGTGACCCGGATCGGCGTGTCCACCAGAAGGTGATCGATGCGCGCCAGCGGAAAGCGGCTGGGGAAGGTCGAGCGCGGGATATGACCGGCCAACTGACGCTGGGCATCCTCGAGCCGTTCGCGCAGCCTTCGGCAGACCTTTGAGGCGGGCATCGCATTGAAATCCCCGCACAGGATGGTCGGTCCCCGGCACGCGGGGTGGCCGAGCCATTCCTCGCTCAGCAAGGCGTCGGCCTGAATCAGCCGTTCCCCCGCCCGCAGTCCCAGATGTGTGTTGATGACATTGATCCAGAGGCCGTCGATCTGAACCGAGACCCACAGGGCGCCGCGCGGTTCGCACCTTGAACGGGGGCCGGGACCGGGCAGAGCCGCCGCCTTGACCAGCCGCACGGGATGCGGCGTGAGGATGGCGTCGCCATAACGCTCTTCTTCCAGGTGCAGGGCAGGATGAAAATGGAATTCCATCGCCAGCTGGTGGGCGATGCGCTCTGCCTGGTCCTCGCCGCCGGTGCGGGGACGTCCCACATCGAGTTCCTGCAGCGCCACCACGTCCGGCGCGTGCAGCGCGATGACCCGCGCGATACGTCCGGGATCGAGCTTGCCGTCCGTGCCGACACAACTGTGGACATTGTAAGTCATGATGCGCAGCCGCCGTCCCGCCTGATCCGGATCCCGCCGGGGCGATTGCGCCGGGCCACAGCGCCGCCCACCAAGCTGGTCAAACGCCGCCTGGCGTAGATCGGCGTGGCGCAGATAGGGTTTCCCGGACGAAGGCAGGGGAGCATCCTGCGGCAACAGACAGAAGGCTTCAGTCTCCTCGGGCGTAAGACCCGCGTGGGAGCCGTTTTCAACGGCGAAGGTGACCGGGCGAGCGCCGGCATGCCAGCCAAGCAGAATCACCTCGCCGGCATCCCGGTGGGCGCAAAGATTGATCAGATCGGAGCCCAGATCATTCAGGAAAGGGTGGTCGCGTCCAAACAACTCGGCGGTCTGCTCCGGCAACCGGTATTGTCCGTCCCGGGTCCAGGCCAGCACCCGGCCCGGCGCCGCCAGGGTCAGGGCCACCGGCACGCTATGGCGATGGACCAGTTCACGGGCCAGCCGTTCACGCTCGTCGGGGCCGAGTTCGCGGGGGGGATAGACGAACCCGACGGGCCCGAGCGCGGCCACCTGCGGTTCGTCGCCGGCCGGGCTGCCGCTGTCGCCGGCGGGAACGTGGAACAGGCGCTGAAAGCGTTTCCCTCCCAGCAGGCGCACCCGTTGGTACTGGATACTGTCCGGTTGGCCCGGCGCACGCGGCACGGCCGTGATCTGCAATGCCGCAAACGCCTTGGTAACGGCCGACTCTATGCTGTCACCCTGCAGTTTCACGTAGGGCAGTGCAGCATGCTGACCGTGATCGGAATACACCCAGAGCTCATAGTGGCGCCACGGCGCGCGGTGGGCCGCGCGCCACAGGCGGGCGATGGCGTCGTCGATACCCTTGAGCGTCCAGTGTGCGAACAGCGAGTCGGGGCCGCGCCGGTGGGCCTGCTCGTCGTAGCCGAGAAAGTTGATATGGATGATGGGCAGACCGCGATGGAGGTCGATCTTGCCGCCAATCACGCACAGCTCGCGCATCAGGATCGAGATGGCCACCCGGGTGGGAATAAACTTGAGTTCCTTGACGAAGTCCCGTCCGCGGGACAGGCCCCGGACGAAGTCGACGCTGGCCAGCAGCAGTTCCAGTCCCAGCAATACGCCGATACGCAGAAAGCTGTAGAGATTACTGAGCAGAAAAAACAGCAGGGCAAGCGGCTTGGCCGAACGCAGTACCGGTCCCCAGCCCAGGGCGGCGGGACAGAAGTGCGCCTCTTGTGTTTCCGCGCCGCCGGTAAAGTTGTCGGCATAAACGCTGCCGTCCTTCAGCAGGGGCGTCTGCCCCTCGCGACGCAGGCGTGCCTCGACCCGGGTGGCGGCTTCGGGTTCGAACATGCGGACGATCTGCCCGGTCTCGTGATCCCGGAACGAGAACGCCGGCACCGCCGTCCTCACCCCATAGAAGAGTTCAGCCTGCGCCGCCGGCGTGGCGGCAGGCAGCCCGGCGTACTGGGTGTGCAGCCGGTAGTGTTCTTGCTCGATCAGGCGCTTGAGGAACGGCAGTTCCCCCTTGTCCAGCGCGCGGCGCAGCCGGGTCTGCGAAAGCCCGTCGATCTGGATCATGACCAGCCCCGGCCGGGTGGGCGGCCCCTTCGAGACAGGCAGGCCGAGCAGCCGGGTCAGCCAGTGGCTGCGGCTGAGGTGACGCCGGATCCGGCGCAGGTGGGTTTCAATCCGAACCAGCATTGACTGATACGGCGGCCGGTCTCTTCCGCGACAATCCCCTCACCGGTTATCGTCCGCAGAGTGGCGATCGCTGAGGGCCTTGTCGCCGGCACGGGTGAAGCTCGAGATGATCTCCCACTCCGCCTTGATGCGCGCCATGACCTGTTCCCAGACGCGCTCTTCTTCGGGGCTATGCTTCGGGGTTTCCCTGCACAGCGCCTGGTAACACTCCAGGGCATTTTCGGCTGAACGCTCCATGGAAAAAGCCGCCGCTGTCTCCCGGGCCGCCCTGATCCGCTCCTGCATCTGCTGGGATGACAGACGGGATAGCTCTTCCAGTGCGCCCTCAAAAGCCGCGATGGATTCTTCGTGCAGCAGCCGACCGTTTACCCGATCCTGTACGACTTCACGGGCGCCCGTGGCATCCAGCGCCACCACCGGCAGGCCGGCCGCCATCGCCTCGCTCAGTACCATGCCCTGGGTCTCGCTTTTCGAAGCGAAGGCGAACAGGTTCATGGCGTTCAGCGCGCTGGCGAGTCGCTCGTGCGTCAGGGTGCCGCAGACCCGCAGCCGGTCATCGATGCCGGCCCGGGAGAAGATCTCGCGTATCGCCTGTTCCGAAGGGCCGGTGCCGATGACCAGAAAATAAGCACTGCGCCGGTGTTTGACGAATTCGGCCACCGCCTCGGCCAGAAATGCCAGGTTCTTCTCCGGCGCCAGGCGTCCCAGGTGGCCCACAACAAACGCCTCGGGCGGAATCTGCTGCTCGTGGCGAAAGGCCGCGCCGTCGCCGTGCGCGAAACGTTCCACATAGACGCCGGTCGGTACCACCCGGACCGGGCGGGTCACACCGCGCTCGAGCAGCAGATCGCGAATGCTTTCGCTGGGGGCGAAGACCTGATCCGAAAGATTGGCGTAATCGGTGGCCAGTTCAATCACGAACCGTTTCAGCAGGGGCGAGTCCCCGGGGACATAATGGGTGTACTGCTCGTACAGGGTGTGGTGGGTGAATACCAGCGGCACCTGAAAGTAACGCGCCAGGCGTACCGCCGTCATGCCCAGCAAAAACGGATGCTGGGCGTGAATGATATCCGGCTGAAACGCCGCCAGTGCGTCGCTCAGCCCGGCGGGGATAGGCAGGGCCACGGAGAAATCGCTGGCATTGAAATTCTGTAGCGCCCGCACGCGGATCACATCCGTTTCGTTTTCCGGGGTGTTGGCGAACTCGGGCGCGATCACCAGCACCCGATGGCCGCGCTTGCGGTACTCCTCGGTAAAGGCCTCCACCGAGCGGGCCACGCCGCCCACATGGGGCGTGAAGGTATTGGTGAAGATGACGATGTTCATGTTGCGTAATCCCGCTTGCGTACCCGGAGTGTGTTGGTGCCGGGTTGCGCGCTGGCGGGGTCAAACCCGGGGAGCCGGATTTCAATCCCGGGAGCGCCGTCATGCCAGTCGGCCTGCCAGTCGATCTGGACCTCCTGCGAGGACAACGGGGTCAGGCTGACGGAGAGCGTGCCGAAGGCGGTCGGTGCCGGGCCAAAACGGATGGGTTGCGACTGCGCCAGCCAACGCCCGGGCACGCCGCCGCACAGAATCAGACGGGTTTCTTCCTCGCGGACGAAACAGTTGCGGATCATCATCACCCATTCCGCGGCGGCCCAGACATGATGGCCGTCGCCCATGCAGCCGCCTTTGGTGCGGGGATGGATGGCTTCGGGCCACTGGCCGGTGGAGGTCGCCAGCTCGGCAACCGTGTCCATCAATTCGAGGTAGCGCGGATCGTCCGCGCGCAACAGGATCTGGGCGACGTGCAGGGTGAGATAGGCGTTAAGGCCGGAGTGGATCATGTCCTGAAAGAAGGCGCCATCC
>CAYOOC010000080.1:0-12763 GCA_964405505.1 uncultured Thiohalophilus sp.
CCGAGCCCCGGAACGTGGACGCCGAGGCCCACGCCGTCGAGACCAGTTCCGGGATTGACAGATGCCGCGCGTCATGCCGGCCGATACCCTTGTCGTCATCGAACGGCAAAGCTGGCAGCGCCCCCCGGTATTCGACTGGTTGCAGGAACAGGGCCGGGTCGAGAATGAGGAGATGTTCCGTACCTTCAACAACGGCATTGGTATGGTCCTGATCGTCGACAACCAGGACGTCGAGCAGACGCTGGCATTGTTGCAGGAACAGGGTGAGGCCCCGGTGGTCATCGGCCGCATCGACAATGCACAGGGTGAGCCACGGGTCGCGTTGCGCTGACGTATGAGTGCTTCGAACGCACAACCGCCGTTGCCCATCGTGGTATTGATCTCCGGCAGCGGCACCAACCTGCAGGCCATCATCGATCAGATCCACAACCGCGATGTTCCCGCCCGGATTGTGGCGGTGATCAGTAACCGGGCCGATGCCTACGGCCTCAAGCGTGCTGAACAGGCCGGTATTGCCACCCGGGTTCTCAGCCACCGCGACTACGACTCACGCGAGGCGTACGATGCCGCCCTGCAGGCCGTGATCGACGAATACCGGCCCGGCCTGATCGTCCTGGCCGGATTCATGCGCATATTAAGCGATGACTTCGTGCGCCATTACCAGGGACGTATGATCAATATTCACCCTTCCCTGCTGCCGCGCTACAAGGGACTCAATACCCACCAGCGGGCCCTGGAGGCCGGTGACAGCGAACATGGTTGCAGCGTCCACTTTGTCACCCCGGAACTGGACGGCGGCCCGGTCATTCTGCAGGCCAGCGTACCGATCGAGGCCAGCGATAGCCCGGAAAGCCTGGCCGAGAAAGTTCATGTTCAGGAGCACCGGATCTATCCGCAGGTGGTCGAATGGATCGCCCGAAAGCGCGTGCGCCTGGAAGACGATAGCGTGTTATTCGATGGCCGGCCGATCAGCGAACAGCAACGCCGGTATCGGGCCCAAAATTAACGCTCACAAAGAAAATTTGCTCACGGCGCTATCCGTATCCCTGGCGAGAAGATTAAAAATGAACCTGTCGCAACAGCATTGTCTGACTAATAAGCGGCGCTCTCGCAAAGCCGTGGGCTTGTCAGGAATCATATTTTACTTCGCGTCTTTGCGTCCTGGCGAGAGATTAACAACCAACTTTCTTTAGTGGTGAGACCTTGAGCCCCATACTTCGCACCCTGTTCCTCAGCCTGCTGCTCGGATTACCCCTCGCGGCAAACGCCGAGCTGCCAGCACTGGATATCGAGTACCGCGTCAGCAAAGACGGTTTCAACCTGGGCAGCAACCGGCGTACACTGCGCAAAACCGGCGATAAGGAATATACCGCACAGGCCGTCACCAGGGCGGAGGGTTTTGCGGCCCTGTTTGTCTCCGACAGCGTGCATGAGACGAGCCGATTCCGGCTGATCGACGGGCAGATTCAGCCGCTGCATTATCGTTATCATAAAAAGGGGAAAGATCCGGAAACCTTCGAAGTCGACTACGATCGCCAGGCGCAGGTCCTGCGCCACAGCCTGCTCGATGAAACCCCGCCCCTGCAGAAAAACGATCAGGACCTGATGACGTTCCAGCTCGCCATGATGCTTGATTTGCAACAAAGCATCCGCAAACTGGAATACCGCATTGCCGATAAAAAACGGATTGAAGACTACACTCTGATCCCGCGCGGCAAAAAAACCTTCGATACCGCCATGGGTAAACTGCACACCGTGGTCATGGAGCATTACGACCAGCAACGCAACCGCACCTACACCTTCTGGTGCGCCAGAGAGCTGGATTACCTGCCCTATCAAACCCGGCGCCTTGATTCCGATGGCGAGAAAATCGAATTAACCCTGCGCCGTTACAACGGTCAACCCCTCTAGCCCTTCGGGCAGGGCCGAAGGACGAGTCCCGAGTAGCCTCTTTTACCAGCCTGTTGCAATTCAACGCGGAGGACGCAGAGGCGCAAAGGCGCGGAGAAAATAACTTTACAATCATACTCAGCGTCTCGCGCCTCAGGAAACTCCGCGTTACTTCCCAGGAACCGAAACTGGCAGGTCACGTTGGCGATAGCCTGAGTGACTTTGCGGGCAGGCCTCTTTACCAGACCGTTGCAACGCAAAGGCGCGGAGTCACAGAGTTATGATATAAAAATTATCTTTCTCTGCGACTCCGCGCCTCCGCGTCCTCTGCGTTATTTCCCGGTGAGTTTGGATAATGGCAGACAGGTGAACGCCATATATTACCTGCAATGACAGTGGGCACTCGATGTTCTCAACTGGCCGCGGCCGGGTCGTTCAGACAGCCGCGCACAAACTCGCGCCAGCAGCCGAGGCGATCCACCAGGGCCATGATGCGGCGATCGGAGACGCTGTGGGATTCGACCACGTTCGGTGACACTTCGCCGCGATCCAGCAAGAAGCGCAGCCGGCGGGAATCCAGTTCCACCAGAACCTGGCCGCTGGCGGCGGCGCGGATTTGCAGGCTCGGGGTGACATCCCCGAGGCGGGATTCCAGTTGCAGATGCATGGGACCTCCAAAATGATAATAATTCTCATTCGCAATAGTACCAGATCATGCCGGCATTGCAATAAGAATTATTCTCATCTGGATATTTTACCCGGCAAGATACCGGGCACGGTAGTCAGGCCCGGGGCAGGGTTACTCCCCGCTGGCCCTGATACTTGCCCCCGCGATCCTTGTAGGAGGTTTCGCAGACCTCGTCCGATTCCAGGAACAACATCTGCGCCACGCCCTCGTTGGCGTAGATCTTGGCCGGCAGCGGCGTGGTATTGGAAAACTCCAGCGTGACATGCCCTTCCCAGTCCGGTTCCAGCGGAGTGACGTTGACGATGATGCCGCAACGGGCATAGGTGGACTTGCCCAGGCAGATGGTCAGCACGCTGCGCGGGATGCGGAAATATTCCACGGTGCTGGCCAGGGCAAAGGAATTGGGCGGAATGATGCAGACCTCGCCCTTGTAATCGACAAAGCTCTGATGGTCGAAGTCCTTGGGATCGACGATGGCGGAGTTGATATTGGTGAAGATCTTGAACTCGTCCGAGCAGCGCACATCATAGCCGTAGCTGGAGGTCCCGTAGGAAACGATCTTCTGACCGTTTGCCTCGCGCACCTGGCCCGGCTCGAACGGCTCGATCATCCCCTCCTGCTCCGCCATGCGCTTGATCCACTTGTCCGCCTTGATACTCATGCTGCCCCACTCCTCAAAAACGAGGGTCACATTCTAATAGAAAATGGGCGGGAACGGGTATGCCGATAAGCCCACCAGGCCGGAAATTGGCACAGTCCCGCACGCTCTCTTCTCTGGACTGATGCAATCAACGCAAAGTGCGCAAAGACGCAAAGGACGCAAAGGATCAGAAATGTATAAAAATCATTCGCATGGAATTTCAAAATGATAAGAAGCCAGTTTGTTTCCAAGCTGCAGCCGGATAAAGACACGAGAACTACGCAGTAAATAATTTACTTTGCATTCTTGGCGTCTTTGCGACCTTCGCGTTATTTCCAGAAAACTTGAAAAATGGCACCCGGAAATGAAACGGGGCACCGAAGTGCCCCGTTTACGCTGGCATCGTGATTCCGAACTAGTTGTTCTGAATAACGATTTTCGGGAAGCTCGCGCTGTAGTCCTTGGCCTTGAGCGCCAGCTTGGCCGCGACCCGGCGGGAGATGTCGCGATAGATTTCCGCGACCCGGCCATCCGGATCGGCGGCCACGGAAGGCTTGCCCTCGTCGGTGGAGCTGCGGATGGACATTTCCAGCGGCAGGGAACCGAGCAGGTCCACGTGATTCTGCTCGGCCATGCGCTGACCGCCGCCTTCACCGAAGATATGCTCTTCGTGGCCGCAGTTGGAGCAGATGTGGATGCTCATGTTTTCAATGATCCCCAGCACCGGCACTTCGACTTTCTCGAACATCTTCAGTCCCTTGCGGGCATCGAGCAGGGCGATGTCCTGCGGCGTGGTGACGATAACCGCGCCGGTGACCGGCACCTTCTGCGCCAGGGTCAGCTGGGTGTCACCGGTGCCCGGCGGCAGGTCGATGACCAGGTAATCGACCTCGTCCCACTGGGTGTCGTTGAGCAGCTGTTCCAGTGCCTGGGTGACCATCGGCCCACGCCAGATCATCGGGGTTTCCTCGTCGATCAAATAACCGATGGACATGGACTGGATGTCATAGCTTTTCATCGGCTGCAGGGTCTTGCCGTCCTCGGACTCGGGCTGACCGGTCACGCCCAGCATACGCGGCATGCTGGGACCGTAGATGTCCGCGTCCAGGATACCAACCCTGGCACCTTCGGCCGACAGGGCCAGAGCCAGGTTGGCCGCCGTGGTGGATTTGCCCACGCCGCCTTTGCCGGAGGCCACGGCGATGATGTTCTTGACGCCCTTGATGGGCTCAACGCCTTTTTGCACGCTGTGGGAAACGATCTTCCAGCTGATGTTGAACTCGGCGCTGCTGACGCCGTCGACCGCTTCAACTTTTTCCCTGAGCTGGGCGGCCAGTTTGTCCTTGTAGCCGGCCGCGGGATAACCGAGCACGATGTCGACGCTCACCTTGTCGCCGTCAATCCTGATGTCCTTGACCGCCTTGGCGCTGACCAGGTCCTTTTCCATATTCGGATCGGTAACCTGTTTCAGTGCTTCTTCAATCTGTGTCTGGGAGACGTCTGCCATCTCGTTTCTCCTGATAGTTTGTGTGGTTAAATAACCGAGTATTTTACTCGGGAGGTGTATGGTACACAAATTCGGGACGGAGTGCGAATTTGGCCTCAAATCCCTTTAAACTGCAAGGGAAATGATTTGCAACTGGTCGCAAACGCCCATTCCTGCTAGGGTATGCGGCTTTTGCAAGCCTACGATTTCGGCGATCAGAGACCATGTCCACACCGCGTCACATCCTTGTTACCAGCGCCCTGCCCTATGCCAACGGCGCGATCCATCTTGGCCATCTGGTGGAATATATCCAGACCGATATCTGGGTTCGGTTTCAGAAAATGCAAGGTCATCAGTGCATCTATGTCTGTGCCGATGACGCCCACGGTACGCCGATCATGTTGCGCGCCCAGAGCGAGGGCATTGATCCCGAGGCGCTGATCGCCCGCACGCATGACGAACACACCGCCGATTTCGCGGCCTTCGACATCGGCTTCGACAACTATCACTCGACCCACTCGGACGAAAATCGCGAACTGGCGTCCCTGATATACAGCCGCCTGCGCGATGCCGGCCATATCCACACCCGGGTGATCAAACAGGCCTTCGATCCCGAAAAGCAGATGTTCCTGCCGGACCGTTTCATCAAGGGCGAGTGCCCCCGCTGTGGCGCGGCGGATCAGTACGGCGACAGCTGCGAGGCGTGCGGCGCCACCTACACCCCGACCGAACTGAAAAATCCGGTCTCGGCCCTGTCCGGCGCCACGCCCATAGAAAAGGAATCGGAACACTACTTTTTCGCGCTGGGCGATTTCGAAGCGATGCTGCGCGACTGGACCCGGGGCGATCATGTCCAGCCGGTCATCGCCAACAAATTGCACGAGTGGTTCGACGCCGGTCTGCAGGACTGGGACATCTCCCGCGACGCGCCCTACTTCGGTTTCGAGATCCCCGATGCCCCGGGCAAGTACTTCTATGTCTGGCTGGACGCGCCTATTGGCTACATGGCCAGTTTCAAGCAGTTGTGCGAGCGGCGCGACGATCTCGATTTCGACGCCTACTGGGACGGAGAAAGCGATTACGAGGTCTATCATTTCATTGGCAAGGACATCGCCTACTTCCATACCCTGTTCTGGCCGGCCATGCTGCACGGTGCCGGTTTTCGTACGCCCAGCGCGGTCTACTGCCACGGCTTTTTGACCGTTAACGGCCAGAAGATGTCCAAGTCGCGCGGCACCTTTATTCAGGCGCGAACTTATCTCAAACATCTCAATCCCGAATACCTGCGGTATTACTTCGCCGCCAAGCTGGGCAGCGGGATCGAGGATATCGATCTGAGCCTGGAGGACTTTCAGCAGCGGGTGAACAGCGATCTGGTCGGCAAGGTGGTCAACATCGCCAGCCGTTGCGCCGGCTTTATACACAAGCGCTTCGAAGGCCAGCTGTCCGCTACCTGCAGCGAATCCGAACTGTATCAGCAGTTTGTCGAGGCCCGTGAATCGATCGCCGATCTGTATGAGAACCGCGAATTCGGTCATGCCATGCGCGAGATCATGGCCCTGGCGGATCAGGCCAACCAGTACATTGATATGGAAAAACCGTGGGTGATCGCCAAACAGGAGGGCAGTGACGACGCCTTGCAAAACATTTGCAGCGTCGGCCTCAATCTGTTCCGGGTGCTGGTCACCTACCTCAAGCCGGTGCTGCCGAAGCTGGCCGCCGGGGCCGAGGCGTTTCTCAATATCGAGGCCCTGCACTGGGAGGACGTGGCCACACCACTGACCGGCCAGCGCATCAACAAATTCAAACCGTTGATGACCCGGATAGAAAAGGAGCACATCGACGCCATGATCGACGAATCGAAACAGGATCTACAGCAGACCGCCTCCGCCACGCCCAAACCGGCCACCGATATCGAACCGATCGCCGAGCCGATCGAATTCGACGACTTTGCCAAAGTCGATCTGCGCATCGCCCGTATCGTCAGGGCCGAACACGTGGAAGGCGCCGACAAACTACTGCAACTGACGCTGGATATCGGTGGAGAAACCCGCAACGTCTTCGCCGGTATCAAGTCCGCCTATAACCCGGACGATCTCGAGGGCAAGCTGACCGTGATGGTCGCTAACCTCAAGCCGCGCAAAATGCGCTTCGGCGTCTCCGAAGGCATGGTCCTGGCCGCCGGACCCGGTGGTAAGGATCTGTGGATTCTGGAACCCCACGCGGGGGCGCAGCCGGGAATGCGCGTGAAATAACAGGGCCGAGGGACGAGTTACGAGGGACGAGGGACGAGGAAAACCTCTGTTTCTCATCGAGACATACACATAACCTGCAGGGACTTTGATCGACCTCAAACCGGGTGGAAGCACGCTATGCTTAAATTTATCGGCCTGACGGAGTACGCTGTAACCTCGTCACTCGGCCCTCGACCCTCGTCACTGTGATTTGTTATGGAATACGCCCTCATACTTGTCAGCACGGTCCTGGTGAATAACTTCGTCCTGGTGAAGTTTCTCGGGCTGTGCCCGTTTATGGGTGTCTCGCGCAAGCTGGAGACAGCCACGGGGATGGCGCTGGCGACCACGTTTGTGCTGACGCTGTCGTCCATCTCCAGTTATCTGGTCAACGAATATCTGCTCACGCCTTTCGGGCTGGAATACCTGAGAACAATCTCCTTTATCCTGGTCATCGCGGTGGTGGTACAGTTCACCGAGATGCTGGTGCACAAGACCAGTCCGCTGCTGTATCAGGTGCTGGGAATCTTCTTACCACTGATCACCACCAACTGCGCCGTGCTGGGTGTTGCGCTGCTCAATGTGCAGACCGACCACGGTTTTATCGAATCGGCCCTGTACGGCTTTGGCGCCGCACTCGGTTTCTCGCTGGTATTGATCCTGTTCGCCGCGATGCGTGAACGGCTGGCCGTGGCCGATGTACCGACGATCTTTCGCGGCCCCTCCATTGCACTGATTACCGCCGGGTTGATGTCGATGGCCTTTATGGGTTTTGCCGGACTGGTCAGGGGATAAACCACCGCCATGTTTGAAGCCATTATCGTTCTCGCCGTGCTTGCCGTCATCTTCGGCCTGTTGCTGGGCTTTGCCGCGGTACGCTTCAAGGTGGAAGGCGATCCGGTGGTGGATCAGATCGACGCGATTTTACCGCAGACCCAGTGTGGCCAGTGCACCTATGCCGGTTGCCGGCCCTACGCCGAGGCGATCGCCAAGGGAGAAGCCGACATTAACCAGTGCCCGCCTGGTGGCGAGGCGGTGATTCAACAACTGGCCGATCTGCTGGGCGTCGATCCCAAACCGTTGAACGAGGAACATGGCGAACACGGCGAGAAAACCGTCGTCTACATCGACGAGAACGAATGTATCGGCTGTACCCTGTGTATCCAGGCCTGTCCGGTGGATGCCATCGTCGGTGCCGCCAAACAGATGCACACGGTGATCGAATCCGAGTGCACCGGTTGTGATCTGTGCATTGAACCCTGTCCGGTGGATTGCATTCACATCAAGCCACTGGAAGAGACCCCGCAAACCTGGAAATGGCCGGCGCCCCCGCTGCCGCTGGAAAAACCGCCGCACGAGGCCAGCGGCTCATGAAGCGCCGACTGTGGCATTTTCACGGCGGCTTGCGCCTGCCCGGTCACAAGGCCGAGTCCATGCAGGAACCGGTACATACTGCCAGCATCCCGCCGCAATTGATCGTTCCCTTGCAGCAACATATCGGTGAGCCGGCCGAGCCGGAAGTGGAAGTCGGTCAGCGGGTTCTGAAAGGGCAGCGCCTGGCCCACGCCACCGAATACGTGAGCGTCCCGGTACATGCGCCTACCTCCGGCACCATCCGTGCCATCGAGGATCGCCCGATCCCCCATCCCTCGGGGTTACAGACACCGTGCATCGTGATCGACAGCGACGGTGAGGATGAGTGGACCGAGCTGACACCCCGACCCGAGTATGCCGAGCTGGAACCGAGCGCCCTGCGCAATGTCATTCGCGAGGCCGGGATTGTCGGTCTGGGTGGCGCCGGCTTCCCTGCCTTTATCAAACTCAACGCCGGCCCCGGCAATGTCATCGATACGCTGATCCTCAACGGTGCCGAGTGTGAACCGTATATCACGTGTGATGCGATCCTGATGCAGGAACAACCGCGACGCATTATCGATGGCCTGTTGATCATGCGCCATGCTGTCCAGGCCAGGCACTGTATCATCGCCCTGGAGGACAATCAGCCGCGGGCCTATGAAAGCCTGCGCGATGCACTCACTGACGAGGAAAAAACCTTTATCGAACTGGTGCAGGTTCCGACCATTTACCCCAGCGGTGGCGAAAAACAACTGATCAAAATTCTCACCGGCAAGGAGGTCCCCAGTCACGGTCTGCCGCTGGATATTCATACGGTCTGTCACAATGTTGGCACCGCCGCGGCCGTGGCCGATGCCATCCATCTCGGCAAACCGCTGATCTCACGCTATGTCACCGTCACCGGGGAGGCGATCGGTCAACCCTCCAATCTGGATGTGCTGATCGGCACCCCCTTCTCCGCCCTGCTCGAGCAGTGTGGCTGGCGCGACGATCAGGATCATGAGCTGATCATGGGCGGTCCGTTGATGGGCTTCAATGTCGCCTCGCCCGAGGTTCCGGTCATCAAAACGACCAACTGTATTCTTTCCTGGCCGAGTTCCGCGGAACAACATATCCCCATGCCCTGTATCCGTTGTGGTGAATGCGCGCGCGTCTGTCCGGCACAACTGTTGCCGCAACAGCTTTACTGGTATGCGCGGGCAAAGAATTTCGATCGGGTCCAGGACTTCAATCTGTTCGACTGTATCGAGTGCGGTTGCTGCGCCTATGTGTGTCCCAGTCATATTCCGCTGGTGCAGTATTACCGCTTTGCCAAGACGGAAATCTGGGCCCAGGAACGGGATAAACGCAAAGCCGATCTGGCCCGCGAGCGGCATGAATTCCGCCAGGAACGTCTGGAACGCAAGAAACGCGAAGACGAGGAACGCAAACAGCGTAAAAAAGAAATGCTCAAGAAAAGCCAGGGCGATAAAACCGAAGGCGACGACAACAAGAAAGCGACCATCGAAGCGGCCAAGGCCCGGGCCAAAGCACGCCGGGCGGAATCCGCATCAGCGGACAACCCTGCGGACGCGACACCCGCCCAGAACAATGACAAGGAAGAATCATGAGCCTGTCGTTACATAGCTCGCCGCACATACAAAGCGGTAACCGGGTCAACCGGATGATGCTGGCGGTGATCTATGCGTTGATCCCCGGCGTGCTGGCCTGTATGCACTTTTTCGGCCCGGGTGTCATCGTCAATATCATCCTGGCGGTCGCCACGGCGCTGGCCGCCGAGGCGCTGATGCTGCGCCTGCGCAAACGACCCATCAAACCGTTTTTGCTGGATGGCAGCGCGGTAGTGACCGGGATCCTGCTCGGCGTGGCCCTGCCCTCGCTGGCGCCCTGGTGGTTACCGGTTCTGGGTGCCGGCTTTGCCCTGATCATAGCCAAACATTTATATGGCGGGCTGGGCTATAACCCCTTCAACCCGGCCATGGTCGGCTATGCCATGTTGCTGATCGCCTTCCCGCGCGAGATGACCCTGTGGCTGACGCCTGAAGTACATGACATCACGTTGCTCGATACACTGCGCTACACCTTTCTGGAACAGCTTCCCGCCGGACAAACGCTGGATGGCCTGACCGCCGCCACGCCCCTGGATGCCATCAAAACCGCGTTGTCACAGAATCTCACCCTGACCGAAATTCAGAACAGCAGTACCGAACTGTTCGGCATGCTCTCCGGCCATGGCTGGGAGTGGATCAATCTGCTGTTCATGCTGGGCGGGCTGGTGCTGATCTATATGCGCATCATCAGCTGGCATATTCCACTGGCCATGCTGGCGACTCTGTTCCTGGTCTCCGGCCTGTTTCATCTGAACGATCCCGACGCTTTTACCTCGCCGCTGTTCCATCTGTTCGGTGGCGCCACTATGCTGGGTGCGTTTTTCATCGCCACCGATCCGGTCACGGCCGCGACCACCAACCGCGGTCGGATCATCTACGGCATCGGGATCGGCCTGCTGCTGTATATCATCCGCACCTGGGGCGGTTATCCCGATGCCGTCGCCTTTGCCGTGCTGCTGATGAACATGGCGGTGCCCACCATTGATTACTACACCCGGCCGCCGGTCTTCGGCGAGGGACAGTCGTAATGCGAGCACTGGTCAAACACATGACGATCAGCGCGGTCCTGCTGGGCGGCTTTGCCGTGATCGGGGCCGGACTGGTCGCCTGGATCCACCAGCAGACCGCGCCGACCATTACCGCCAATGAAAAGGCCGCCCTGTTGCGTAACCTGCATACCCTGGTCCCGCCAGACACGCACGACAACACACTGATCCGGGATACCATCCAGGTACGCGACCCGGCATTACTGGGTACACCCGACCCGGTGACGGTTTATCGGGCCCGCAAGGACGGAGAACCGGTTACCGCCATTCTCAATGTCATCGCCCCGGACGGATACAGCGGCTCCATCAGCCTGCTGGTAGCCATTCGTTATGACGGGGAACTGGCCGGTGTGCGCGTCATCAACCATCGCGAGACGCCAGGACTGGGCGATGCGATCGAGGCGGACCGCTCCGACTGGATACACAGCTTCAGCGGCAAATCCCTGGACAATCCCGGCCCGGCCGGCTGGAAGGTCAAAAAGGACGGTGGCCAGTTCGATCAATTTACCGGCGCGACCGTGTCCCCGCGCGCCGTTGTCAAAGCAGTGCATAACGCGCTTAAATATTACGAGCAACATCGCGAACAACTGTTTCGCTCCACCGACAACCCGACGACGGACGAGTCAACATGACCAATAATCCTTACAGTACCCTGATCCGCGACGGCCTGTGGACCAACAACGTGGCATTTGTCCAGTTGCTGGGCCTGTGTCCGTTGCTGGCGGTCACCAATACCACGATCAACGGCCTGGGGCTGGGCCTGGCCACCATTTTGACCCTGGTCGTGTCGAATACCACCGTCTCGCTGATTCGCCGCTGGGTACGCCCCGAGATCCGGGTGCCGGTGTTCGTCCTGATCATCGCCTCGGTGGTCACCGTGATTGAACTGAGCATGAACGCCTGGTTTCACGAGCTGTACAAGATCCTGGGCATATTCATTCCCTTGATCGTCACCAATTGCTCGATTCTGGCCCGCGCCGAAAGTTTCGCCTCCAGGAACCCGGTCCCGCAGGCCTTCACCGACGGCCTGTTCATGGGCCTCGGCTTCACCGCCGTGCTGGTCACCCTCGGCGCCATGCGTGAAATCCTGGGCTTCGGCACCCTGCTGCGCCAGGCCGAGCTGATGTTCGGCCAGGGCGCCGAGTGGATGACCCTGGTACTGTTCGAGGACTACCGCGGTTACCTGCTGGCCATCCTCCCCCCCGGCGCCTTCATCGGCCTCGGACTGCTGATCGCCGTCAAAAACCTGATCGATCAACGCCGCGCCGAAAGCCGCAAAGTGGCCGTCGCCACCGAACAACCCGCCGGCGCAGCGACTTAAGAAGAACGAGGTCCGCAAATTAACGCGAATGAACGCAAAGAAATTGTATAATTATTAAACGCCTGCTCTTGCCTTTATTTGCGTCCATTCGCGTGCATTTGCGGATTATTTTATAAATTCGGTTTTCACAATTAGTCTGAAGAACAATAACAATGAATCCGGAAAAAAGGCGCGAGATTTTCAAGCGGCTGAAAAAAGCAAACCCGCACCCCACCACCGAGCTGAACTATCGCACGCCGTTCGAGTTGCTGATCGCGGTGATTCTCTCGGCGCAGGCCACGGACAAGGGGGTCAACAAGGCGACCAAGGAGCTGTTCAAGGTGGCTCGCAGCCCGAAAAAGATCCTGGCGCTGAAAGAATCCGGTCTGAAGGAGTACATCAAGACTATCGGGCTGTTCAACAGCAAGGCCAAAAATATCATCAAGACCTGCCAGATCCTGGTCGAGCAGCACGGCGGCAAGGTCCCCGAGGATCGGGCCGCGCTGGAGGCAT
>CAYOOC010000081.1:0-10149 GCA_964405505.1 uncultured Thiohalophilus sp.
TGACACGCCGACGCGTATGACTCACCGCCGGTTACCCGCTGAATGGGCGCCCCAGAGCGGCGTCATGCTCACCTGGCCCCATGCCGAGACCGACTGGGCCAGGCACCTGGACAGGGTGGAGCCGGTGTTTGCCGAAATTGCCAGCCAGATCGCCCGCCATGAGGCGGTGCTGATCGTGGTGACCGGTACCTCCCATCGCCAGCACGTCGAACAACAGCTGATTCGCCACTCCTGTTTACTCACCCAGGTCCACTTTGCCATCGCCCCGAGCAATGACACCTGGGCCCGGGATCATGGCCCGATCGGCGTATTGGCCCAGGATCAACCGCGACTGCTCGACTTTACTTTTAACGGCTGGGGTAACAAGCACCCTGCCGCACTGGATAACGCCATCAGCCGCGAGTTACAACGCCAGAAAAGTTTCGGCGACACGCCGCTCGAGACGATCGATTTTGTCCTCGAAGGCGGCAGTATCGACAGCGACGGCGCGGGCAGCCTGCTCACCACCCGCGCCTGTCTGCTCAATCCCACGCGTAACCCGGATCACGATCAAGCGCAGATCGAACAGCAGCTCAAGCAGTCGCTGGGCATCGAGCAGGTCCTCTGGCTGAGTCACGGTTATCTGGCCGGCGACGATACCGACAGCCACATCGACATGCTGGCCCGGTTTTGTCCGGACAACACGATTGCGTATATGCACTGTGATGATCCACAGGATGAACATTATGCCGAATTGCAGGCCATGCAACAGGAACTGCAAGAGTTACGTACCCACGAGGGCGAAGCCTATCGCCTGCTGCCGTTACCCTGGCCCGAACCGATCTTCAATGCCGACGGCGAACGCCTGCCGGCCAGTTACGCTAATTTCCTGGTGATCAACGAGGCCGTGCTGGTCCCGCAATACGGCGACCGCCGGGATCAACAAGCCTGTGCCCAACTGCAAACAGCCTTTCCCGAGCGGGCGATCATCGGCATCGATTGCCGGCCGTTGATTGAACAGTTCGGCAGCCTGCACTGTTTGACCATGCAATTACCTGCGGGCGTGCTTTAATCTTCACCAGTACGATTCAGCAATCCGCCAGCGGTGTTGATACCAGATGAGCATCCCTCAGTTGGCATTACACAATAAAAATGTTACTTTTTGGTTACCGGTTCGCATACAACATCAACAAGACCGAATCGGCAACTGATTGACATTACCGTCCGTTCTTTCTCTCGCTGCAATCCGAACGAACAGCATGACGGGATATGCGTCTCTCGTCCTGAATAATTTTACCCGGGGCCTGCTTAATGCATCACACGCCTGATCAAGCGACATCCCCCCAGAATACCAAATCGGAACACTGCCAGGTGCTGGTGATCGGTGGTGGACCTGCCGGTTCAACCGTCGCCGCCCGTCTGGCGCAAAAAGGACGCGACGTGGTGTTGCTGGAAAAAGATCACCATCCCCGTTTTCATATCGGCGAGTCGCTGCTGCCAATGAATCTGCCATTGTTCAAGGCCCTGGGGATCGACCAGCAGGTGCAACAGATTGGCGTGATGAAATACGGTGCCGAATTCAATATTCCCGAGACACTGGACAAACCCCGCACCTATTATTTTGAACGCGCGTTAAATACCGATACCCCGCCCCATGCCTACGAAGTGCGCCGCTCCGAATTCGATCACCTGTTATTGAAAAATTGTGCTCGCCTTGGCACCCGGATCCAGGAAGGCATGAAAGTCATCCAGGTCGAATTAAATCACGATCAAACCCGGCGGGTCACCGCACAGGATGATACAGGTAAACAGCACCATTACGAGACAGACTTTGTGATCGATGCCTCTGGTCGTGATACGTTTCTATCCCGTCGGCTGAATCTCAAACAACGCAACCCCGCCCACAACAGCGCGGCGATCTTTGGTCATTTCGATGGTGTAACCCGACGACCGGGACGCGATGCCGGAAATATCAGTATCTACTGGTTCGCGCATGGCTGGTTCTGGATGATCCCCCTGCGTGATGGAATCATGAGTGTCGGCGCGGTCTGTTTCCCCGAATACCTGAAACAGCGCCAGTGTCCGCCGGAAGAATTTCTCTGGCAGACATTGGCGCTGTGTCCACCGGCCCTGGCACGTATGCAAGACGCCCACTGCGTTGGCGAGGTCAACGCGACCGGCAATTTCTCTTATATTTCCGACACGGCACATGGCCCCGGCTACCTGCTGGTCGGCGATGCGTTCACATTCGTTGACCCGGTCTTCTCCAGTGGCGTGTATATCGCCATGTCCAGCGCATTTCGCGCCGCCGATGCCGTCGACCGTTGCCTTCAACAACCCGACAAAACCCCGGGTATACTGAAGGCTTATGAGCGGAATGTGCGCCGGGCCGTCAAGCGTTTCTCCTGGATGATATACCGGTTCAATAGCCCGGCCATGCGCCACTTGTTCATGGCGCCCCGTAACACCTTGAAAATGGAACAGGCTGTCATTTCCCTGCTGGCCGGCGATGTCTACCGCACCACGCGAGTTCAATGGGCACTCATGGCTTTCAAGAGTATTTACTACGTGAGTTTTATTGCCAATCTGCCACGTGCATTGCGTTTCTATTTTCGCCGTCGGCGCAATGCACGCCTGAAGTTTGCTGGTGGCACTACCCCGCAGGATGGGGACTGATGCTGGCGCTCTTCTCCATCCGGGTGTCGTACTTTGACAGAACTCATGCGTATAAAACGAGGATAAAATTGACCGCGCTTGTCAGACTGAACAGCGGCAACTCAACCAACCCATAACAAAAGGAACCTGTAGAATGAAAAAAATTCTGATTTTTCTGGCCATGCTCTCACTGCTGTTAAATGCTTGCCGCACCGGCATACCGGCTGATGGTGGCCTCAGCGAGGCACCTCTGCCTGATAATCCAGATATGACTGTCACCATCCGCTCATTCATCCCTTTCCAGAATGGTGCCAAGATCGCCACCAATATCAAAGCTGAATGCATTATCAATCAGAAACTGTCTCACTTTATCCGTGTTTACGGAAGCGAACGCAATATTGCCGTGATCCGATCAGAGGCTATCGATACCGCCAGTAAAGGACGGGTTCTGTCGGTCGAAATTGTCGATGCGATCAGCCAGGGGAATCCGTTTCTGGGACATCGCAAATTCACTGAAGTAGCCGGCACCCTGTATGAAGATGGCGAGAAAGTTGCCTCCTTCACCGGGGCCCGCTTCTCGGGCGGCGGTTTTTTTGGTGGCTATAAGGGTTCTTGTTCTGTATTGGGACGTACCGTCAAGGCACTGGGAAGCGATATTGCCCTCTGGTTAGCCAATCCCATTGATGGACAACACATGGGCGATAGCATTTAATCCGGTACAGACTTTACGACGTAAAGTGCAAGTCAGCCCTGCTTTTAACAGCAGGGCAAGCACCGCCTGGCGGCTTCAGCTTTCCACGCCGATCTGCAAAGTCAGGTGGTCGTGGCAGGGCAAAGCCAGTTCAGTAGCCTCCTCCTTCGCCAGCGCCATCAACAGCGGTAATGCCGCTGCCGCGGGATTACGTTCACGCAGTGGCGCCAGTTCCTTTGGCAAATCAGGCGGTTGGGTCGCGCCTGCCTTCAATTCAAGATGCAAACACCCCGGCGCCGAAACGCTCGTCGTCCCGCTTAGAAGGAGTGCCGTGGCGAAGCTGACATCCACGTAACCCCGTCCGGCCAGGGCGGGGGGCAAGGCATAGTCATAACAAATTAACAACACGGGTTGCTGTTGGCCTGTGGCAACGGTCGCCGCTTCAATCAGCCCGGCGGCAAAGGTGTCCGCGCCTGCCGCCAGACTGGTGGAAAAGTGCTGCGAATGGCTGGCAATGGCCCAGTAGCCCGCCGGCGCATTATGGACGGAATTGTGAAAGTGGGTCGGCGAGACCGGTCGTTCCGGCAAAGTCAGGCTCTGGCAGATCCGGTCCACCACCTCCCCATCGCCCTCGGATGAGGCAAACACCGAGGCCAGTTCACTCATCGTGTAGCGGTTGTGCCGCAGGGCATCTTCGGCGGTCTGCAACGCCAGCTTGATCAATGCCGTGGTACGACGTCGCTCGTTCGGCGGCAGCAGACCAGGTCGAAAGGCCGGCAGTTCCTGTTGATCCAGCGTCTGTTCGCCTCGCAGGACTGGTCGGGCCGCATCCCAACCGGCCATGCCCGGTGCCATAAGACCGAGGCTCTCGACTCTCACCCGCATCAGTCACACCATCCGAATATCAGTGCGCAGTTACTGCCACCGAAGCCGAAGGAATTGCTCATTGCCACCCGTACCGGTTGCTGCAGGGTATGGTGCAAAACCGGCGTAGTCAGGGTCGGATCGACCTCCCGGGTATTCAACGTACCCGGTAAGAAACCGTGTTCAATACTCAGGCTGCAAAAAATCGCTTCGGTGATGCCGGCCGCACCCAGGGTATGGCCTGTCCAGCCCTTGGTCGAACTGCATGGCACAGCATCAAACAGCCCGGTCACCGCCTGATCCTCGGCCCGATCATTGGAGGTCGTTGCGGTGCCGTGTAGATTGATATAGTCCACCTGAGCGGGCGTCAGACCGGCACGCTCCAGGGCCTGTTGCATGGCCTGCCGGGCCCCCTCTCCCTGCGGATGGGGTGTCGACATGTGGTAAGCGTCGCTGCTTTCACCATACCCCAGCAATGCGATCCCCTCGCGCCCGGCGGCCGGTTCCAGCAGCGCGAAGCCGGCCGCCTCACCAATGTTGATGCCGCTGCGATGCTTGTCCCAGGGACGGCAGGGTTCGCTGGAAACCAGTTCCAGGGCATTGAAACCCAGCAACGTGGTCAGGCACAGGCTGTCGACCCCGCCAACGACCGCCGCATCACACCAGCCCGCCGCAATATAGCGGCTGGCTGTCGCAAACACCTTGGCACTGGAGGAACAGGCCGTCGAGATCACCTGTGCCGGTCCTTCCAGCTCAAGATAGCGGCGAGTGAAATCGGCGCAGGAGTAGGTGTTATGGGTATGCCGGTAGTCGAAGCTGGCTGGCAACGGCCCGTCGTTACCGGCACGCTGGCGATAGGCCTGTTCGGTGGCCTCAATGCCAGAGGTGCTGGTGCCCAGAAACAAGCCGATGCGCCCGGCCCCGTAACGCTCGCGGGCCGTGGCCACCATCTCGGTAAAACTGTCGGTCTCAAGGCCCAGTGCCGCCAGACGGTTATTACGACAATCGAATGGCGCCAGCGCATCAGGCAATACGACCTCCTCAAGGCCATCGACCCGTCCTATCCAGGTTGGCAGATGACCGTCGTCGTAGTCATTACGACGCAAACCACTACGTTCCTGCAACAAGGCCGTTTTCGCTGCCTGAAGACCCTGACCGAGCGCGTTAACGGTACTGGAAGCGGTAATCAGAAGCGGTTCGGACAACATAAAC
The DNA here is from genome assembly GCA_964405505.1 of uncultured Thiohalophilus sp. Taxonomy (GTDB): domain Bacteria; phylum Pseudomonadota; class Gammaproteobacteria; order UBA6429; family Thiohalophilaceae; genus Thiohalophilus. The sequence continues at coordinate 5,402 of CAYOOC010000081.1, forward strand.
TCTTTACGCTAGGTTACAAAGTGAAAACTATTGGCTGTATCGGCAGAATACCGCATGACTTCAGATATCGCGCTGACGCAGACGCTCGAACATCGCTAACAGTTCAGCACGGGGCAACTTGCCGGTTTCATTTCGGGGTAGCCGCTGTACCCGATAGAGAGTTCGCGGAATAAATACCGCATCCATCAATTCGCCCATGGCCGCCAGTATCGCCTGTTCAGACAAGGCCGGAGCCACCACCAGTGCACCGAGCCGGCCGCCGCGTTCGCGATCTTCATCCAGCAGTACCAGAGCCCCGTCTTCCACCCCGGGGATATCCTGCAGGCGGCGGGTCAGATCGGCCAGCGATGCGCGCTTGCCGGCAATATTGATCATATCACTGTCACGCCCCAGCAGCGTGAAGCCCGCTGCCCGGGATTCAATAATATCATTCAATGGCATCGCCTGAGGCAGAAAATCGGCCGCCACCTGGCAACGACCATCCACACAGTGCAGATGTACGCTGTCATAGGGATGCCATAATGGTTCGGTCAAAGTATGCCGACTGGCGATCGCGCCTGTTTCGGTCGAGCCGTAAATCTCGTGCACCGGACATCCAAAATGGCCCTCTGCCTCGGCCGCCAGATCGGTGGATAACGGCGCCGTGGCCGAAATAATCAGGCTCATCGGCGGCCATGCCAGCGAGGCGCCCACACAGGCTCGCAAATGCACCGGTGTGGTAATAAGCAACCGGGGTGCCGAGACCTGCAACAACGCCTGGCGTACATCCTCCGGGTAAAACGGCCGTCCCCCATGTACCGCCAGCGGAGAATGTAATGCGAATAAAATGGTCGCTTCCAGACCGTACATATGCTGTGGCGGCACCGTGGCAACCAGCGTGCCGCCGATAAAGTGTTCCAGCTTAAAACGGTGCGCGGCCAGCTCGGTCCCGCGTACCAGATCGCCCCAGTATTTGTCATACGGACGGGGTGTGCCGGTACTGCCGGAAGTAAAGATCACCAGCGCTTGCTGATTGGCATCAATCAGCGGAACGTTGTTGCTGCTCCGGGTCCCGAACGGCGGCGTTACCACAAATTGATTCAGTGCCAGTTCCGCGCAGGGCTGATCGACCAGGCAATAACTGCCCGGATACTCCGCCGCCACCGCGCGGACCACACCGGTTGCGCGGTTGGGCGGTAACAGGCACACCTGCCCCCGGATCAACAGCGCGGCGAACGCCAGCAAAAAAGCATAACGGTCCTCACATAAATTCACGGCATGTGAAGCCTCTGGCAGGCTTTGTGCCAGTGCCTGCGCCTGCGCGAGAAACTCCTGTGTCGTTATCGCCTGCCCCTTATGCCAGGCGATGATCGTCCCGGGAGCATGTGTTGTCAGCGGCAACTGCTGACTCATTTCCAGCCACCGCGGGAACCCAGTCGCGCCATGGCACGCAGGAAGTCGATAAAACTGTATTGCGCCCGCTGCGGAAAGCGCCGCCGGCGCAAGACAAACTCGGCAAGAAAAAACAACAACACCAGCAGATACCCCAGCAGATTGGTAAACAGCGACCACCACTGACGACTGGCACAACAAACCAGCAACACGCTAATAACGCCCAACAAACTCAAAAACAGTGCCCACGCCAGAGTGACATTCCGGGTGTAGCGCCGCACGGCCATATCCGGTTCGCCATCCAGCAAACGAGCAAAGCGCGTTACCAGCGGCTCGCGGTCGGGTAACAGGCTCAGGGCGAAAACAGTTGCCAGGCCAAAGTAAAACAACAAAGGTGGCCAGATCAGCAGATCGAAACGATCCTGCAGCGTCAACCCGAGCAGGATGATTAATGTCGCAACCAACAGGGCGGGCAAATAGCGAAATCCCTGCGCACGCCACCCCGCCAATACACTGGCCAGCACCGCCAGCGCCACGATCGCCGGGAGAAAACGGCCCGTGATCACCCCGTAATGCACCGCAACCGGATAGGCTATCACCAGCAATGAAGAAGTGCGGCACGCCACGTCTAACTCACGCAATGGGCAATCGAGACACGGCGAAAAAACAGGCCATTGCCGGCGACAGGAAAAGGCCGACGGCCGCGAGTGGCCCACACCTGGTGGATGAACATCAGGTTGCGCCCTCCGACACGCGATGCGATGAGTAACTTTGGCATTCTCGTTATCCTGTTAAAGACAATTCCCAGGAGGGTATTTCATGATTATTCTTCTTAATATTGTCAACGGCGATGGCAAGGCGCAAAGCCACTTGTCAATCTGGCCCACGGCCGCCCGATTATATATAATTTATGTCAGTATTCAATTATCTCTCTCGCACAGGATGGCGACGCCATAACGACCCGACTCATGTCACTTTTATCCATCAATTACAACCCTGCACCACCCGGCCCGGCAGACAAAAACAGTGAAACACAAGCGTTCGCCGTTATTCGCTACGGAGCCGACGGCAACCGTATTGCGCGCACCACAGAGGGGCTGCTGAGTATCGATGTCGCGATGCCGGTACTCGGTGAACAGCAACACACTTTCGAGATATGGCACAGCGATCGGCCGATGCAGCAGGAACAGGTCGGGCCGTTACAACTGTTACACAATGGCATTTTTATGTTCGGCGCCCTGCAGGTGGATGAGTGTGAGGGACTGGAACAGGCAACGCAGGATGCCTATATGCTGATCCTCGAACATCTGAGCAAGCAGGGTTATCCCTACCCGTTGCGCGTGTGGAACTACTTGCCGGATATCGTCGGCCTCGATGATGGTGTGGAGCGCTATCAGCTTTTTTGCACAGGCCGGCATATTGCACTGGCGACAGAACCCGAATATGAAACGCGCCTGCCAGCGGCCAGTGCACTGGGCACTACCGGTACCGGATTTGTTATCTACTTCATCGCCGCGCACGAACCCCCGCTGCAGATCGAAAACCCCTTGCAAGTCAGCGCATTTCACTATCCGGCCTGCTATTCACCCAGGAGCCCGTCATTTTCCCGCGCCACGGTCAAACACTGGCCAGACAGCACACAGTTTTATCTGTCGGGAACGGCCAGCATCCGTGGCCACGAAAGCCGGGGAAAGGACGATATACAGAGCCAGTTACAACTGACACTGGATAACATCGAACATTTGTTAACCCATGCCCGGCAACAATGCCCGACACTCAAAGACAAGCTCGATAACCTGACCCTGCTCAAGATCTACCTGCGCCGGAGCGAAGATTACGCGCTGGTTCGGGATTATCTGCAACAACGTTTCGGCAGCGCCTACCCCCTGCTCTATCTGCAGGCCGACATCTGCCGTAAAGAATTGCTGATTGAAATCGAGGGCTGGAATACATTCGACAGCGCCAGATAACGGGATTTTATTTAAACTCGGGAAATTCTGAGGTTAATGCCCAGCGTTCGGTTTCCTTATCATATTCCCAGATCTGGGTATCGGTAATTTCCCGAACGATATTATAATTGGTATTGAAATAACGCAATTCCACCACCTGCGCCGCTTCTGTCTTGGAGGCATTGACGGTAAGTACCTTGTAGCCGGTGACCTTGATATCCCTGAGCCGTTTTTTCTGCTGTTCGCTTAGTTGTGGCGGGTCCTTGTAGTACTGTACCGCCAGCTCCAGGCGCGACCAGCGCAGGCTGTGCTCGTAGGCGCGCAGGACCTCGTCCAGGTCCTCCAGTTCACTCGGCGTGGTATTACAGGCCCCCAGTAATAACGCCAGACCGATCAACAGCCACTGTTTCATGCTTCCCCCTTCCCCGGTATTTATGCATTCACTGTCCGGGCAGTATAAACAGTCCCGGTAACAACGTATATCCTTTGCCCCGCGGGGCTTGTTAAACTCACAGTCGGCTATCCAGGAACCGAACGATGACTCAGCCTCTGAAAACCGCCCTGCTTCAGCAACAATGCCGTGCCGACCGCCAGGCCAACCTGCAGGCCTCCGAGGCCGGCATTCGCGAGGCCGCCGCTGCCGGCGCCAGACTGATCCTGTTGCAGGAACTGCATACCGGCCCCTATTTCTGTCAGCGTGAGGATCCGGCGCTGTTCGATCTGGCAGAGCCGATTCCCGGCCCGTCCACCGAACAGCTCGGTGCCCTGGCGGCGGAACTGAAGGTGGTGATCGTCGCCTCGTTGTTCGAAAAACGCGGCGCCGGGCTGTATCACAACACCGCTGTCGTCCTGGAGACCGACGGGAGGATTGTCGGGATCTATCGCAAGATGCACATTCCCGACGATCCCGGTTATTACGAGAAATTCTATTTCACCCCGGGCGATCTCGGCTTTACGCCCATCGACACCTCGGTCGGGCGACTCGGCGTGCTGGTCTGCTGGGATCAATGGTTCCCCGAGGCGGCCCGGCTGATGGCGCTGGCCGGGGCCGAGCTGCTGCTCTATCCCACCGCCATTGGCTGGGACGAGAACGACTCTGACGAAGAACAGCAGCGCCAGCTCGAGGCCTGGCAGCTCAGCCAGCGCGCGCATGCGGTGGCCAACGGCCTGCCGGTACTGGCCTGTAACCGCACCGGCATCGAAACCGACCCCGTAACCGGCGATCGGATCCGGTTCTGGGGCCACAGCTTCATCGCCGGCCCGCAGGGGGAAATCCTGGCCGCAGCCCCGAGCGACGAGGAGCAGTTGCTGATCACCGAACTCGACCTGGCCCGCAGCGACAGCGTCCGACGCCTCTGGCCCTATCTGCGCGATCGGCGCATCGACGCCTACGACGACTTGTTATTGCGCTATCGCGACCGCAAATAA
>CAYOOC010000081.1:10249-12547 GCA_964405505.1 uncultured Thiohalophilus sp.
TCGGCGCATCGACGCCTACGACGACTTGTTATTGCGCTATCGCGACCGCAAATAAAGTACCGGTAACTGGTGAATAAACAAATGTAACCACCGAAACACTGAAAACACCGAAAGCACTGAATAATAATTTTGATTTTCAGCATTTCGGTGTATTTCAGTGCAGTCGGTGTCTTCGGTGGTTTACAAGCCACCACAGCGAGAAAAGTATTGAGATGAATTCACCCGAACAACAGCAACAGAAGATCGGCAAAAGCATGGTGTTCGCCATGTGGCTGGTACTGCTGGCCCTGTTGACCCTGTTTTTCGACAAATATCTGGGCGATCAGCAAAACCCCAACCAGCAGGTGGTGCAGCGCCAGGCGGCCGACGGCAGCCGGGAAGTGGTGTTGAAACAGAACCGTTATGGTCACTATGTCGCCAACGGCCAGATCAACGGTCAGCAAGTGACCTTTTTGCTCGATACCGGCGCCACCGATATCGCCATCCCCGAAAATGTCGCCAACCGCCTGGGGCTGGAGCGCGGTCGCCAGGTCACCTTCCAGACCGCCAATGGCCTGGCCCGGGGCTACGCCACCCGCCTCGACAGCGTCAGCCTGGGCCATATCCGGCTGACCAACCTGCCCGCCTCCATTAATCCTAATGTAATGGGCGATGAAATCCTGCTCGGGATGAGCTTTCTCAAACAGCTGGAGCTGAACCAGAAGGACAATATTCTCACCCTGCGCCAGTAACCGGCCACTCCGAACCCGGGCGCCCGGCACAAATCGGGGATAAAGCCCTTGCATCATGCGCCGATAAGGCAATAATGACGGCTATATCAGCCAGGATTTCATTCATTACTCAAGAATAAGGACGATCACTATGTTGTTACGCCAACTTGCCATTGCCCTGACCGCGCTGGCGGTGAGTTCATCGGCCTTCGCCGACATCCTCGGTGCCCGCTTCGGCGCCGGGATGTGGGATCACGATCCCAGTGGGACGATCCGCTACGACGACGGAACCGTGGGAACCAATGCGGATCTGAAAAACGACCTCAATCTGGAGGACGACAAGGAAGGTTATTTTTATGCGCTGGTCGAGCATCCAGTGCCGCTGATTCCCAATATCAAGGTCATGCAGACCAGCCTGACCAGCAGCGGCTCCGGCACCATCACCACAGATTTCACTTACGGCGGCCAGAATTTCAGCAGGAATGATGCGATCACCTCCGAACTGGTGCTGGATCACACCGATGTCACCCTTTACTGGCAACTGCTGGACAACGTGGTCAGCTTCGACTTCGGCCTCACCGCCAAGATGGTTGACGCCGAAGCGACACTGGATAGTCCAGCTGCAGGACCACCCGTAAGCAACAGCTTCGACGGCATCGTCCCGATGGGCTATCTCGGCGTGGGTGTCACTCCCTGGCCGGGACTGGAATTCCGTGTGGAAGGCAACGCACTGGACATCGGCGATAGCAGCCTCACCGACGTCACCGCCCGGGTCAGCTACACCACCAGCTACTTGCTCGGTATCGAAGCCGGCTACCGTTCGCTGGAAATGGAGCTGGATGATCTGGATGATGTCTATGCCAACATGAAATTCGACGGTCCCTTCCTTGGGGTTTATCTGGACTTCTGATAAACAGGGGCTAGTTACTAGCAGCTAGTGTCTAGCCCCATTTTCTACTACCCGGGTATTTTTCTGCCTCCTCCCGGCTTTCCTGCCGCATCTGTAAAAATTTAGTACTACACTGGATCAAAGGCCCCGTTAAAGGAGTGCCGCCATGATCCGCTCACTCGTTCTGTTGTCCGCCCTGCTGCTGGTGTATAGCCCTGTACATAGCGGGGAAATTGTCAAAACCCCCTACGAAGATCCCAAAGTGGTATTCGACTTCTATTTCGATCACCCGGAGAAGATCAACTCGGCGCTGTACTGGGTGCGTTCCTATATCAACCCGCTGGGCGAGGCGCCGTATAACTTTGCACCCGAGTTTATGAGCATCAAGGTGGTGATTCACGGTACCGAGATCGTCACGGTCGCCAAACATAATTATGAAAAATACAAAAACGCGGTCGAACGTATGAAGTATTACGATCAACTGGGCGTGGAATTTATCGTCTGCGGCCTGGCCGCCAAGGATTATGATTACAGCACCGACGATTTCCAGGATTTCATCAAACTGGCCCCGTCGGCCATCACCGAACTGGTTCACTGGCAACAGCAGGGCTACGGGCTGATCACCCCCAATATCATGGATAAACAACTGTCGATCGACGAAATCCGTTAATTAACCGCCCCGGCGGTGCGGATCGTTTT
>CAYOOC010000082.1:0-11919 GCA_964405505.1 uncultured Thiohalophilus sp.
CCAGATCGTAACGGTCCGCATCCATCACCTTGCTCCAGGCCTTGACGAAGTCGTTAACGAACTTCGCCTGGTTGTCATCCTGGGCGTAGACTTCGGCGTACGAGCGCAGGATGGCGTTGGAACCAAAGACCAGGTCCACCCGGGTGGCGGTCCACTTGACCTTGTCGGTGGCCCGGTCGCGGACTTCGTACAGGCCCTTGCCGGTCGGCTTCCAGGTGTTGTTCATGTCCGTGAGATTCACGAAGAAGTCATTGGTCAACGCCCCTTCGCGATCGGTGAACATGCCGTGTTGGGTGCCGCCGTGATTGGTGCCCAGCATGCGCATGCCGCCGACCAGCACGGTCATTTCCGGTGCGGTGAGGCCCATCAGCTGGGTGCGATCCAGCATCAGCTCTTCGGCACTGACCACGTAGTCCTTCTTCAGCCAGTTGCGATAACCGTCATGCACGGGCTCCAGGTACTCAAAAGAGTCGGCATCGGTCATCGCGTCGGTGGCATCACCCCTGCCCGGCGAGAAGGGCACGCTCACCTCGACACCGGCGGCTTTGGCAGCCTGCTCGACACCAAGATTACCGGCCAGCACGATCACATCCGCAACGCTGGCGCCGGTCTCGCTGGCGATGGGTTCCAGCACATCCAGCACCTTGCGCAGACGTTTGGGCTCGTTGCCTTCCCAGTCCTTTTGCGGGGCCAGGCGAAGCCGTGCGCCGTTGGCGCCACCGCGCAGGTCGGAGCCGCGGAAGGTGCGGGCGCTGTCCCAGGCGGTGGCGACCATCTCGCCGATAGCCAGGCCGCTGGCGGCGATCTTGTCCTTCACGGCCTGCGCATCGTAGTCGCGGTTACCGGCGGGCACCGGGTCCTGCCAGATCAGCTCTTCGCTGGGCACATCGGGGCCGATGTAGCGGTCCCTGGGGCCCATGTCACGGTGGGTCAGCTTGAACCAGGCCCGCGCGAAGGCGTCCTGGAAGGCGGCCGGATCGGCGCGGAATTTCTCCATGATCTTGCGGTATTCGGGGTCCATCTTCATCGCCATATCCGCGTCGGTCATGATCGGGTTGTAGCGGGTGGTCATATCCTCGACGTCGATCGGTTTGTCTTCCTCCTTGATATCGATCGGCTCCCACTGCCAGGCGCCGGCGGGACTCTTGCGGGACTCCCACTCGTGATCGAGCAGCATGTCGAAGTAACCCGAGTCGAATACGGTCGGGTTGGAGGTCCAGGCCCCTTCGATACCACTGGTGACGGTGTCACGACCGATGCCGCGTTGGGTGTGGTTGTTCCAGCCCAGGCCCTGTTCCTCGACATCGGCGGCTTCAGGTTCCGGGCCGAGCAGGGCGGCATCACCGTTACCGTGACACTTGCCCACGGTATGCCCGCCGGCAGTCAGCGCCACGGTTTCCTCGTCGTTCATGGCCATGCGTTCGAAGGTGACGCGCACGTCATGGGCGGTCTTGAGCGGATCCGGGTTGCCGTCCACGCCTTCGGGGTTAACGTAAATGAGGCCCATCATCACCGCGGCCAGCGGGTTTTCCAGATCGCGCTCGCCGGAATAGCGACTGCCTTCACTGCCGGTGGGGGCGAGCCATTCTTTCTCCGAACCCCAGTAGGTGTCCTTTTCCGGGTGCCAGATGTCCTCGCGGCCGAAACCGAAGCCGAAGGTTTTCAGGCCCATGGATTCATAGGCGATGGTGCCGGCGTAGGCGATCAGATCGGCCCAGCTGAGCTGGTTGCCGTATTTCTTTTTAATCGGCCACAGCAGGCGCCGCGCCTTGTCCAGGTTGGCGTTGTCCGGCCAGGAGTTGATCGGCGCAAAGCGCTGGTTGCCGGTGCCGGCGCCGCCGCGCCCGTCGGCGATACGATAGGAGCCGGCCGCATGCCAGGACATGCGGATCATCAGGCCGCCATAGTGGCCCCAGTCCGCCGGCCACCAGGCCTGGCTTTCGGTCATCAGCGCGTGCAGGTCTTTTTTGAGTGCGTCGAAGTCGAGTTTCTTGACCGCTTCGCGATAGTTGAAGTCTTCGCCCAACGGATTGGTCTTGGTGTCGTGTTGATGCAGAATGTCGAGGTTCAGGGCTTTGGGCCACCATTCCATGTTCGACATGCCGGTCTCCGTGGCAGCGCCGTGCATGACCGGGCACTTGGTGATGTCATCCATCGTGTTCTCCTTAGTATTTGGCGTGTCGTCTCTCCCCGATATGCCGGGGATACTTTCAACTCTAGGCAAGAAGTGGGAAGCACGATAATCGTTTGTTTCGATTCAGGTGATAGTGCGGGACTATCAATCGGTGTAATGATTTTCGCGTGGACCACTTTGGCCGGTGTCGTTGTAAATCCGTGATCATTCCTTCTCTATTGGACAGCATTAACAATACGATTGCGTTGCGCATCTTACGCTATTCAGTCGTTGACATTGCCTGGAGGGGATTGCCTTCGGCGGTTGTTGACTGGCAGCGGTTCAATCCGACAAATAAACACTACATACGTGTCTATTGCCCGACCTGTGACTCTCCTGGGCTCCGTCACTACGGAGTCGGGTCCACAGTTGATGGTGTGAAGAAAAGTGTAGTTTAGATTCAGTCTAAATCAATCGTTCAGGCTCAGTTTTTTAGTGAATTGCCCGTCAGGCACATACGGAATTGAGCGGGTGGCGGCTTTGTATTGCTGCGAGCCGGGAAGGATTGTGTGCCACCTCCCTGTGGCACAGAGGTTTCGATCAGTCGAAAGGTTGCGGACGCGGGGTCTCGGGGGTCGACGGTGGCAGGATCGGCAGACTGAATTGGGGCTGCTCACCGGTCAGGGTCTTGAGGAAGGCAACAATCTGGGCATTTTCTTCCTTGGTGAATTTCTTGCCAAGCTGCAGCCGGCCCATGATATCCACTGCTTCGGCCAGGGTTTCGGCCTCGCCATCATGGAAGTAGGGATAGGTCAGTTCCACGTTGCGCAGGGTCGGGACCTTGAACTTGAAGCGGTCCGCATCCTTGCCGGTAACGGCGCTGCGACCCTCGACTGAACTCTTGGCCTGGTAGGGTTCCACGACGCCCATTTTCTGGAACGAGGTCCCGCCCAGTGCCGGACCGTTATGACAGGCGACACAACCGCTGCTCTTGAACAGACTGTAGCCGGCCCGTTCCTGTGGGGTAATGGCATCCTCGTCACCCAGCAGCCACTTGTCGAAACGTGAATTGGGCGTCACCAGGGTTTTTTCGAACTCGGCAATGGCGGTGGTGACCTTGTCGATATCAATCACATCCTCGCCGAAGGCCAGTTTGAATTCCCGCACATAGGCCGGGATCGATTCGATAACCCCGACGGCCAGGATATGACTGAAGGCCATCTCTCCGGGGTTGGCAATAGGTCCACCCGCCTGTTCTTTCAAATCTTTGGCCCGGCCGTCCCAGAACTGGGCGACGCTCAGGCTTGAATTGAGCACGGTTGGAGAGTTGATCGGCCCTTGCTGCCAGCGATCGCCAATCGAGGTCTTGAGATTGTCGGTGCCGCCCATGCTCAGGTTGTGGCAGGAGTTGCAGGAAATAAATCCCGACCGGGACAGACGCGGATCGAAATAGAGCTTCTTGCCCAGCTCCGACAGCGCGATGTTGATATTTTTGGGCGGGGTAATGGGCTCGATCGGCTCCTGGGCAGCCAGCGGAGGCGCGAGCAGGGCAAGCAGTGTGATAACGAGCAGGACGAAACCCCGCGGTGGTGTGATGACGGTTGGCTGGGCGGCCGAGACCGGATCGCGGTCGGCCGCAGGTTGTCTGTACGTGAATGGTTTTGGTCTGGACATGATCGGCTCCTTGAGTTGATAACCCCTCGGGTATTGTGATCGCACAACGAGGTGAACCCGATACGGCAGTGCAAAAGAGTAATAACCTGCATTTAATATAATTTAGATTTAGTCCAGGTCTATTGATGTGGATCAGCTTGTTGGCCGATTGCAGATACAGATAACGTTCGGACCCTGACAGGTGATTCTTGTCATTAGAAAAATTATGGATTTATAGCCTTTATCGAGGCCAGGAAGTGCCATTTTTATCTCCAAACGGGCTGTTTAACGCAATGGAAAGGGGCGATAGCGCCATCACTGCTCAAGGGGCGCGTTGCGGGAATAATGAAAACAACCGCAATGATCGGGGCGGCTTCGTTTCAGCTGTCGCGGGGCAGGATCAGGATCATCAGGGTGGCGAAGACGATCAGGCCGACAAAGGCGTAGAGAAAACGCTTTTTGGCCCCGGCGGCCAGGCGTTCCTGCTCGGCCGGGGTGGGGGTGCGACAGTGGGGACAACGGGTCTGCGCCGTGTCGAACAGGTGGCCGCAATGTCGGCATTGGATCTCGTTCATACAGGTAGCATAATCGAGCGGAGTCGGTTTGTCAGGCGAGCCGGCATTATCCGCTCAATGATTATAAAAACAGGGAGAGAGGAATGGAGCTACGCGGCATCAAGCTGAAGCTGGGCGAGTCACTGGATCTGTTACAGGCCCTGGGCCTGGTGCTGATCGCGGTGGCCACGGTGATCGCCTTCGGGATCGAGATCGGGGTGATGGTCGAGGCCCGCGCGGTAACGCTGGCGGATCTGCTGCTGATGTTCATCTACCTGGAGGTGCTGGCGATGATCGGCATCTATCTCAAATCCGGTAAGCTGCCGATCCGTATTCCATTATATATCGCCATCATCGCCCTCGCTCGATATATGGTGCTGGATATGAAGGCTATGGAAGACTGGCGCATGCTGGCAGTGGCCGGGTCGGCGCTGATTCTCGCGGTGACGATCCTGGTGATCCGTTACGGCCATACCCGCTATCCTTATGACTCGGATACCGGCGGCTGATGATTATTATTTACACCGCTAACGACTATATCGAGGGCAACCTGGTCAAAGGATTGCTGGAGTCACAGGGCATCGAGACCTATGTGAATGGCCGGTATCTGCAGGGCGGCATCGGCGAACTGATGCCGATGGGGCATATCAAGCTGAGTGTGGATGACGGGGATGAAGCGGCCGCCTTGCGGCTTATCGAACGTTACGAGAACGGCGAGTTTCAGATTGAAGATGATGAGGAGGTTTAGGTGTCTGTATCAAGCAAGCGAAAGTTAACACAGCATGGGATTGTCCTGTCGGTACTGGGCTTTGTGCTGCTCAGTTTCCAGGCATCCGCGGCGGGTTATAACATCCAGCCGGGGCTGTGGAAGGTAACCTATAAAATGGAACTGAGCGGCGTACCGGATAAAATGGCGCAGATGATGCAGCGTGAGCCCCAGACCAAACGCCAGTGCGTGCAAGGCGATGATATCGACTTTAAACCCGACGACATGGGACAGGGCTGTCAATTTACCACCACCGAAGAAAGCGCCAATCGGGTGGCCTGGGATATCCAGTGCCGGAGCGAACATGGCACCTCCACCGGTCAGGGCGAGGTCAATTTCAACGGGACCACTACGCGGGGTTGGTTCGAGATGAATATCCAGGCGGGGCCGATCGGCAACATGCAGATGCGTAATACCTTCGAAGGTCAGCGGGTGGGTGATTGTTGATTATCGTAATATCATCAGATCAAATAAAAAAGGCCACCTGCATAAGCAGGTGACCCTGGCGAAGCCGGAATTTCAGTCTTTCAGCATCGGAACACGAACAGGAACACCAAACGGCATAATGGCAACCTGGCCTTCATGTTCGTAAACATATCGGTAACCATAATTGCCGCTGGGATATTTATAAATCATGGTATGTACTTTAAAGTTTTTCATATCTTTGTAACTGTACCGGCCAACCATAAGACGTCCATTTTCCGTGACAAAGCCCCATTCAAACTTCTTTTTTGGCTGGTTCCTTCCATATAGATGTATATAGCCGGTTCCGTCACTGTTTAATCTGATTTTTCTTGCGAACTGGCGCCAGTTGCTTTCGGGGTTGTATCTGGGCCTCAGTCGGGATTCAGGGGAGTCATAAGTGCCGAAAAAACGTTCTGGAACATCGCTGCTGACATCGATGCGGCTCCCTTTGAATTCATAGGTCTTGATAGAACTTCTGTCTACAGAAGCAGGTTCGATTAGCCCTCCTGCCAGAACACTGCCGGAGAAGAAGAATCCGCAAAAGAAACTGACCAATAATCGTTTTTTCATATCTACCTCGGTGCTTGGAAAAATTTAACTGTCAATTGGCATTCCCCTTGATACCAAAAGGTAAAATAGCAGCGTGATTTACAGAGTCATGCCCCATATGGGGGAGATTTGTACGGGTGAATTATCGAGTTGCCTCCAAGGCAGACTGTAAGCGGCGTGGCGTACCGGTGGGGTATATTCTGTACCCGGGCCCAGTTCCCAGGGACAGGCCAGTCTCGTGGCTCCGTTGTACAAAAAATTTTGTGGACAGTTAAAGAATCGACTTTTTTTGCCGACATCTGCAAAAGAAATAACGATAACATGTGCACTGGTTTGGCCAGCTAATAGACATGCCTGCCCTGGTGTAATCTTGAGTATATGACTGAGATTTTAGCCAGTACTATCGAGTCGATTTACGCGAACATTGAGCGCGATGACGGTTGGGATCGGATCATGAGCAATCTGACCCGGTTAACCGGTGCGAAGTCGGGCTGCCTTGTCTCTGCGCCGCCCGATGCGACAAGCAGTAATGTTGGTTGCTTCCACAACATTGATCCAGACTGGATCGAAGCTTATAACGATTACTATCATCAGTTCGATCCGACTCCCGAGTTCATGCGGACCCGGCCGGGCGAGATCAGGCTCGATCATGTAACCGGTCCCCGTCCTGTTGACACGACCGGTCCCCGACGAACCTTCTTTAACGAGGTGATGCGACCCCAGCAGTTTCGCCATACGCTGGCGTTGGGTTTATCCGATGACGCCCACTGGGGCGCAGGATTGGTGCTTCAGCGCTCCGGGCGGCAGGGGGCGTTCAGCAGCGAAGCGGTCTCCCTCGTTAAACAGATATCAGGGCATTTGCGTCAGGCGCTGGACCTCTATACCCGTTTGACCAGGGCTGCAGGCTTACAGCTTGGCATGGCAGCAGCGCTTGAAAATTCGCCGGTGGCCGCGTTGCTGCTTGATGGGCAGAAACGCGTGGTATTCGTGAATCAGCCTGCAGAAGCGTTGCTGGCCAACCACTCCGCCGTAACGATCTGCCGGAAACGATTCTCCGCCAGGCGAGTGGCGGATAATAATCGCTTACAACTGTTGTTACAGAATGCGATTCGTGCCGGGGCAGATGCGTCAATGGAGTATGGTGGTAAATGTTTGATCGAAAACAGTATCCATCTGGATATTAGACCGCTTGGGCTGAATCACGATCATTCCTTTGTGCCTGTTTCGCCGGCGCGTGTGGTTGTCTGGCTGAGCGATATCGGTGATGTCCGCAGCTCCCCATCAGCGGATATGCTACGGAGGCATTACGACCTGACCCCAGCGGAAGCTGAATTATTGTCTCTGCTGGTCAAGGGCAAGACGCTGGCCGATATTGCCATATTACGTTCGGTCAAACGCGAGACCGTTCGGGGGCAGCTAAAAATGATAAAGAGCAAGTTCGGTGTGTCTCGTCAGGCAGATTTGGTTCGGATTGTGTTGAATCAGTGCATCAATGTATAAATCTCATTTTCCGTAGTCTATCGCCAACGTGATCCGTGTTCTGGTCGTTCGATATATCGACGATCGATTTTTATTACGGGGTCTGTAGAGACGCGGAGAAATACTTTTAAGTCAGTCAAATTGCCAAACCAAATATACTCCTGCGCCTCCAGGTTATTTCCCAAAAATTCATCTGAAAGTTTTGCCCGTTTTCTGATGGAAGCGCTTGGCTTGTTCCACCCTACAGTTGGGTGTTGGCTATTGAGGGTTGGCCGTATCGAGTACGGTACTATAGTACCTGACCACCGCTCTCTGTTTTTTTTGACTGTTTACATTTTTGTAACGGGATCGTGGTCGTTGATAGATCACAGCACAGCGATTTTACGTATAATGCCGCCTCGTGATCGGGCTGCCAGGTCCGTGATGTTCACAAATCATTCGAGGTTAAGCATGTCCGAAAAAAATTCCGGGTCGTCCACCGGCGACACCTACGATGATCTTCACCAGAGCTACGGCCGCTGTTTGCACAACGGCGGATTTATCGAACGTTTTTACGCTATTTTTCTTCAGAGCCATCCGGAAGTAAAAGCGGCTTTCGCCGGCACCGATTTCGATCGTCAGCGCCGGTTGTTGCGCCGGACCCTGTCCAACTCCATCATGTATGCCGCCGGTAGCGAGATCGTAAAACGGGAAGTGGACAAGATGGCCGAGATTCACAGCCGCCGCGGGCATGCACCGGTGCAGCCGCATCTGTATGATCACTGGCTCAACAGTCTGCTCAAGGCCGTCGGCGAGTTCGACCCGCAGTTCGACGCGCAACTGGAGAATCGCTGGCGCGAGGCAATGGGTTGCATCATCGGGCACTTCGCCAGTCAATATTAAATAAAAGTTCTCAGTTCTCAGTTCTCAGTTCTCAGTTCTCAGTTCTCAGTTCTCAGTTCTCGGTTCTTAGTACTTAGTACTTAGTACTTAGTACTTAGTACTTAGTACTTAGTACTCAGTACTCAGTACTCAGTACTCAGCACTCAATATCTCCCTCGTCCCTTGGTCAGATGCTATGCTGGATTGATGAAGCTTGCATTGGCATCTCGACAGCAGGGGCGGGTCTGGTTTTCGCCGCTGGTATTTGTCTGGTGGTTGGGTGCTTGTGCAGCGCCGCCCGGGGGGCTGTTCCCGCCGGCAGAGGGGGAGCCGGTGATGCCGATTTACCTGGTCAGCCATGGCTGGCATGCGGGCATCGTGCTCGAGCGCGCGGCCATTCCTGCCGGACTGTTGCCCGAGCAGGCCGATTTTCCCGGCGCGCGTTATCTCGAGATCGGCTGGGGCGATCGGGACTATTACACTCGCGCCGATCCGCATGCCGGCATTTTGCTCAAGGCCGGATTATGGCCGACCGCCAGTGTGCTGCATGTGGTGGGCTTCAGCGAACCGGTGACGAAAACGTTTCCACACAGCGAGGTGATTCGTATCGACCTCGGCCGTCAGGGGTTCGTGTCGTTGTGCCAGCATCTCGATAACCGCTTCGCCCGTGACAGCGGATCGGCGGCCGCGCTTCAATCGGGGCTGTACGGACAAAGCCGCTTTTATCTCGCGCGCGATACCTATCATCTGTTCAATACCTGTAACGTCTGGACCGCGCGCGCCCTGCGCACCGCCGGCTGTCCTGTTACCCCGGCCTTCAATATCACTGTCGAGAGCCTGCTCGATAATGTTGAATCGGCCTGTGGTACAAAAACCGGGGCGAAAAAAAACGATAGTTAGCAGTTAGCAGATGGGAGTCGGAATCGCGCCCGTGGGGGGGCCACCGTTCTGCGAATTTTCAATGCCCGCCACCGACAGCCAGCTATACTCTTTTGCACGCACTCAGCAAAGACTTATATATGAGCGAGACACTAGCCAGGTCTGCAGCGCGCCGTTTCAGATCGCCGTTATGGGCCATGGCCGCGAGCATTCTGTTCGTCGGCGCCATCGTCGGGGCGCTGGTCTATTTTAATGTGCACGAGCAATTGCTGGTCCTGCTGCGCTGGGTGGAGGCGCAGGGCATGTGGGCGGCGACCCTGTTCATCCTGATTATGGCCGCCGTGGTGGTCCTGCTGCTGCCCGGCATTTTGTTCACGATCGGCGCCGGCTTTGTCTTCGGTGTGGTCGAGGGTTCGATCTATGTGGTCGTCGGAACGACCCTGGGGGCGGCGATCGCTTTTCTCGCCGCCCGTTATCTGTTTGGCCGGCGTGCCCGCCGCTTTGTCGTGGAACACAGCCGCCTGCGGGCGGTCAATCAGGAAATGGCCCGTCATGACTGGAAGGTTGTCCTGCTCACACGCCTGATCCCGTTCTTCCCGAGCAAGATCTCCAACTATTTTTTCGGCCTGACCAGTTTTTCGTTTCGCGGCTATGTGGCGGGTTCACTGATCGGCTTCATCCCCTTCTCCGTTCATAATGTTTATCTGGGCTCCATCGCCGCCGATCTCGCCACCCTGACCGAACGGGAGATAGGCCGCACACCACTGGAATGGACCTTCTACGCTCTGGGCTTTGTCGCCACCGTGGTGGCCGTGGTGTATTTCAATCGTCTCGCCCGTCGCGCACTCAATCGTTATTCACAGGAAACCGGAGAGGAACTGACGTGAGTTGGACCAAATGGCTGCCCCTGCGCTACATCATTCGGCGGGCCGCGCGCAGTCAGGGGTTTCTTGATCCCATCGAGTTGATGGCGCGGCTGCGCAGCTTCGCCCAGCCCTCCGAGGTGGGTGAACCGGTGGAACTGCTGCGCGCCGGCGTGATCTTCCACGCCCGCGGTCTGATCAACAGCAAGGTCATCCAGCACAACCTGGACTGGGTGTGGCCCTACTGGATCGAGCGTCAATTCGATCCGCATGACGAGTCGTTCATCCCGCGCGCCTTCTCGGTCTCGCACATCAATCTTACCCATCGCAACTGGACCGCGCTCGGCTATCCCGACTGCGAAGAGCTGGCCCTGGTGGATCCGCGCGGTCTGCTCACCCCCTTTTTCGACGGCTGGTCGCTGGATGCCTGGATCCTGACGGAGGACGGCCGCTGGTTGCTGCCTTCGCGCGCCAGGGAATGCGAACAGCGTCAGGAGATGGCTGAGAGCCTCTCTATCACCACCCAGACCCGGGCCGGGGGACTGACGCTCACCAGCAAGGCCGGCGTCGAACTGGACGCCGGCAAACCCCTGTGCACAGTGCACCTGAACGCGCAGGCTGATGGCCCGGGCTGGCTGGTACTGGCACTGCGGCCCTACAATCCGGAGGGCATCAGCTTCATTCACAAGGTCACACTGTCCGCCGACCGTCAACGCTGGAGCCTCGACGACGGCCGCCGCATCGACTTCAGTCTGGCCGCCGGGCGGCATCACTCCTCGGACTATCGCGCCGGCGATGTCTCCCTCCATCTCCTGGAACAGACAGAACAGAACGAAGGCGTGTGCGATCTCGGACTGGTGACCGCGGCCGCGCTGTTTCCCCTCGACCACGATGGCCGGGCCGAACTCGATGTCCGCATCCCGCTCGAACAGAGTGGGCCTGCTCTTGAAGAGCAGGCCTGGTCCGGCGTCCGCGAGCAGGCCTGCCGCCTCGAGTGCCCCGAGCCGCGCTACCAGTTTCTGTACGATGCGGCCGTGACCTCGCTCGTCCTGCATTCGCCGCACGATGTGTACCCCGGCCCCTATACCTACAAACGTTTCTGGTTCCGTGACGCCGCTTTTATTATCCATGCGCTGCTGTGCCTGGGCCTCGCCGACCGGGCCGAGCGGGCTTTATCCCGCTTTCCCGAGCGCCAGACGAGGCTGGGGTATTTCCGTTCGCAGGAAGGCGAATGGGACGCCAACGGGGAAGTGTTATGGATACTGTCCCGCTTCGAGCAGCTGACCGGCCGTAAACTCTCATCCGACTGGCATACGCCCATACGTCGCGGTGCCCGCTGGATCATCCGTAAACGGCTGGACGACGATATCGATGCGCCCCACGCCGGGCTGCTGCCCGCCGGTTTCAGTGCCGAGCATCTGGGGCCGAACGACTATTACTATTGGGATGACTTCTGGTGTATTGCCGGCCTGCGGGCCGCGCACGAACTCCTCGAGGATTCGGATGCCGCCAGCGGCGCCACGTTCGCCGATGAGGCGCAACGCTTCGCCGCTGCCGTCGATCGCAGTCTGGCCCGCTGTGCCGAGCGGCTTGGTCGACCGGGCATGCCCGCTTCGCCTTATCGTCGTCTGGATGCGGGCGCCATCGGATCGCTCGCGGTCGGTTATCCCCTGCAAGATTGCGCGCCCGATGATCCCCGCCTGCTCGATTGCGTCGAGTTTTTGCTGGCCAACTGTT